>NZ_JAELTI010000082.1 GCF_016428755.1 Allobosea sp. ASV33
CCCCCCCCCCCCCCCCCCCCCCCCCCCCCCCCCCCCCCCCCCCCCCCCCCCCCTCTTTTAGATGTGTATAAGAGACAGCGTCGATGATCAAAGTCGACCTCATCGAATCCATCAAGTATTAATAGTATGCGTCCTGATTTTAAGGCAAAATCAGTTTGATTTCTGGAGAATCCGTCAACATAATCTGCGATATAATCATGTATTATCTCTAAAAACGACTTATTTTGCTGGGAATTAATGTCTCTCAACTCAATTAAAATCGGAAATCGCTGTTTTAGATGCTGCGCCGCTGTGAGGAGGAGGTATCTAAGCAGCATTGACTTTCCAGATCCTGCTGCGGCATGAACTAGGATTGCCCTTTCGCTTTCTAGGAGCTTGAATAAATCATCATCTCGAACTATTTTATCGTCGCGCTTCAATTTCAAATTGACATATAGATTAGTTAGTTCAATTGGTGTGCTTCCTGAGATTATTGTCTTGACATAACGGTGTCGGGCCGCTTGATCACTCAACAATGTTGATAGACCTACACCATATTTCACCATCAATTTCTCTGCAGCTTTGATGGTAGCAGGTTTCGCTACATCTATAACCGCGGCTGCGAGTTTACCAGCCGCTGGTAAAACTGCAGAAGTCAGTGGATCCGCCACGCTCCATCCCCAATAACTGCGTTATGATCAGGGATAATTACCACACTCAAAATTTCGTTCAATCAGACGTTCTGTAAACCTGATCACTCCGCCGCCTGCCTCGCGACCGTCTTGCCCTTCTTGATCGGCCGGCGATCCAGCACTTCCTTGAGGAAGCGCGCGGTGTGGCCCTTGCCGATGCGGACGATGTCCTCCGGCGTGCCTTCGGCCACGACCTGGCCGCCGCCGTCGCCGCCTTCGGGGCCCATGTCGATCACCCAGTCGGCGGTCTTCACCACCTCGAGATTGTGCTCGATCACCACCACCGAATTGCCCTGGTCGACCAGCTCGTGCAGCACCTCCATGAGCTTGGCGACGTCGTGGAAATGCAGGCCGGTCGTCGGCTCGTCGAGGATGTAGAGCGTGCGGCCGGTGGCGCGCTTCGACAGTTCCTTGGAGAGCTTGACGCGCTGCGCCTCGCCGCCCGAGAGCGTCGTCGCCTGTTGGCCGACCTTGACATAGTCCAGCCCGACGCGCGCCAGAGTCTCCATCTTGTCGCGGATCGAGGGCACCGCCTTGAACAGGCCCTTCGCCTCCTCGACCGACATGTCGAGCACGTCGGCGATCGACTTGTCGCGGTATTTCACCTCGAGGGTCTCGCGGTCGTAGCGCTTGCCCTTGCAGACGTCGCAGGTGACGTAGACATCCGGCAGGAAGTGCATCTCGATCTTGATGACGCCATCGCCCTGGCAGGCCTCGCAGCGGCCGCCCTTGACGTTGAACGAGAAGCGCCCGGCCTGATAGCCGCGCGCCTTCGCCTCCGGCAGGCCGGCGAACCATTCGCGGATCGGCGTGAAGGCGCCGGTATAGGTCGCCGGGTTCGAGCGCGGCGTGCGCCCGATCGGCGACTGGTCGATGTCGATGACCTTGTCGAGATGCTCGATGCCCTCGATGCGGTCATGCGGGGCCGGGTGGTCGATCGCGCCGTTCAGCTTGCGCGCCACCGCCTTGTAGAGCGTGTCGATCACCAGCGTCGACTTGCCGCCGCCGGAGACGCCGGTGATGCAGGTGAACATCCCGAGCGGAATCTCGACATCGACATTGCGCAGGTTGTTGCCGCGCGCGCCGACGATCTTGAGGCTGCGGCCCTTCGTGGCCTTGCGCCGCTTGGCCGGCACCGCGACCGACATCTCGCCGGTGAGGTATTTGCCGGTGAGCGAATTGGGATCGTCGAGAATGTCCTGCGGCGTGCCCTTGGCGACGATCTCGCCGCCATGGATGCCAGCGCCGGGGCCGACATCGACGACATAGTCGGCCGTCAGGATCGCGTCCTCGTCATGCTCGACCACGATCACGGTGTTGCCGAGGTCCCGCAGGCGCCGCAGCGTGCCGAGCAGGCGCTCGTTGTCGCGCTGGTGCAGGCCGATCGAGGGCTCGTCCAGCACATAGAGCACGCCGGTGAGGCCCGAGCCGATCTGCGACGCCAGCCGGATGCGCTGGCTCTCGCCGCCCGACAGCGTGCCGGAGGCGCGGGCGAGCGTCAGGTATTCCAGGCCCACGTCGAGCAGGAAGGTCAGGCGGTCGCGGATTTCCTTGAGGATGCGCGGGGCGATCTCGTTCTGCTTCTTCGACAGCCGTGAAGGCAGGTTGGTGACCCAGTCCAGCGCGTCCTTGACCGAGAGCTTCGAGACCTCGCCGATATGGCGCATGTCGATCTTCACCGCCAGCGCCTCGGGCTTCAGGCGATAGCCGTTGCAGGCGGCGCAGGGCGTCTCGGACATGAAGCGGCCGATCTCCTCGCGCGCCCAGTCCGACTCCGTCTCCTTCCAGCGCCGCTCCATATTGGTGATGACGCCCTCGAAGGGCTTCTTCACCTCGTAGCTGCGCAGGCCGTCATTATAGGCCATGCGGACGGGCTCGGTGCCGGTGCCGAACAGGATCGCCTTGCGCGCGCTTTCCGGCAGCTCCGACCAGGGCTTGGTCATCGAGAAGCCGAAATGCCGGGCAAGCGCTTCCAGCGTCTGGCCGTAATAGGGCGAGGTCGACTTGGCCCAGGGCGCGATCGCGCCCTTCTTCAAGGTGAGGGAGTGATCCGGCACGATCATGTCCGGGTCGATCCGCATCTCATGGCCGAGGCCGTCGCAGACCGGGCAGGCGCCGAACGGGTTGTTGAACGAGAACAGCCGCGGCTCGATCTCGGGAATGGTGAAGCCGGAAACCGGGCAGGCGAACTTGGAAGAGAAGGTGACGCGCTTGGCCTCGCCGTTCTCCTCCTTCTCGTCGGCATACTCGAAAACCGCGATGCCGTCGGTCAGCTCCAGCGCCTGCTCCAGCGAATCCGCGAGGCGCGCGCCGAGATCGGGCCGGATCACGATGCGGTCCACGACGACGTCGATGTCGTGCTTGAATTTCTTGTCGAGGGCGGGGGCGTCCGGGATCTCGTAGAATTCGCCATTGACCTTGACGCGCTGGAAGCCGCGCTTCAGCCAGTCGGCCATCTCCTTGCGGAACTCGCCCTTGCGGCCACGGACGACGGGCGCGAGCAGATAGCCGCGCGTCTTCTCCGGCAATTCGACCATGCGGTCGACCATCTGCTGGACGGTCTGGCTCTCGATCGGCAGGCCGGTCGCGGGCGAATAGGGGATGCCGGTGCGCGCCCAGAGCAGGCGCATGTAGTCGTGGATCTCGGTGACCGTGCCGACGGTCGAGCGCGGGTTTTTCGAGGTCGTCTTCTGCTCGATCGAGATCGCCGGCGAAAGCCCGTCGATCTGATCGACATCGGGCTTCTGCATCATCTCCAAGAACTGGCGGGCATAGGCCGAGAGCGACTCGACATAGCGGCGCTGGCCTTCCGCATAGATCGTGTCGAAGGCGAGCGAGGACTTGCCCGAGCCGGAGAGCCCAGTGAACACCACGAGCTTGTCTCTGGGAATCGCGAGGTCGACATTCTTCAGATTGTGCTCGCGCGCGCCGCGCACGGTGATGGCGCGGCTGTTCGGGTCGGCCGCGCGGTTGCGGTCGAACATGTCTTCCAGCGCAGCAGCCTGGGCAGCGGCGGATTCGGTCTTGCGGGCCATCGGGGCGTCCGGTCGAGGAGAAGCACTACAGATAGGGCAAATGCCGGGCCTTTCCAGCCTCGCGGCAATCTGCCCGGCATGAATAGCACGCAGCCGTCCCGGCTGCTGCCGTCGTCCTGACAGGAAACGTCAGGATCGGCGAGGCTCTCATGTGGGGATCGTCGCGCCAATCGCAATCGACTCTGTCGCACGCTCGAATTATCTATAAATCATGACGAAGCCTGCCGAAGACACCATTGCCGTCCGCATCGCCAGGGCCCTGGCCGAGCGGATCATCGCCGGAACGATCGAGCCCGGCACGCGGTTGCGGCAGGACCATATCGCCGCGGAATTCGAGACCAGCCACGTCCCGGTGCGCGAGGCCTTCCGCCGGCTGGAGGCGCAGGGCCTGGCGATCAGCGAGCCGCGCCGCGGCGTCCGCGTCGCTTCCTTCGACCTGTCGGAGGTGAAGGAGGTCGCGGCGATGCGCGCCGCGCTGGAGGCGCTGGCCCTACGACATGCCGCGCCGCATCTCACCACTGCCATCCTCGACAAGGCCGAGCAGGCGCGGCGCGATTGCGACGCCGCCACCGATGTCCGCGCCTGGGAGGAGGCGAATCGCCGCTTTCATCGCACGCTGGTCGCGCCTTGCGGCATGAAGCGCCTGCTCGCGACGATCGACGATCTCCATGCCGCGAGCGCACGCTTCCTGTTCTCGGCCTGGCGCTCGGAATGGGAGGCCCGCACCGACCACGACCATCGCGCTATCCTCAACGCCCTGCGCAATGGCGACCTGGAGACCGCGATCGCGACGCTGGCGCGGCATGCCCAGTGGATCGGCGAGCGACCCGCCCGCACCGCCTCGGGCGCGACGCGCGGGGCCTTTGCGATCGTCGGGTGAGGGGGGCGTAGGGGCGTGCTACACCTTTGTCATTCCGGGGCGCGCCACAAGCGCGAACCCGGAACCCACGACTAGGCGAGCGATTGCAATCGCTGTCAGTAAGGGGGCACCCAGTCGTGGGTTCCGGGTTCTTCGCTGCGCGAAGCCCCGGAATGACAAGCGTGGCGCTCATAGGAACGATGCTGCCGTCGTCCGTTCTGCGTATCGTGTTTATCCGTGCCAACCGGCTTCCCAACAAAGGGCGCGCTTGCCTTTTCCGCCGAGATATGGACTCCATCATAGATCAAAGATCTAAATTATAGATAATTCTGATCGCGACCCAGGAGTGACCATGACCGATCTTGCCCTCAGCCGCCCGTTCAGCCCGCTGCGGCTGGAAAGCCGCTCGCTTGCCTGGCAGGCCGGCGCCGTGATCGTCGGCAGCCTGCTGCTGGCGCTGTCCTCGCAGATCAAGGTGCCGATGTACCCGGTGCCGATGACGATGCAGACCTTCGCGGTCACGCTGATCGGCGCGCTCTATGGCTGGCGTCTCGGCGCGGTCGCCGTCATCGCCTGGCTGGCGCAGGGCGCCATGGGCCTGCCCGTCTTCGCCGGCGCCGTCGGCGGCGCGGCCTATTTCGCCGGCCCGACCGGCGGCTACCTGCTGGCCTTCCCCTTCGCCGCGGCCCTGACGGGCTGGCTGGCGCAGCGCGGCTGGAACGGCAGCCGCGTCGGCTTCGCCTTCGCGGCGATGCTTGCCGGCAATGCGCTCTGCCTGGTGATCGGCGTTGCCTGGCTCGCCGTCCTGATCGGCCTGCCGAAGGCGATCGCGCTCGGCGCCACACCCTTCATCCTGGGCGCCATCCTGAAGTCGGCGCTGGCCGCGGCTGCGCTCAAGGCCTTCGCCCCGCGCGGCTGACGCGGCCGGACGATCCGATATCGACGACCCGGCAGGCTTGGCCTGCCGGGTTTTTTGTTGCGTTCTTTGGGGCAGAGGGGGGTACTGAGGCGCGATGCTGCGCCTGGCCCGCGTGCCTATCTGAAGGCGCCCCCGAACGAATCCGTCTGGCGCGCCGGCGCGCCGATGCCCGGCTGCGTATAGGCCGGCCCATCGGCTCTGGCCCGGGGAACGCTGTCCTGTGTGACGCAGCCCACCGGCCCGAGAAGGATGAAAGCCAAGGCGACGCATCGTTTCAGCACGGCGAGCTCCATCGCTGCGGTTTGGGAACGGCGCCACGCCACTTCCTCGGGCAATCCCGCTATTGGGCTATTCTTCGCACGTTTCCGAAGCGGGGACACTGTCCATCGCGACAATCGGCGGCGGGACAGCCGAGCTGCGCTGGCTCGCTCAGGGGAGCAGCGGTCTCAGGATGTCGTGGAGCCGAAGCGCAGAGATGGTGATGAACGCCGCCAGCGCGAGCTCCAGTGCCAAACGGAAACGAACCTCGTTCGCCGGTTCTTTCGCCGCTGCCCGGCTGAGCCGGTGCCGATCGCTGTGTTTCATTTCGGCGCACTCCAATGGGTGGCCAGTGAGCCGCAACAAGAAGCGCGCCAAGTCCCGATCTCCGGGGTTCCGACCGTGGCCGGCGAACCAAATGCGGTGCCGAGACGTTCAAGGCGCTCCATGCCTATGCCGGAGCTTGCCTGTGGAAGTCGCTCACCTCGCCGTTTTCGTCAGCTCAGGGATGCTTGTCGCGGCGGGGATCGGATGGCGGATCGGGCAGATCATGTCACCGCGGCCCGAGGTCCTGCGGCGAGCCGCCGCGATGGAGCAGGCCGGGGCCCGTGCGTAGTCCCGACGCGGATCGGCATGGGCACCGAAAAGGCGACAGGACGTGTCCGCGACGGGGCAGTCGCGGACAGGACGCCGGCCTGTACCTTCGGCCGTTCGAAGCCATCCTTCGGCTCGTTCAGACGCCTTCGATGATGCGGATATCGCGTTCCGCGCCGGTTCCGAGCGCCCGAAGCGCTTCCTGATAGGCAGCGCTGTCATGCGCCGCTTTCGCCTGCTCCACGGAGTCGAACTCAATCACGACGGTACGCTGCTGCAGGCCTTCCTCGTAAACATGGCCCGGCATGCCGCGGGCAAGAATGCGGCCTCCCGCCGCTGCGATGGCCGGACCGCTCAGCTTGGCATAAGCCGCCAACGCCTCGGGATCGCTGACCGAGCGATAAGCCGCGACCCAATACGCTTTCGCCATGTTCCACTCCCTGCTTCGGGCGGCATCGGACAACGAGATGCTACACCGCAAGTTATCCAACCTGACGGTAACGTCTGCAATGGGTCCAGAGCGGACATTAGTTCATCAGCGCGAGGGCTCACACAAATGGACCGCGCTTCACACACCAATCTGTAATATGTGCTAAATACTTTGCGCTGGGAACCGCTCGCCAGCGGTTTGGTTCAAGGTTTCTCGATAGGGAACGGATTGAGAGCGGTGGCTGGCCTGAAATGAAGAAAGCGGTCATTCTCCTTTCATCAATCATCTTATCTCTCGCCATCTTGCTACCTATCGCCGCTCGTGGACTGTTCGGCACGACGATACACTACGGATATCGCCTTCATGTTCGGCTAAACTCGCCCACGGGCGTTCTGGCTGGCTCCAGCCTATATGTACTAAATGCAGCGCGCGGCCGCCCTTACGTTACTGGCGGAGGCTCCTACATGTGGGGAGAAGCCATCGTCCTGACGGCCAGCAGCGGAAAAAAGATCGTTGTTGCCGTGCCTGATAATGAATTCCCTAGAAGTGTCTTCGACGTCAAAATTAGTTATGAAGAAATTGAGAAAGGTCATTCGATATCCTCGGAGCTAGCTGACATCCACGAGGGCAGTAAGGTGGCTTTGGATGTTCGCAATTTGCCTCCGATATTTACTTTCGATGACGTAAACGATCCAAGCTCGGTTAAGGTCCTACGTTACAGCCGAGGCCCCGTTCAGATTGACAGATTTGACGAAGTCATGGGTCAGGGCTGGGGATTTTTGGGCGCTCAGATCGAAATGATTTCAGTGCCCTCATGGCATTATCTTTTCTTCGGAACGAATTGGATTCCCTATTGGATTTCCTCTCGCCATAGCCAAGGCGAATCGCCAAGAAATGTGTTTAAATGGCTTACTTCAACGCCTGCGCTAGACTCGTTTGATAAGGCTTGGACGCAACAGACGGAGCCCGAGATCGGCCCCAGAGTCGGCAGGTTCTATCGGCAGGGCTGGTAATGGAGCAACCTAGCATGTTGCGTTGCGTACCGCGCTCCCCCCGCAATGGTCCGCACCGGGTCGTAAGCGGACCTCTAGCTTCTCACCCCAATGAGTTTTCTCCGATCCGGCGACCAAATTCCGTCAATTTGCATTGCGGAATGGCGCTGCGAATCCGGTCTACCGAAGCTTGGCAATCTTGATTCCATCGAGTTTGGCGCGATCCTTGATGGATTCCTCGCTGCGCGTCATAGCCTTTGAAATCGCTTTGAGTGCCATACCTTTCCCCGCGAGCAGCTTCAGCTTCTGAAGCTCCTCCGAGGTCCAGGGTTGGCGGTGCCGTTCAAATCGGTCGGTCACGATCTGCTCCTGCTCTGTCGTGCATCCCAGAACAACCTCTTGGCACTGTTCTGCCACTCGACGAAGTCCGCAACGGGTCGGGAGCCGACAATGGGGCGCACGCCCAGGTAGCCATTCCCAGCTCGGTCACATGCGCCGCGCTACCCTTCCAGCGCCGCGACCATCTCGACCCGCGCCGCATGCCGGCCGCCTTCGAACGTGGCGGAGAGGAACGCGTCCACGATCTCCAGCGCCAGCCCTTCGCCGACCACGCGCGCGCCGAGCGAGAGCATGTTGGCGTCGTTATGAGCGCGGATCATCCGGGCCGAGAACGTGTCGGAGCAGACGCCGCAGCGGATGCCCTTGACCTTGTTCGCCGCCATCATGATGCCCTGGCCGGTGCCGCACAGGATGATGCCGAGCCGGCAATCACCGGAGGCGACCAGTCTTGCCGCCGCCTCGCCATGCTGCGGGTAGGGCGTGCTCTCTGGCGTCGTCGGGCCGATATCGACCACCGCCCAGCCCTGCGCCGCCACATGCCTGGCAATGGCCTGCCGCAGCGGGATAGCGGCGTGGTCGCTGGAGAGGACGATGCTGTTCTGGGCTGTCACGGCGGGGCGTCCTGTTTCGCGATAGCGGCGGCTGGGACTCGCCTTGTACCGCCGATGCGTTTGGCCTTCCATGGCGTCAGCAATCGAAAAGCGAGGCCGTCATGAACACGATCCGCATCATTGGTTTGGCGGCCATGCTGGTTTTTTCTCCGGCCGCTCAGGCTGCGCCTGGTGTCGAGGTCGGCTTTTCGCCGGAGGGGTCGGCGCGCGCCCTGGTGCTCAAGGTGATCGGCGAGGCCAGGCGCAGCGTCCAGGTCCTCGCCTATGCCTTTCAGGCACAGGACGTCGCGGATGCGCTGGTGGCGGCGAAGAATCGCGGAGCCGCGGTTCGCGTGGTCGTCGACAAGGATCGCAACATGGGCAGGGCCAGCAGGGCCGCCATGGATTTCGTGACGCGCAACGGCGTGGAACTGCGCACGAACGACCGCTTCCACCTTCATCACGACAAGACGATTATCGTCGACGGCAGCACGGTCCAGACCGGATCGTTCAACTATGCTCCGTCCGCCGAGACGAAGAACTCCGAGAACGTCGTCGTCATCAGGGACATGCCGGATATCGCGGCGCGGTTCCTGTCCCACTGGCAGTCGCGATGGGATGACGGTGTGCCCTATCGCGGCCGATAGCCGGGGCGGGGCTGGGCGGCTCGCGAGTCCCGCACGGTCCTGACGGGTGCTGACAGGGTCGTGCATCGCTTCGCCGCCCCGGTTGCGCGATGCTGTGTTGCAGCGGGCCGGAAGGATGGATCAATTCGTCCGGCCCGGCGTTACAGCGCGAACCGCCTGCGTCACAGGCTCCGGCGGCTTTTGTCATGATCAACTGGGGAGTGATGCCGATGAAAGCCGTTCTTGGAGCAGCAGCCCTCGCGCTCGGCCTCGGGCTCGGCGCACAGGCCATGGCCTGCGAGCTCGATCGCCCGCTGAAGATGGCGGGTCTCGACTATGATTCCGCCGCGTTCCACACCGCCGTCGCCAGCGCGATCGCCGAGCGCGGGTACGGCTGCAAGGTCGAGCGCGTGCCGGGTGTGATCGCGCCGCTGGTCAACGGCATGGCGCGCGGCGACGTCGATATCGTCATGGAAATCTGGATGGCCAACCCGGTCGATGCCTGGGTGAAGGCGGCCGAGGCCGGCAAGGTCGAGCCGCTCGGCACCACCTTCCCGGACGCGAGCGAAGGCTGGTTCGTGCCGCGCTATCTCGTCTCGGGACCGGACGCCAAGGCGCCGGACCTGAAGAAGGCCGAAGACCTCAAGCGCTACAAGGCGCTCTTCGCCGATCCGGAGGAGCCGGGGAAGGGGCGCTTCTACAATTGCGTCGCCGGCTGGGTCTGCGAGGGCATCAACACCAAGAAGCTCGCGGTCTATGGGCTCACGGAGGATTTCACCAACACGCGCGGCGGCTCGGGCGAGGCGCTGGTCGCCGCGATCGAGGCCGCGCTCAAGCGCAAGCGCCCGGTCGTGTTCTACTATTGGGGGCCGAGCTGGCTGCTCGGCGCCTATGATCTCGTCAAGCTGGAGGAGCCGCCCTTCGATGCGGGCGTCTGGGCCGAGCTGAAGGCCAGCGACAACCCCAAGCGCGCCACCGCCTATCCGACCAGCAAGGTCGTGATCGGCGCCAATGTCGACCTCGCTAAGAAGGCGCCGCAGCTCGCCGGGTTCTTCAAGAGTTACGGCACGACCAGCGACGTGACCTCGAAGATGCTGGCGGAAGCCCGCGAGAAGGGCATCACGCCCGAGCAGCAGGCGCTCGTCTTCCTGAAGACGCAGGGCGATATCTGGAAGAAGTGGCTGCCGGCGGATGTCGCCGGCAAGGTTGCCGCCAGCTTGTGACTAGCGCTTCCGTGCCGGATCTCGGCAAGGCGCTGCAAGGCGCCGTCAATCGCGCCGTCGATGCACTCGTCACCGGCTATGGCGACAGGCTCGACGGCGTCGGCGTGGTGCTGACGGCGCCGGTCCGCGCTGTCGAGACATTGCTTCAGCACGTGCCGGTTCCAGCTTTCGTCCTGGCCGTCGCCGCAGGCGCCTGGCTCGCGACCCGGCGGATCGGCTTCACCTTGGCCATGGCGATCCTGCCGCTGGCTCTCGCGGGCCTGGGCGTCTGGGGCGAGGCGATGCAGTCGCTGGCGCTTGTCGCCGTGGCCGTGGTGCTCGTCGTGCTGCTGGGCCTGCCGCTCGGCGTCGCGGCGGCGCGGTTGCCGCGTCTGGGGAAGGTGCTGGCGCCGCTCTACGACCTCATGCAGACCATCCCGAGCTTCGTCTACCTGATCCCGGTCGCGATGCTGCTCGGGCTTGGCCGTGCGCCGGCGCTGGTCGCGACGCTCATCTACGCGCTGCCGCCCTTCGCGCGCCTGACCGAGCTCGGCCTGCGGGGCGTGGATGCCGGGCTGGTCGAGGCCTCGCGGGCGCTGGGCCTCAGGCCGAGGCAGGCCTTCTGGCTGATCGAACTGCCGCTCGCGCGGCCGGTGATCCTGCAGGGGCTGAACCAGGCGATCATGATGGCGCTCGCCATGGTCGTGGTCGCCTCGATGATCGGGGCCAAGGGGCTGGGCGAGATCGTGCTGCTCGGCCTGCAGCGGGCCGATCCCGGCCTCGGCTTCGTCGGCGGGCTCGGCATCGTCCTGCTCGCCGTGCTGCTCGACCGGATGGCGCAGGCCGTTCTCGGCGCACGCCGGACGGATGGCTGACCCAATCGGCCCGGGCATGAAGGCACCCGCGCTTCGATCGCGACAAGCCGGCCCCGTCATATTATGAGCTTGCAGGCGCCGTTCGGGCGCGGGCTTGAGACGGGCGAAAGCGCAGATGACGAATGCGACGGGGGCACTGACGATCGTTCCGCCGGGAGGCCCCTTGCGGGGGCGCGTCCTGCCGCCCGGCTCGAAATCCATCACCAACCGCGCCCTGCTCGTGGCGGCGCTGGCGGGCGGCACCAGCCGCCTGACCGGCGCCCTGAAGAGCGACGACACCCGCTACATGGCGCAGGCGGTCCGCGCGATGGGCGTGACCGTCGACGAGCCCGACGCCACGACCTTCGTCGTCTCCGGCTCGGGACGGCTGCAGCCGCCGGCCGAACCGCTCTTCCTCGGCAATGCCGGCACCGCGACGCGCTTCCTGACGGCTGCCGCCGCGCTGGTCGACGGGAAGGTGGTCGTCGACGGCGACGAGCACATGCGCAAGCGGCCGATCGCACCGCTGGTCGAGGCCTTGCGGGCGCTCGGCGTCGCAGCGAGCGCGCCGAGCGGCTGCCCGCCCGTCACGGTCGAAGGGCAGGGTGGCTTCCCCGCCGGGCGCGTTGAGATCGACGGCGGCCTGTCCAGCCAATACGTCTCCGCGCTGCTGATGGCGGCGGCCTGCGGGCGCGGCCCGGTCGAGATCGCCTTGACCGGCAAGGAGATCGGCGCGCGCGGCTATATCGATCTGACGCTGGCCGTGATGAGGGCCTTCGGCGCGCAGGTTTCCCAACCGGACCCGGCGACATGGCGGGTCGAGCCGACCGGCTACGAGGCCATCGATTTCCTGATCGAGCCGGACGCATCGGCCGCCACCTATCTCTGGGCGGCGGAAGTACTGACCGGCGGCGCCATCGATCTCGGCGTCGCCCCCTCGGCCTTCACCCAGCCCGACGCCGCCGCGCACAAGGTCATCGCCAGCTTTCCGAACCTGCCTGCCGTCATCGACGGCTCGCAGATGCAGGATGCGATTCCGACCCTCGCGGTGCTGGCCGCCTTCAACCGGACGCCGGTCCGTTTCGTCGGGATCGCCAATCTGCGCGTCAAGGAATGCGACCGCGTCGCGGCCCTGGCGCAAGGGTTGGCGCGCATCCGGCCGGGGCTCGGCCGGGAGGAGGGGGACGATCTTCTGGTCGCGTCCGACCCCACCCTCGCCGGGCAGACCGTCGCGGCGCGGATCGACAGCCATGCCGATCACCGCATCGCCATGAGCTTCGCGCTGGCGGGCCTCAAGCTCAACGGCGTCACGATCCTCGACCCCGCCTGCGTCGGCAAGACCTACCCCGGCTACTGGCGCGCGCTGGCATCGCTCGGTGTCGAGCTGCAAGGCGATCTGCCGTAGCCTCCAAACGGTCAACCCACCCCCCGGCGCCATGATTCGCCGGGGGAAAACCCCTTGAACAAAACGGGAACATGATTGATAATGCCCTGATCGGCCGATAGGGTTCGGCTCCGGTCGATCGGCCGGTTTGTGTGAAGTGCGCAGGAAATGGAGCCTGTCATGGCTGGTAGCGTCAACAAGGTCATTCTGGTCGGCAATCTCGGGCGCGATCCCGAAGTGCGCCGCCTCGGCAGCGGCGAGCCTGTCGTCAATCTGCGTATCGCCACCTCCGAGACCTGGCGCGACAAGCAGAGCGGGGAGCGCAAGGAGCGCACCGAGTGGCACTCGGTCGTGATCTTCAACGAGAACCTGGCGAAGGTGGCCGAGCAGTACCTGAAGAAGGGCTCGAAGATCTATATCGAGGGGCAGCTCCAGACCCGGAAATGGCAGGACCAGTCCGGCGTCGAGAAATACACCACCGAGATCGTGCTGCAGCGTTTCCGCGGCGAGCTCACCATCCTCGACAGCCGCCAGGGCGGCGGCGACGAGTATAGCGAGGGCGGCGGCAGCAGCGGCGGCTACATGGAGGAACGCTCGGGCGGCGGCGGTGGCGGCTCCTTCGGCCGTTCGGGCGCGATGGGCGGCGGCGGTTCGCGCCAGCCCGCGATGTCGAGCGGCGGCGGTGGCGGTGGCGGCGGGCGCTCGTCCTCCAGCCATCTCGACGACGACATTCCGTTCTAACGGCCGGCACTTGTAGGTTTGTAAGCTGTACCCGTAACAAGTTGGTCCAATTCATGAAATTGGACCAAACTTGTCAGGGAAATGCAGCCGGTCGCAATAGGCCTGCGCAGTGCGGCCCGTCGTGCTGATGTGCAGAAAGCGATGTAGCAATCGATGGCCCTGTAGATCGCAGCCCCGACGGCGACGCCGCCGATCAGGGTCGCGTCACCGAACAGGCCGATGATCGCCGCGTCGACGAAGCCGATTGGCAGCGTCGATGCGTTGGCGAGTATGATCGGGGCGGCCAGCGCGAGCACGCCCCACAGGGTCGGCATGGGCGATGGCGGAGGCGCGCGTCGTGTCGGTCACGGTTCTTGCATCCGCGCGAGCCACCCCAGCTGCGCGGTAGCGTCTTAGTCGATCCGGTCGCCGGTATCGCGACATTAAAGGGCGCAAGAGTTGCGACGGCCCACATCGGTCGAGCGCCGGTGGGTGCGCAGTGCGGCACCTCCGGATATTGGGCTGCCGCTGGAAAGCAGACGTTGGCCGCGTCGGCAGGCCGCGCGAGTTCGGACTTAAAGTTTCGGATCCAGAGCGTCCCGTAGTCCGTCGCCCATAAAGTTGAACGATGTCACCGCGAGCGTGATTGCGGCACCGGGGGTGATCGCGAGCCAAGGGGCGCTGGTCAGATAGTTCTGTGCGCTTTCAAGCATGTTGCCCAACTTGGGGTCGGCGGCTGGATGCCGAACCCCAGAAACGAAATATAGCTTTCGAACTTAGTGCCGACCTCTTTGGTAAAATGGGGATGTGCGAGGTCGAGATGCGAGCAGGCCTGCACGCGCCAATTTCGGACGTTGCGGCGAGCTTGCCAGAGAGGGCGACCCAAGGCGTCAGGGGCCTGGCCACTGTTACGGTGCGATGTCGCAGCCCAGGCGTGCTAGGGACGCGTCGATCCAACTGCGATCGTCTTTGCCTTGCTGGATCGCGGCCATCTTCCTTTCTTCTGCTGCGTGCTTCTTGCGAGCAGCCTCGTATATCTCCTCGGCATGATCGAAGGGGACAGACAAAAAGCCATCGTCGTCGCCGAGGACGAGATCGCCGGGCTCGATCACCATGCCCTCGATCGCGATCGGCACGTTGATCTCGCCGGGGCCGTCCTTGTAGGGGCCGCGATGGCTGATGCCGGCGGCGTAGATCGGCAGGTCGTTCTCGCGGATCCAGGCGGAGTCGCGGACCGCGCCATGGAGCACGATGCCGGCGATGCCGCGCGTGCGGGCATGGGCGATCATCAATTCGCCGATCAGGGCATTGGTGAGGTCGCCGCCGCCATCGACGACGACGACGTCGCCGGGAGATGCAAGGTCGAGCGCCTTGTGGATCATCAGGTTGTCCCCCGGACGCGTCTTCACGGTAAGCGCCGGGCCTGCCATCACGCCGCCGCGGTGAAGCGGGCGCAGCGAGGCGCCGCCGGCGGTCATGCGCCACATGGAATCGCTGACATTGGCGACGGGCACCGTACGGAAGCGCTCGACGAGGTCGGGGGCGACCTGGCGGCGGCGCTTGAGGATGCGAAATCCAATCATGGGACGTCCTTGGTTGTCATGGCTGGCCGGCGCGGCGAACCGGGCCGCGCAGCGGCTGGGAGGATGATGGTTTGCGAAGGGGGACGAGACGGCGCGCTCAGGTCGCGCCGGCCTCCTCCTCCTGATCGACACGGGCCTTGCCGCGGCGGATGGCGGGCAGGGCCATGCTGACGAGCAACAGCAGCGAGAGGGTGAGGAAGGTCAGGCTGATCGGGCTCTTCACGAAGATCGAGAGATCGCCTTCCGACAGGAGCAGCGCCCGGCGTATGTTCTCTTCCATCATCGGGCCAAGCACATAGCCGAGCACCAGCGGCGCCGGCGGGCATTTGAGCTTGGCCAAGACATAGCCGAGCACGCCGATCGCCGCGCAGAGATAGACGTCGATCGCGCTGTTGTTGAGGCTGTAATTGCCGAGCGCGCAGAACATCACGATCGCCGGGAACAGCCAGCGATAGGGGATGCTGAGCAGGCGCACCCAGAGGCCGACAAGCGGCAGGTTCAGCGCGACGAGCAAGGCGTTGCCGATGAACATGCTGGCGATGACGCCCCAGAACAGTTCGGGATTGCGCGCCATCACCGTGGGACCGGGCTGGACGCCGTTCATGATCAGCGCGCCGAGGATCAGCGCCATGGTCGCGCTGCCGGGGATGCCCAGCGTCAGCGTCGGGATGAAGGCGGTCTGCGCGGCTGCGTTATTGGCAGCTTCCGGCGCGGCGACGCCCTCGATCGCGCCCTGGCCGAAACGGGACGGGTCCTTCGCCAGCTTCTTCTCGAGCATGTAGGCGGAGAACGAGGAGATCGATGGGCCGGTGCCCGGCAGGATGCCGAAGAAGGAGCCGATGGCGGTGCCGCGCAAGGTCGGCAGGAACGAGGCTTTCAAGTCCTCCCAGCGCGGCATCAGGCCGCCGACATTCTTCGTGAAGACCTCGCGCGCCTCCTTCTGCTCCAGGTTGAGGACGACTTCGGAGATCGCGAACATGCCGACGGCGAGCACCGTGAAACCTATGCCGTCGGCGAGTTCGGGCAGGCCGAAGGTGTAGCGCTCGACGCCCGAGTTCACATCGGTGCCGACGAGGCCGATCAGCAGGCCGACTACGACCATGGTGAGCGCCTTGACCATGTCGCCATGGCTCAGCACCGAGGCTGCGACGAGCCCGAGCACCATCAGGGCGAAATAGTCCTCGGCGCCGAAGCGCAGCGCCCAGGAGGCGAGCGGCACGCCGAGCGCGACGATCAGCAGCGTGCCGATGCAGCCGGCGACGAAGGAGGAAAGCGCGGCGATCGCGAGCGCCGCACCGGCCCGGCCGCGGCGGGCCATCTGGTAGCCGTCGAGGCAGGTGACGGCCGACGAGGTCTCGCCGGGCAGGTTGACCAGGATCGCCGTGGTCGAGCCGCCATATTGCGCGCCGTAATAGATGCCGGAGAGCATGATGACGGCGGAGACCGGCGGCAGCCCGAAGGTGATCGGCAGCAGCATCGAGATCGTCACCAGCGGGCCGACGCCCGGCAGCACGCCGATCAGGGTGCCGAGCAGCACGCCGAGGAAGCAATAGGCCAGGTTCTGCAGCGACAGGGCGACGCCGAAACCGAGCACGAAGTGATCGATGATCTCCATGGCTCAGAAGTTCCAGGCGAAGAGGGCGTAGGGCAGCTTCAGCCCCCAGACGAAGACGGCGGCCGCGAAGACCGACATCACCGCGGTCAGGACGAGGACCTCCAGCGCCTTGAATTCGTGGCCGGCCCGGGCCGAGACGAAGAACAGGGCGAAGAGCGCCGGCACGAGGCCCAGGCGTTCGAGGAGGAAGCCGAAAAGCAGGAGCGCGGCGCTCAGCAGGAAGAGCGGCAGCCAGGCCCAGCCGCCCTCGACCGGCATGCAATGGCGCAGCCCCTTGAGGAAGGTGACGATGCCGAAGCCGATCAGGACGAGGCTCAGGATGCGCGGGAAATAGCCCGGGCCCATGTCGATCGTGGTGCCGAACTTGTAGCCGAGCGCGATCGCGAAGCCGAGTGCGCCGAGCCCCATGAACAGCAGGCCGGCGAGGGCGTCCTGATTCTTGAATATGCTGGTTTTCATGGCCGATATCCGACGTGATGCCGGGTGGCGCAGCTCGGGCGCCGCCGGGACTCAGGCTTTCAGGATGGGCATGCGCTGTACCGGGAAACCGCCGCCCGACGGCGCGGCTTCCCGGCCAGCGTCATCGGCTCAGTCGGCAACCTTCACGTCGGCCGCCTTGATGACCGCCGTCCATTTCGGCACGTCGGACTTGATCAGCGCGCCGAACTCCTCGGCGCTGCCGCCGAGCGCCTCGGCGCCGGCCGAGCGCAGCTTGGCCTGCGTGTCGGGCTGCTTCAGCACCTTGCCGAGCTCGGTATTGATGCGGGCGACGATTGGCGCGGGCACGCCTGCGGGCGCCGCGAGGCCCCACCAGGTCACGGCCTCGGAGTTCTTCAGGCCCTTCTCCTCGAAGGTCGGGACATCCGGCAGGTCGGCATCGCGCTTGGTTGCGAAGACCGCGATCGGGCGCAGCACGCCTTCCTTGATCTGCACCATCGCGGAGGGAACCGAGGAGATGTAGATCTCGACGCGCCCGCCGAGCAGGTCCGGCAGGGCCTGGGCCGAGCCCTTGTAAGGGACGTGGCGGAATTTCACGCCCGCGATCTGCTGGATGAGTTCGCCGGCCAGATGCGAGCTGGTCCCGACGCCGGGCGAGGCGAAGGTCAGCTTGCCGTCCTTGGCCTTGGCGGCGGCCAGCAGGTCCTCGACCGTCTTGATCGGCGAATCCTTGGCGACGACGAGGACCTGCGGCGCAGAGGCGACGAGGCCGATCGGCGCGAAATCCTTGATCGGGTCGTAATTGGCCTTGCCGAGGATCGGGTTGATGACGAGGTTGGCGTTCTGCGCGAGGACGATGGTGTAGCCGTCCGGAGCTGCCTTGCCGGCGAGGCTCAGGCCGACGCTGCCGCCGCTGCCCGGCTTGTTGTCGGCCACCAGCGTCCAGCCCGTGCTCTCGCCGAGCTTCTGGGCGATGACGCGCGCGACGACGTCGGTGCCGCCGCCCGGCGGAAACGGAATGACCAGCCGGATCGGCTTCTCCGGATATTGCTGCGCGGAGGCCGTGGTCGCGAGCGCGGACAGGGCCAGCGCGGCGAGCGCCTTGTAGACGATCTTCATGGTCTTCCTCCCGTTGGTTCATGGTCGTCCGGTATCTGGTCCGGATCTTAGGCAGCGAGTTCGGTCAACCTCGCGAGGCTGGCCGCATCCGGCTCTTCGCCGTCGAGCACGGCGATGACGTGCCGGGCGGCGATCTCGGCCATGGTCTTGGCCGATCCCGCGGTCACGCCGGCGATATGCGGGGTGGCGATCAGGTTGGGCAGGGCCCAGAGCGGGCTGTCCGGAGCCGGGGGCTCGACCGCGAAGCTGTCGAGCCCCGCGCCGGCGATCCGGCCCTCCAGCAGCGCGGCACAGAGGGCCGCCTCGTTGATCAGGGCGCCGCGCGCCGTGTTTACGACCAGGGAGGTCGGCTTCATCAGGCCGAAGCGGCGCGTATCCAGCAGATCGCGCGTGGCGTTGGTCAGCGGGCAATGCAGGCTGACGATGTCGGCTTCCGCAACAAGGCTGTCGAGATCACGTTCGCAATCGGACCCGAACTGCGCGATCGCCGCGCGGGCATGGGGATCGTGCAGCAGGACGGTCATGCCGAGCCCCTGCGCCATCCGGGCGACATGCTGGCCGATCGAGCCGAAGCCGACGAGGCCGATCACGGTACCGGCGATATCGCGCCCGATGAAGCTCGGCTTCGGCCAGGTGCCGGCCTTCACGGCTGCGTCCAGGCGCGGGATGTCCTTCAGCAGGGTCAGGGCGAGCGCGATGGTGTGCTCGGCGACGGCGCGCGAGTTCGAGCCCATGGCGCGGATGACCGGGATGTCGCGTGAAGCGGCCGCCTGCAGGTCGATATTGTCGACGCCGACGCCGTGCTTGGCGATGACCTTCAGGCGCGGCGAGGCGGCGATGATCGCCTCGTCGACGCGGCCCTGGCGGACGATCAGGGCATCGACCTGCAATTCGGCGGCGCGCTGGGCGACCTGCTCGCTCGGCGCATAGGCCGGCGAGAAGAAGACGTCGACGTCATGCGCGTTGAGAAGCTCGATCGCGTTCTCGGCCAAACGATCATGCGTGACGAGCACGCGCCTGCCGCGCGTGCGGGCACTGGTATCGGTCATCTCTGCGTTTCCTCACGGCTGCCTCGCATCCCGCATCGCAGCGGTTGGGCGCCTTTCGGGAACACTCTTGACCGGGGAGGTATCGCTCGTATGCTGAAATAATGACATATATCAATGATTTTTTGTCATGAAACATCCGATCGACGGCATCGAGGCCTTCATCCAGATCGCGGAGCTCGGAAGCTTCAACAAGGCGGCCGAGAAGCTGCATGTCACGCAGACCGGCCTGACGCGGCGCATCCAGCGGCTGGAGGCCCATGTCGGGCTCAAGCTGATCGACCGGACGACACGAACCGTCGCGCTGACGAGCATCGGCCGCGAGTTCCTGCCGGAAGCCCAGCGCATGCTCGATGCCGTCGATCGCTCGTTCGAGCGGCTGAAGACGATGTCGCGCTTCTCGACCGGCGACATCACGATCGCCTCGGTGCCGTCGCTGATGTATGGCCGCCTGCCGCGTATCCTGCGCAAATATGCCACGCGCCATCCCAATAACCGCGTCGAAATCCTCGACCGGACCAGCACGCTCGTGATCGAGGCGGTGCGGCGGCGCCAGGCCGAGTTCGGCCTGCATGTCCAGCCGCCGAACCAGCAGGACCTGCACAACGAGATTCTCGTCCGCGATCCCTTCGTCGTCTATTGCCGCAACGACCATCCGCTCGCCGGGCGCGAGACCATCGCCTGGGCAGATCTCGCCGGCCAGGACCTGATCACGCTCGGCGGCAGCAGCGGCAACCGTCTGCTGATGGAAGCGCAGCTCTCGCGCTCGGGCATCGAGGTGAAGACCAAATTCGTGGTCGAGTATTTCTCCAGCGCGATCGGGCTGGCCTCGGAAGGGCTGGGCATTGCCATCCTGGTGGAGTCGCTGGTCGAGAACCTGCGCCCCGATCTCGCGCAGATTCCGCTGGTCGATCCGATCGTCGACCGGCCGGTCTCATTGATCCGCCGGCGCGGCGAGACGCTGACCCCGGCCGCCCAGGCGCTCTACGCTCTGATCGTTCGGGATTTGGGGCCGCTCTGACCGAATAGGCTGCTCGCTGCACGCCAGAATTGGAAGCTGTTTGCCGGGTGAGATGCGCCAGGAGCGGACACGGCAAGGGCGCCGGCAAGCGGACCTCAGTCAAGTAAAAGGGCTCTTCAGATTCGAGCGCCTCATCGGTTGGCATGGAGGCTGAAGCTTCAGAAGCTGATCTTCATCTGGGCAACTCCGCCGAGGCGTCTCGTATTGGCCGAGAGTTCGCTTTCGAGACGGACCCCGAGAGTGACACGCTCGCTGAGGGCGGCGTCGAGCCCGGCGGCTAACAGAGCGGCATTGACGTCTGGCCTCGTGCCCTGGGTGACGAAGCTCGTTCCCGGCAAGGCCACGAGGCCCGCGGTGATCTCGGCATCCCGCTGGAAATAGCGTGCCCAGGAGGCCCGCATGAAGGCGGTGAGCGGTACCCCGCCGACCGGCGCCTCAGCATCGAGCTGAGCGCCGAATTCGGAGCGGCTCGTCGTGGCGTTGTTGCGGGCGACGAAGAGAGCGGCCGCGTTGGCGCCGAATCCCGTGCGCTCGCTGAAGGCCGGGCTGCGCATGGTCACCGCCTGCAGGGCCACGAGCGGCGAGAGCGTCAAGCCGCCCCAGCTGGCGAGCGCAGCGCTGGCCTGAACCCGTCCGCTCCAGGCTGTGCTGGCATAGGATGACAGCAAGGTATTGCCGAGCACAGGAACGGCGCGGCTTACGTCATTGTCCAGCCGGCTGTAGCTGCCGGCCGCCGCCAGGTTGATCGGACCGAGCCTGGTCATGCCGTAGAGGCCCGCCTGGAACACGCCGCTCTCGACCTTGCCGAGACCGCCGCTCAGCGACGCGCGGGCCTTTCCGCCCGAGACGGCAAGACCGGCCACCGTGTCGCGGCCGAGACGCAGATCCGCGCCGATCGCCATATGGGCGTCATCGACACGCTGATCGGCGGAGCCGACGCGGGCGGAACCCTCCATGCGTCCGGCGGAGCCGTAGCTCGCCCCCCAAAGCGCAAAGCGCGGCTGGTCGAGCGAGCCGTGCTTCGCCAACTCGTCATAGCCCTTGCCGGTCCGGCTGCTGAACGCGGTCACGCGAGGTACCCAAGCCGACGGTGCCAGTCGCCCTGCCAGACCGGTATCGAGCATCGCACCCATGAACTGCCCCGCCGAGCTGTTCGCGAGGGCAGGGACGCTGGTGTGAGCCTCGCCCGAAAGCTGGTTCACGGCTGCCGGGATCGCAGCAGCCGAAAGGTTGTAGAGATTGAAGAAGGGCGAGGCGTCGGCGCCGCCCGCCACTGCGGCATCGATCGACGAGGCGACGGCGAAGGCATTTGTTGGATTGGTGCTGGCCGATACGGTGGCGAGAGGCGGTGAGGAATTCCCCGGCCCGAGCCCCGATCCTCCCGGATTCAAGGGAGCAGGCGACGTCGGGTCGGTTACGATCGGTGCCAGCGGCTTCGGGGTCAGCGTCAGCTGGACCTCCTGACCGGTATAGGACACCGCCGTGGTCACGCCGTCCCCAAAGGCACCGGTCTGATCGACGGTGCCGAAGGTCCCGGTCCGGCCGCCTGTCGCGGAAAGGAGCGTGTATGGGCTGTTGAAGGTGTAGGCGCCGCCCAGCGGCCTTAGCTGCAGCGTTCCTGCGAGCGAGGCTATTCCCGCAACGTTGATCCGATCGGAGACCGGGCCTTGCACCTCGGCCCGGTATGTCGAGTTGGCGTCCATTGTCAGGTTGCCGTTGATCGTCAGCGTGCCCGGCGAATTGCCCGGCGAGAGTGTGGCGCCCGCGACCGTGACGGAGGGCACGATCCCGGAGCCGCCAAGGGTCGCGCCGCTGTTGAGCGACAGCCCGGAGGAACTCGCGATCGACCCGTTCACGACCAGCGTCCCGCTATCCACGATCGTTGCGCCCGTGTAGCTGTTCGTGCCGGTCAGCGTGAGGCGGCCCGTCCCGCTCTTGGTCAGGCTGCCATTGCCGTCGCTGCCGATATTACCGGCGAAGCTGCTGTCGGCGTTGCTGGCACCCAGGGTGAGGCTGCGCCCGACGCCGAACAGCACCTGCGAGCCGCTCGTTCCATCGAGACCACCGATGATCTGGTCGCCGTTGATCCTCAGGCGCGCTCCGTTGCCATTGAGCGTGACGCGGCTCTGCTGGGAGAGAGCATTGGAGGTGACCAGATCGAAATCCGCCCCCGCATTCACGACGATCGCCTGCGAGTTGGGCAATGTGGCTCCGTTCGCGAGGCGCAGCATGCCGCCCGATACCGTGGTCGGGCCGAAATAGGAATTCAGCCCGTAGAGGTCCTGGCTGTTGCTGCCGATCTTGGTGAGCCCACCGCTGCCGGTGATCCCGCCGAAGAAGCCGGTATTCGAGCCGCCGCCGAGCGTCAGCGTGGCGAAGCCGAGATCGACCGTTGTCCCGACATTGCCGGCCAGGCTGGCGACCTTCTGATTGTAGCCGTCAAGCGACCAGGTGCCGCCATTGAGCCTGACATTAGTCGCGGCCGACAGCGCATTGAAGGCTCCCATCCGTAGCGTACCGCCATTGATGATCGTTTCGCCGGTATAGGAGCTGTTGCCCGATAGCGTCAGCGTCCCCGTGCCATCCTTGGTAAGCCCGCCGCCGCTGCCGGAGATCGCGCCTTCGAAGGTTGAACTGGCGTCATTGGACCCCGCTGTCAGGCGGGCGCCCAGCCCGAGCGCGACCAGCCCGCTCCCGGTCAGTCCATCGACCGCCAGGGGCGAGTTGAGTTGGTAGGTCCCATCGATCTGGAGGTTCGTCGTCGTCTCTACTGCGCCAGGGTTGTTGGTCGTCAGGGTCGCCCCCGACCTCACCTCGAGCGTTCCGATGCTGGCGCCGATGCCCGTCCAGGTGCTGTCTCCTGTGAAGGTGAGACGCGAGGCACCGGTAATGCTGGTCGAAAACGTGCCGCCCCCGATGGAGAGCTGGGCGCTGGCAATGCCGATCGCACCGCCGCCGCTGAGGCGGCTGATGACGGAATCGTCACTCGAGAACTGCAGCGTGGCGCCATTGGCAATGGTGGTCGACCGCATCGTGTAGCCGAAATCGCCGAGGCCGAACTGGTTGCGCGGCCCCGCGATCACGGTTCCTCCGTCGATGACGAGGTCGGCGCCGAGGCCACCGGCGCCGTTCCAGCCCGTCACCACGACGGTCCCGGTATCCGAGGCGGAGCCGAGATAGATCGTCGAGGGAGACCCGATCGCGCCGAACCTGAAGGACAGGGCCGCGCCGGCGACAGCCGAGAGCCGGGCGACCGAGCCCTGGGAGGTCAGAACGGTGCTCCCGAGATCAAGCGTATTCAGCGCGCGGATATGACCAGCCGTGCCGACGAAGGTGAGTGTGCTGTAGGGATAAGGATTGCTCGTCGAAACCTCGCCCAGCCCTCCGACATTGCCGTTGGATTGCGCCGCTGCTCCGATGGGGGTTGCCAGTTCGCATAAGGTGAACAGGATCAGCATAGACCCCAGGCGGCGAGATTTTCGATGCCGGGATCTAACCACTCCATGATCCCGCACGCTCCGCGCAAGGATCCACATCATTGGCGAGGTTCGAATGACGGTTGTCGGCATGACAGGCTATGGATCACGTGACTCGACAGGCTGCGGACGATGCATGAGCCCATGCCGACCTCGCGTCGCAAAGTCCAAACTTTGCAGGTACTGGGCGAATGGATGATGTTTCCCGACCGGCTGGCCGCTCCGGGTTGCTTCACCCCGCCATCGCCGCTCATGCCGACCGGATGCCTTGGCCCTATGCGGTCGAACTGATCGGCTGCGGCAGCTTCCGAGACGCCCTGCTGCGCTACTGCACCGCGATGATCGAGCCACCTGCCATGACGTGGCCAGCCAACAAGTTCTTCGGGCAGAAATCGCGCTACCTCGTGGCGTTCGCGCTGATCGGCCTCGACGCGCGCTGGCGCCGCAGGGAAGGCGAGGCGCCGACGCTCGCCGCACTCCAGCGTACGGCGCCCGCCAGCGCCCGCCAGATCGCGGGGCTGGTCAACACACTGAAGCTGGGGGGCTACATCGTCGCGAGCGCCCTCCCGGAGGACCGCCGCGCGATCCGGTTGAGCCCTTCGATGCGGCTGTTGCAGGAAGTCGGCCGCTCGCCTCTGGCCTTTCTGGAAGCCTCCGAGCGGCTCGATCCGCCGCCTTCGCCGCTGGCCGATCGGCTCGGCGGAGACGACATCGGGATGGCAAATTGGCTGGGTGCCTCATACGATCTGTTCGTGCAGGGCGACCTCTACTTCGCTCCTTTTTCCAACGTCGTCGAGTTCACCGGACAGGATTGCGGATACCCCGTGCTGTCGGCCGTGCTTGCCGGATATTACGCTGGGCTTGCCGGCATCGCCGCACCGGTTCTCCTCTCTTACGGCGTGCTCGCCGATCGCTTCCGTGTCTCGCGTCAGCACATCGGCAATATCCTCGGGAACGCGGAGCGGCGCGGCTGTTTCGTTGTGGACCGGGGAGGTCGCAGCGTCACCGTTTCAGCCGACTTCCTATGGGAGTTCGAGAGCTGGGCTGCCGGCCAGATGGCGCTTTACCGACGACTCGCTGAGGGCGCCAAAGACACAACCCAACGGAACGCTTCTCATGCTGGGTGAATGTCGGGCGATTGCGCGCAGCGGGCGTGAGGGTCTCGCTGTGAGAGCGGTCGCTTGTCGGGCTTCGCCTTCAACCGCCGCGTAGCCTTATATCGGAAGGCCCGTCTCGGATATTGGGTCATCTAGTCCTAGATGGCGCCGGAAGCGTGCATTGCGATGCTGCTTGCGATCATCGCGAAGGCGGCTTCCGCTTATCAGATCAAGCGCAGCCTATATCGCCGCGGCCGGGAACATGCATGATGGCCCTTCTGGTCAACGGGCCAGTGTTCGCGCGCAATGATCGCGCAGAAGGAATCGCGTGAAACTTAGAATCGGCTACGAGCTCGACTACGATTTCCCGCAACCGACCCCCGTCATCCTGATGCTGAACGTGCATTTCAGCCGGGTCTCGGACCTTGCCGAACCGGACCATATCCGGATCCAGCCTTCGGTTCCCCTCAGTGCCTACCGTGACGGCTTCGGCAACTGGTGCACGCGGCTGCTGGCCCCACAGGGGCTGATGCGGATCACCGCCGACGCGATCATCTCCGATAGCGGCCTGCCCGAAAGCCATGACCTCGACGCCGGCCAGGTGCCGGTCGAACGGCTGCCGGAGGAAAGCCTCGTCTTCCTGTTGGCGAGTCGGTTCTGCGACAGCGACCGCCTGCTCGATCTCGCCTGGCAGCTCTTCGGCCATGTCCAGCCGGGCGCGCCGCGCGTTCAGGCCATCTGCGACTTCGTCAACCAGCGCATCGCCTTCAACTACAACGACGCCAGCGTGACCCGCACGGCGACCGACGCCTATCGTGAAGGCCGCGGCGTCTGCCGCGACTACGCCCATCTCGCCATCGCTTTCTGTCGGGCGATGAATATCCCGGCGCGCTACTGCACCTGTTATCTCGGCGATTCCGGCACGCCGCCGCCTTACGCGCCCGGCGATTTCGCGGCGTCCTTCGAGGCCTATCTCGAAGGCGGCTGGCAGATGTTCGATCCACGCAACAACGTGCCGCGTATCGGCCGCGTGCTGATTGCGCGCGGCCGTGACGCCGCCGATGTCGCCATCGCCACCACGTTCGGGCCGAACACGTTGACGGGTTTCAAGGTCTGGACCGACGAGGTGCCGGAGCGAGCGACGTAATTGCCGAAGCAGAGATGTCGAAGAGGCGCCAAATGCGGAAACGGGCGCAGCGCCCAGGAACGGCCTATGGAACGCTGCAACGACACGACCGAGAGCAAGATGGCTTCATCACGCCCCTGTGAACATGCGATGCGGCACGGACGGGAATAAACCCGCCGCTCTGCCGATCTCCTCAGCATCTGCCACTGGCGGCGACGCAGGAGATCGACATGACCCAGCACCGTAACGATGACGAGCGTATCGACCGCCGGCACGCCCTCGAGTGCATGATCTGGGCGGGTACCGGCGTCCTCTGGACGGTTTCGGGTGGCGTGCCCGTGTCGCTCGGCCTGCTCGGCGAGGCCAGCGCAGCCGAGACGGCGACGGGGTTCACGTTCCTGCAGATCTCGGACAGCCATATCGGTTTCGACAAGGCAGCCAACCCG
>NZ_JAELTI010000083.1 GCF_016428755.1 Allobosea sp. ASV33
GCCTGATCCTTCCCTATGCGGGGCTCGATGCCGGGCAGCCGGCCTCGCTCTCTCCGGACTATCGCTCGACAGTGGCGCGCAGCCCGCGCCAGGCCCCGATTGCAATCCCGCAGACGCTGACCGAGGTGACCGGGCCGGCCGACTGGTCGCGCCTGATGGGGCCGGCGATGGCCGACCTCACCACCCAGCACAAGGCGGAACCGCAGGGCCAGCGCATCGTCGTGACCGGCCGCGTGCTCGACGAGGACGGGCGCCCGGTGCCGAACACCGTCGTCGAGATCTGGCAGGCCAATGCCGCCGGCCGCTACATCCACGCCAAGGACGATTGGCCGGCGCCGCTCGATCCCAATTTCACCGGCGTCGGCCGCGTCATCACCGACGAGCAGGGCCGCTATCGCTATGTCACGATCCGGCCCGGCGCCTATCCCTGGGGCAACCACAAGAACGCCTGGCGCCCTGCCCATATCCATCTCTCGCTGCTGGGTCCGGCCTTCGCGACGCGATTGGTCACGCAGATGTATTTCCCCGACGATCCGCTGATCGAGATCGACCCGATCGCGAATGCCGTGCCGATGCCCTATCGCCAGCGCATGGTCTCGCGCTTCGATATCGGCACCACCGAGCCGAACTGGGCGCTGGGCTATGTCTTCGACATCGTGCTCAAGGGCCGCGATCAGACGCCGTTCGAGGACGACCATGACGACGACCACTGATCTGGAAAGCCGCAACGCCGCCCCGCGGCAGGACAGCCAGGATCCGTCGATCTTCGGCCAGACGCCGTGGCAGACGGTCGGCCCTTATTTCCACTATGGCCTGCCCTGGAAGGGCGGCGCCGATCTCGTCGGCGTGTCCGATATGGGCGCGCGGCCCGACCTGATGCCGCCGGAGCATTTCCTGCTCTCGGGCTCGAATGTCTCAGGTCAGCCCGAGGGTGAGGTGATCGCGCTCGCCGGCTGCGTCTATGATGCCGCCGGCAAGCCGATCGAGGACGCGATGATCGAGATCTGGCAGGCCAATGCGAACGGCCGCTATGCCAGCCCGGACGATGATCGCGCGGATATCGCGCTCGACCGGCATTTCGTCGGTTTCGGCCGCGCCTCGACCGACAAGGACGGCGTCTACCGCTTCCGCACGATCCGCCCCGGCCGCGTGCCCGGCCCCGGCAACAGCCTGCAGGCGCCGCATATCGCGCTCTCGGTCTTCGGACGCGGCTTGCTGAAGCGTTTGCCGACCCGGCTCTATTTTGCCGATGGCGAGGGCAACGAGACCGACCCGATCCTCGCGCTCGTGCCGGAGGCGCGCCGCCACACGCTGATCGCCCAGCGCAAACCAGACGGAACCTGGTGGCTCGACATCAACCTCGCCGGCGAGAGCGAGACGGTCTTCTTCGACCTGTAGGGGAATGGCGCTCCCACGGCCGTCATGCTCGGGCTTGCCCCGAGTACCTCAGGACGAGAAGGCGCCCTCTCCTGCCAGAGATTCTCGGGTCTGCGCTTCGCTCCGCCCGAGAATGACGGACTTCAGAAGGCGGCCCCTCAGGCCGCCTTCTTCCGTTCCGCAATACGCGCGAGATCGGTCAGCAGCCGGCGCGTTGCCTTCAGCCGCTGCTCGACATTGTCGAAATCGTCGATGAAGACCACGCGCATGTCGGGGCGGACCTTCGCCAGCGTGCCGATCTTCGCGACATACGAAACCAGCCCTTCCGGATTGGCGAACTCGTTGTTGCGGAAGGCGACGATGATGCCTTTCGGCCCGGCCTCGACCTTCTCGACATTGGCGCGCTTGCAGAGCGCCTTGATCGCGACGATCTCCAGGAGTTGGTTGACCTCCTCCGGGAGCGGGCCGAAGCGGTCGACCAGTTCGGCGCCGAAGGATTGCAATTCGGCATCGTCGTCCATGGTCGAGAGGCGCTTGTAGAGCGTCAGCCTCAGCGTCAGGTCGGCGACATAGTGCTCGGGGATCATGACGGGCGCGCCGACCTGGATCGCCGGCGACCATCGCGTCTCGGTCTCGAACTCGATGCCGGCCTTGAGCGCCGCCACCGCCTCCTCCAGCATCTGCTGGTAGAGCTCGTAGCCGACTTCCTTGATATGGCCGGACTGCTCGTCGCCCAGCAGATTGCCGGCGCCGCGGATGTCGAGATCGTGGCTGGCGAGCTGGAAGCCGGCGCCGAGCGTATCCAGCGATTGCAGCACCTTGAGGCGCTTGTCGGCCTGCTCGGTCAGCTTGCGGTTGGCCGGCACGGTGAAGAGCGCATAGGCACGCGTCTTCGAGCGGCCGACGCGACCGCGCAACTGATAGAGCTGGGCGAGGCCGAACATGTCGGCGCGGTGGACGATCAGCGTGTTGGCGCTGGGAATGTCGAGCCCGGATTCGACGATCGTGGTCGAGAGCAGGATGTCGTACTGGCCCTCGTAGAAGGCCGTCATCACGTCTTCCAACGTGCCGGCCGCCATCTGGCCATGGGCGATGCCGACCTTGCACTCCGGAACTTGCTTGTCGAGGAAGTCCTTGACGTCGGCGATATCCTCGATGCGCGGCACGACATAGAAGCTGCGCCCGCCCCGGTAGCGCTCGCGCAGCAGCGCCTCGCGCACGATCAGCGGATCGAACGGCGTGACGAAGGTGCGCACCGCCAGGCGATCGACCGGCGGCGTCGCGATGATCGAGAGTTCGCGCACACCGGTCATGGCGAGCTGGAGCGTGCGCGGGATCGGCGTCGCGGTCAGCGTCAGCATGTGCACCTCGGCGCGCATCTCCTTCAGCTTCTCTTTATGGGCGACGCCGAAATGCTGCTCCTCGTCGACAATGACGAGGCCGAGATCCTTGAAGTCGACGCCCTTGCCGAGCAGCGCATGGGTGCCGACGACGATGTCCATCGTGCCGTCCTTGGCACCCTGCTTCACCGCCTTGAGATCGGCCGAGCCGACGAAGCGCGAGGCCTGGCCGACATTGACCGGCAAGCCGGCAAAGCGATCGGCGAAGTTGCGATAGTGCTGGCGGGCGAGCAGCGTCGTCGGCACCACGACCGCGACCTGCTTGCCGTTGAGCGCGGTCGCGAAAGCGGCGCGCAGCGCAACCTCGGTCTTGCCGAAGCCGACATCGCCGCAGACGAGGCGGTCCATCGGCCGGCCAGCCGCGAGATCGTCGAGCACCGCGTCGATCGTGTTCTGCTGGTCTTCCGTCTCCTCATAGGGGAAGCGGGCGATGAACTCGTCATAGACGCCGGCCGGCGGCACGAGGCGCGGTGCCTCCTTGAGCGCGCGGGCAGCAGCGATCTGGATGAGCTTGCCGGCCATCTCGCGGATGCGTTGCTTGAGCTTGGCCTTGCGTGCCTGCCAGCCGCCACCGCCCAGACGGTCGAGCTGGACCTCCGTGTCCTCCGAGCCGTAGCGCGACAACAGTTCGATGTTTTCGACCGGCAGGAACAGCTTGGAATCGCCGGCATAATGGATTTGAAGACAGTCATGCGGCGCGCCGGCGGCCGTGATCGATTGCAGGCCGATGAAGCGGCCGATGCCGTGATCGACATGGACGACGAGGTCGCCCGGCGCGAGAGAGGAGAGCTCCGCGATGAAGTCCTGCGGGCGCCTGGTCTTGCGGCGTGGGCGGACGAGGCGATCGCCCAGGATGTCCTGCTCGCCGATGACGGCGAGGCGCCCGGCCTCGAAGCCGGTCTCGAAGCCCCAGACCGCGAGCGCGACCGTGCCGGGCTTGAGGTCGAAGGCCGCGCGCAGCGAGCCGGTCATCTGGACGCTCTTCAGGCCGTGGTCTTCGAGCACATGCGCGAGCCGCTCGCGCGAGCCTTCCGACCAGGCGGCGAGGATGACGCGCCTGCCGTCGGCCTCCAGGGCCTTCACGTGAGCAACGGCCGCCTCGAAGACGCTGCCGGACTCGCCCGCGCGCTCGGCCGCGAAGCTGCGGCCCTGCTTGCCGCCGAGATCGAGGACGAGCTTCCCTTCGCTGTCGGGCAGCTGGAACGGCGTGAGCGTCGCGACGCCCGCGGCATCGACCACGCCGCGCCAGTCGGCCGGCGAGAGATAGAGCGCATCCGGCGGCAGCGGCTTGTAGGGAATGCCGCCGCCCCCGCCCTGCTCCAGCGCCGCCTTGCGGGCGTCGTAATAGTCCTTGATCAGGTTGATGCGTTCGCCCACCGCGTCCTCTGCCTGATGGTCGAGCACCAAGGGCACGTCCGGCAGATAGGTGAAGAGCGTGTCGAGCTTTTCGGCCAGCAGCGGCAGCCAGTGCTCCAGCCCGGCCGGGCGGCGGCCTTCGCTGACGGCCTCATAGAGCGTGTCGTCGCGGCCGGGCGTGCCGAAGGTCGAGATATAGGACTGGCGGAAGCGGCGGATGCTCTCGCTCGTCATCTGCGCCTCGGACATCGGCACGAGGTCGAGCCCGCGCAATTGCCCGGTGGTGCGCTGCGTCTCCGGATCGAAGGTGCGGATCGATTCGAGGCTGTCGCCGAAGAAATCGAGCCGGATCGGCGCCGGCATGCCCGGCGGGAAGAGATCGACGATGCCGCCGCGCACGGCGAATTCGCCGGTCTCGCGCACGGTCGAGGTGCGCAGATAGCCGTTGATGTCGAGCCAGCGCGCCAGCTCCTCGATATCGACCATGTTGCCCGGCGCGGCCGAGAAGCTCTCGGAGGCGACCTTGCCGAAGGCCGGCACGCGCTGGAGCGCGGCATTGACGGTGGTCAGCAGCAGGCGCGGCCGCTCGCCCGACTTGGTCTTGGCGAGGCGCGACAGCGTCGTCATCCGGTGCGCGACGATGGCGGGCGCGGGCGAGACACGGTCATAGGGCTGGCAGTCCCAGGCCGGGAAGCTCATCACCTCAAGGTCGGGCGCGACGAATTGCAGCGCGTTCTCAAGCACCTGCAGGCGCTGACCGTCACGCGCGATGAAGACGAGGAGCGCCGGGCCCTCCGCCTTCTTGGCACGGGCGCGGGTCAAGTCGGCAAGCACGACGGCGTCGAACCCGTCGGGCACGCCGGCAAGCGTCGGCTTGTCGCCGCGGTTCAGCGCGTCCAGCAGGCGGTCGAGCTGCGGCTTGGCGATCTGGCTTGGGGGAGGAATGCTCATCGGAAGCGCGTCATTCTCGGGCTTGACCCGAGAATCTCGGGACGAGTGGTCAATAATTCAGAGATGGTCGGGTCAAGCCCGACCATGACGGCCATGGGACCGGCTACACATGAATCGGCTTGTCGTGATGGTGGAAAGCCCGGAGCTTGCGGAACAGTTCCGTGTCGTAGTTCTCCGGCACGGGCGCCTCGCCGGTCACCCAGCTCAGCAGGTCCCGGTCCAGCACCTCGATCAGGCGTTCGAACTCGTCGAGCTCGGCATCGCTGAAGCCGGCGATCGCGTCGTCGGCGAAGCGGCCCATGATCAGGTCCATCTCCCGCATGCCGCGGTGCCAGGCGCGGAACAGGATCTTGCGGCGGCGCGGGTCGAGATCGGCGCTGGAGCGGGTCGAACCGGACATGGGAACCTCGGCAAGAAAACGCCAGGTCCTAAAACCTGGGGGATGGCGCAATGACGACGGGGCCGGCCCCGTCGCGGAGCCTGCCTGAGCAGGCTATATAACGACGCAACCCGGCGAAGTCAGCGGCGAAGCGGCTGTGATCTTCGCGCTCCTGACACTTGCCGAGACCTCTTGCGCCCCTCGATCCTCGATCCGCTCTTCGCTCCGGTCACGACGCTCTCCGGCGTCGGGCCCAAGCTCGGCAAGGTGCTGGACAAGTTTCTCGGCGACGAGACGCGCCCGGCGCGCGTCGTCGACCTGCTGTTCCAATTGCCCACCGGCGCCGTCGACCGGCGGCCGAGCCCCTCGATCGCGGACACGCCGATCGGCGATGTCGCGACCTTCACCGCCCGCGTCAGCGAGCACCGCGCCGCGCCGGCCGGCAAGAAGGCGCCCTATCGCATCATCGTCGAGGACGAGACCGGCGACGTCACGCTCGTCTTCTTCCATGCCGATTCCCGGCATCTGGCGCAGACCCTGCCGATCGGCGCCTATCGCCTGATCTCGGGCAAGCTCGAGCTCTGGGAGGGCATGCGCCAGATGGTGCATCCCGAGCGCATCCTCGATCCGAAGCTCGCGGCGACGTTGCCGGCCTTCGAACCGGTCTATCCGCTGACCGAGGGCATCGGACAGCGCATGATGATGCGGACCGTGCAAGCGGCGGCCGAGCGCTGCCCGGAAATGCCGGAATGGCAGGACCCGGCCTTTCTCGCCAGCAGCGAATTTCCCTCGTTCCATGCCGCGATCGAGGCCCTGCATCATCCGGTCGATCGCAAGGCGGCCGAGGGCGACACCATCGGGCGGCGACGCATCGGCTATGACGAATTGCTGGCGAGCCAGATCGCGCTCGCACTGGTCCGCCGCCAGCAGAAGAAGATCGCCGGACGCGCCACCACCGGCGACGGTGGCTTGCGCTTCCGCATCCAGTCCGCCCTGCCCTTCGAATTGACCGAGGGCCAGCGCAAGGCGATCGCCGACATTCATTCCGATATGGCCAAGCCTGAGAAGATGTTGCGGCTGCTGCAAGGCGATGTCGGCTCCGGCAAGACCGTGGTCGCGCTGATGGCGATGGCCGCCGCCGCCGAGGCCGGGAGGCAATCGGTGCTGATGGCACCGACCGAAATCCTCGCCCGCCAGCATGCCGAGCGATTGGCGCCATTGGCCGAGAAGGCCGGGCTCAAGCTCGCCTTGTTGACCGGCCGTGAGAAAGGAGCCGGCCGCAAGCAGGTGCTTGCCGGGCTGGCCGATGGCTCGATCGACATCGCCGTCGGCACGCATGCCTTGTTCCAGGAGGGCGTTGCCTTCCGCGATCTCGCGCTCGCGGTCGTCGACGAGCAGCACCGCTTCGGCGTGCACCAGCGCCTGCTGCTCGGCTCCAAGGGCGAGGCGGTCGACGTACTGGTCATGACCGCAACCCCGATCCCGCGCACGCTGGCGCTGACCTGGTTCGGTGACATGGATGTCTCGATCCTCTCGGAGAAGCCGGCGGGCCGGAAGCCGATCGTCACGCGCGCCGTCTCCTCCGAGCGCTATGACGAGGTCGTCGGCGCGATCGGCCGCGCCGTCGAAAGCGGCGCGCAGGCTTACTGGGTCTGCCCGCTCGTGCAGGAATCCGATACGCTCGACGTCGCAGCCGCGCAGGAGCGCTACGATGCCCTGCGCGACATCTTCGGTGACAAGGTCGGCCTGCTCCATGGCCAGATGCCCGGCCGCGACAAGGACGCCGCCATGGCTGCCTTCGTCGCCGGGCAGACGCGCATTCTGGTTTCGACCACCGTGATCGAGGTCGGCGTCGACGTGCCCAATGCCAGCGTCATGGTGATCGAGCATGCCGAGCGCTTCGGCCTCGCCCAGTTGCATCAGCTGCGCGGACGCATCGGGCGCGGCTCGGCCGCCTCGACCTGCCTTTTGCTCTACAAGGGGCCACTTGGCCCCGTCGCTGAGGCGCGGCTCACCATCATGCGCGAGACCGAGGACGGCTTCCGCATCGCCGAGGAGGATCTGCGCCTGCGTGGCGAGGGCGAGGTGCTCGGCACCAAGCAGTCGGGCTCGCCGGACTGGCGCATCGCCCGGCCGGAGATCGATGGCGACCTGCTCGCGGCGGCGCGCGATGATGCGCGGCTCCTGATCGAGCGCGATCCGCACCTGGAAACGCCGCGCGGCCAGGCGATCCGGGTTCTGCTCTATCTGTTCGAACGGGACGTCGCGATCCGGCTGCTCAGGGCGGGATAGCCCGGCTGCTGCCACGGCTTCGTCACCCGGCGCCTAGCAATGGCGCTTTGACGCTGCCAGGAGCAATCCTGATCAAGCGAGCCCTCGCTTGCTCGTCCAGTGTCGCGCCACTTCGTGGAGAGAACATGGACCCGGTCAAGGCAGCCATCTGGTGCATCGAAAGCCGCTTCACCGCCGAACTCACGCTCGACGAGATCGCCGAGGTCAGCGGCGTCTCGCGCTTCCATCTCAGCCGCGCTTTCGGCGTGGCGACCGGCCGCTCGGTGATGCGCTATGTGCGCGAGCGCCGGCTGTCGGAGGCGGCGCGCCAGCTTGCGGACGGCGCGCCCGATATCCTCACGGTCGCGCTCGACTGGGGCTATGGCTCCCACGAAGCCTTCACCCGCGCCTTTCGCGAGCAGTTCGGCATCACGCCGGAAGAGCTGCGCGCCAAGCGCGACCTCTCATCGCTCGCTCTCGTGGAGCCTCTTTCCATGCATGACATCGCCACCGCTCCCATCGCCGAACCGCGCATCGTCACGGGCAAGCCCCTGCTGATCGCCGGGTTCAGCGGCCATTTCTCGATGGACAAGACGCAAGGCATCCCGCTGCTCTGGCAGAAGATCGCCCCGCATTTCGGCCATATCCCCGGCCAGCGCGGTTATGTCGCCTATGGCGCGAGCTATAATTGCGACGATAGCGGCGCCTTCGACTATATCGCCGGGGCTGAAGTCTCCTCCTTCGGCGACCTGACCGACGAGTTCGCGCGGCTAAGCGTCCCTGAGCAGCTCTGCGCGGTGTTCGAACATACAGGCCATATCACCGGCATCGCCCAGACCTACAAGGCGATCTGGCAGGACTGGTTCCCGAAATCGGGCCGCGAGCCCGCGATGGGCGTCACGCTGGAGCGCATGGACGAGCGCTTCGACGGCGCGACCGGCAACGGCATCGTCGAAATCTGGGTGCCGCTCAAGCGCTGACCGGTGGTTTCGTTTCGATCTTCGGCTTGCCGTTCTGTTCGCCGGGCTGGATCAGCCCGGCCGACATGATGAGCTTGGCGCCGTCCTCGACCGAGATCGAGAGCTCGATGATCTCGCGCCGTGGCAGGTAGAAGAAGAACCCGGTGGTCGGGTTCGGCGTACAGGGCAGGAAGACGCCGACCTGCTCGTCACCCTCCGGCAGGCGTTCGGCGATCTCGGGCGCCGCCTCCTGCGCGATGAAGACGATCGACCACATGCCCGGCTGCGGGAACTGCACCATCCCGACCTTGCGGAACGAGGTGCCGGATTGCGAGAAGATCGTCTCGAAGACCTGTTTCACGCCCTTGTAGAGGCCGCGGATCACCGGCATGCGATTCAGGATCGCCTCGCCGGTATTGATCAGCGAACGACCGATCAGGTTATGCGTCATCGAGCCGAGGAAAGTCAGGCCGATCAGCGCGATGACGAGCCCGAAGCCCGGCACCGGATAAGGCAGGTAGGCGTCGGGCAGATAGGCATTCGGGATGAGCGGCTTCACCAGCCCGTCGATGAAGGTGATGAACCACCAGGTCACCGAAGCCGTGATGGCGAGCGGCGCGGCGATGACGAGCCCGGTCAGGAAATAGCGGCGCAGCCGCGCGCCCCAGGTCTGGCGCAGGATTTCCGTGGGCAGGATGAGCCGGGGATCGGGGAGGCCGGCTGTCATGCGTTATCCCACCCCACCGTTGCGATCTCCGATTCCCTTGCGGACGCTTTATCGCGCCGCGATATGACAAGATACGCGAGGCGGCTTCATCCGCCATCCCCGCCATTCGGGCAAGCAAGGACGAGGCCGTGAGCGAGAACGATCAGCCGCGACGTCGATGGTCGCGGTCGCTGCTGTTCGCCCTGGGCTGGATCCTCACCGGGCTCGGCGTGATCGGGCTCATCCTGCCGCTGATGCCCGGCACCGTCTTCCTCATCGCCGCGGCCTGGTGCTTCTCGCAATCCTCCCCGCGCTTCGAAGCCTGGCTCGTCGGTCATCCCCGTCTCGGGTCGCATGTCCGGCGCTGGCGCGAGACCGGCGCCATCGCGCGGCGGGCGAAATATCTCGCCTGCGGCTCGATGGCGCTGAGCTTCGTCCTGCTGACACGGACGAGTGCGCCGCCGATCGCGCTGGCGACGGCGGCGTTTTGTCTGGTCGGCGCGGGGCTTTATGTCGCGAGCAGGCCCGAGGGTTGAGCCGCCTCACTCCACCGTGACGGATTTCGCCAAGTTGCGCGGCTGGTCGACGTCCTTGCCCATGAAAACCGCCGTCTGATAGGCGATCATCTGGATCGGCAGAGCGTAGACGATCGGCGCGAAGGTCGGATCCATGTCGGGCATCACGATCGTCGCCTCGGGCTCGATGCCGCATTCCGCAGCGCCCTTGGCATCGGTGATCAGGATGATGCGACCGCCGCGCGCCGCGACCTCCTGCATGTTGGACGCCGTCTTCTCGTAGAGCGCGTCATGCGGCGCGACGACGATGACCGGCATGTCCTCGTCGATCAGCGCGATCGGCCCGTGCTTCAGTTCACCCGCCGGATAGCCTTCCGCGTGGATGTAGCTGATTTCCTTGAGCTTCAGCGCGCCCTCCAGGGCCAGCGGGAAGCTTGTGCCGCGGCCGAGATAGAGCACGTCCTTGGCCTTTGAGAGCTCGCGGGCGAGCTTCTCGATCTCGGGCTCCAGCTCGAGCGCCTTGGCGATCAGGCCGGGCAGCGCGATCAGATGCTGCACATGGCTCGCTTCCTCCTCGGCCGAGAGCGTGCCGCGGGCCCGCGCCGCAGCAAGCGCGAGCGAAGCGAACACGGCGAGCTGGCAGACGAAGGCTTTGGTCGAAGCGACGCCGATCTCGGGGCCGGCGAGCGTCGGCGCGACCGCATCGCTTTCGCGCGCGATCGTCGAGGTCGGTACGTTGACGACCGAGAGGATGGCCTGCCCGTTCTGGCGGGCGTAGCGCAGCCCGGCCAGCGTGTCGGCGGTCTCGCCGGATTGCGAGATGAAGAGCGCCAGGCCGTCCTCCGGCAGCGGCGCCTCGCGGTAGCGGAACTCCGAGGCGACATCGATCTCGACCGGCAGGCGGGCCAGCTTCTCGAACCAGTATTTCGCGATGAGGCCGGCATAATAGGAGGTGCCGCAGGCGCTGATGGTCAGGCGCGAGAGGCCGTTCCAATCGATCTTGTCGCCGAAGGGCAGACGCACCTTTCCGTTGGCCATGTCGAGATATTGCGTCAGCGTGTGGCCGACGACCTCCGGCTGTTCGTAGATCTCCTTGGCCATGAAGTGGCGGTGATTGCCCTTCTCGACCAGGAAGGCGCCGGCGGCGACGCGCTGGGCGCGGCGTTCCACCTGCGTGTTGGTCTTGTCGTAGAAGGTCGCGCCACGACGGTGGAGCACGACCCAGTCGCCCTCTTCGAGATAGGCGATGAGATTGGTGAAAGGCGCCAGCGCCAGCGCGTCCGAGCCGAGATACATCTCGCCGTCGCCGATGCCCACCGCGAGCGGCGAACCCTTGCGGGCGCCGATCAGCAGGTCTTCCTCGCCCTGGAACAGGAAGGCGAGCGCGAAGGCGCCATGCAGGCGCGGCAGGCTCGCGCCAACCGCATCGGCCGGCGACTTGCCGCGATCGAGCTCACGCGTGACGAGATGCGCGACGATCTCGCTGTCGGTCTCCGTCTCGAAGACATAGCCATCGGCCTGAAGCTCGGCGCGCAACTCGCGGAAATTCTCGATGATGCCGTTATGGACGACCGCGAGCTTCGATGTCGCGTGCGGGTGGGCGTTGGTCTCGTTGGGCTTGCCGTGGGTCGCCCAGCGGGTATGGCCGATGCCGATCAGGCCTTCGAGCGGCTCGTTCGACAAGCGGATCTCGAGATTCTTGAGCTTGCCCTCGGCCCGGCGGCGGGTGAGCTGGCCGCCCTCGAGCGTCGCGACACCGGCAGAATCGTAGCCGCGATATTCAAGCCGGCGCAGCGCCTCGACGACCTGCGTCGCGACCGCTTCCTTGCCGAGAATCCCGACGATGCCGCACATGGGCAAACCCCTCAAGCCGTTGCTGTCGGCAAAGCGCATAGCCGCGATCGGCGCGCGTGCCCAATCAATTGAGATGACGAACTGTGAACGGCGGATTGCCCGATCCGCCGTGATTCACGTCTATTCCGCCGCTTTCTTGGCGCCTTTCCGGGCCGCAGCGACGGCACGGAACGCCTTCGCCCAGCCTTCCTTCTCGACCTGCTTGCCGCGGCCGATGGCGAGGGCGTCGGGCGCGACATCGCGGGTGATGACCGAACCGGAGCCGATATAGGCGCCCTCGCCGATCGTCACCGGGGCCACCAGCGAGGAGTTCGAGCCGACGAAGGCGTTGGCGCCGATCGTCGTTTTCGCCTTGTTGAAGCCGTCATAGTTGCAGGTGATCGTGCCGGCGCCGATATTGGCGGCCGCGCCGACCGAGGCATCGCCGATATAGGTGAGATGGTTGACCTTGGCCCCGGGGCCGATATCGGCCGCCTTCACCTCGACGAAATTGCCGACCTTCGCCTTCTCGGCCAGCCGGGTTCCCGGCCGCAGCCGCGCGAACGGGCCGATATTGGCGTCGGCGCCGATCCGGGCACCTTCCAGATGCGAGAAGGCATGGATCACCGCGCCGTCGGCGACCTGCACACCCGGCGCGAAGACCACGTTCGGCTCGATCACGACATCGCTGCCGATCACGGTATCATAGCTGAAGAAGACGGTGTCGGGCGCGATCAGCGTCGCACCGCCAAGCATCACGGCAACGCGCTTGCTCCGTTGGAATTCCGCTTCCGCGGCGGCCAGTTGCGCGCGATCGTTCACCCCCTGCACCTCGCTTTCCGACGCCCGCAGCACGACCGCGTCGAGCCCGCGCGCCCGAGCGACGGTTACGGCATCGGTCAGGTAGAACTCGCGCTGGGCATTGTCGTCGCCGATCGCCTCCAGAATCGAGAGAGCGTGCCCGCCCGAGAGCGCCATCAGCCCGGCATTGCAGAGGTTTATAGCGCGCTGTTCCGGCGTCGCGTCCTTGTGCTCGACGATGGCTTCGAGATGACCGTCATTCTCGACGAGCCGGCCATAGCCCGTCGGGTCCTTCGCCTCGAAGCCGAGCACGGCGACGGCGGCGCCGCCGGACAGAGCGTCGCGAAGTGCCACGAACGTCTCCGGGCGCACCAGCGGCGTGTCGCCAAAGGCGATGATGACGTCGTCATGAGCCTTGGCGAGTGCGGCCTTCGCGGCGAGAGCCGCATGCGCGGTGCCCCGGCGCTCGCTCTGGATCGCGATCTGTGCGTGCGGAACGAGCCTGTGGGCCTCCTCGCCGACCTCCGGGCGCTCCGAGGAGATCACGACGGCGACGTCGTCGGCTCCGGCCTCGGAGACCGACGCGAGTACATGGCCGAGCAAAGACCTGCCGGCGAGCGCATGGAGCACCTTCGGGCGCCGCGATTTCATCCGGGTGCCCTCTCCGGCCGCCAGGACGATCGCGAGGCAGGATCGGGCCGGCTGCATTTCGGTCATGTTTCTCGTTTCCCTTGCAGGGCATGGTCGAACCACAGCCCGCACATCACAATCGCATTCACGCATGCTCGCGTTGCAGGCGCCGTGGATAGCCGATCCGCGCGCCTTTTGGCAAAGTTCAATCGCGGTAAAAGGCGGCTTTCGGGGGCGATGCACATGTAGGCCTAGCCACGGCTTGATTTCTGGAGATTGCACCCTGCGAAAGGCGTGCATCTTCCCGGTCGGAAAGGCTTTTCAGGCCAACTGGAAATGCTCTAGAAGCGCGAGGGGCGAGGGCGTCGCCCGCGTAGTTTGGATCCCATGTCGAAACCCTTGAATCGTAGGCAGTTTCTGGAAGGCGCCGCCGGTGGCGCAGCGCTGCTCTCGCTGGCCGGGCCTGCGGCGGCGCAGGCGCCCACGGGTGCCGCTTCCTTCAATATCACCACCCTGGTGGACGGGCAGCGTTTCGACCCGGCGCTCGTCGTCGATGCAGCCCGGACCCTGGCCCAGCGCCCGCTGATTCCGCTGGCGGCCAACGACCTGCCCGAGGGCTACGCCGCCCTGCCCGCGGATCAGTATGCGGGAATCCGCATGCAGCCGGGCGCCACGGTCTGGGCCGGCGAGAATCGCGGCTTCACGCTCGAGCCGCTGCATCGCGGCTTCGTGTTCTCCAATCCGGTCAGCCTGTTCACGATCGAGGACGGCACGGTGCGGCGCATCGGGTTCGATCGCAGCAAGTACGACTACGGGCGGGTCACCCCGCCGCCCACCAGCGCCGACCTGCAATTCTCGGGCATGCGGATCGCGGCCGGGCTGGAGCGGCCCTTCGAAGTCGCGGTCTTCCAGGGTGCGACCTTCTTCCGTGCCCTGGCGCGCGGCCAGAATTTCGGAGCGATCGCGCGCGCCCTGATCCTGCGGCCCGGCGAGACGCGCGGCGAGGAACTGCCGTTCTTCCGGGCGTTCTGGATCGAGCGGCCGAGCCCGGCCGTCGGTTCGCTGGTGATTCACGGCCTGCTCGATTCGGAGAGCGTCGCCGGCGCCGTGCGGATGACGCTGCGCCCTGGCGACGTCACCTTCATCGATGTCGAGATGACGCTGTTCGCGCGCCAGGCGCTGGACCATGTCGGCTTCGGCTGCACCAGCGGAACCTTCCTCTCCGGTCCGCAGAGCCGGCGCGTCTTCGACGACGTCCGCCCCTCGATCGGCGAGGTTTCGGGCGTCCAGATGCAATCGGGCGCCGGAGAGTGGATCTATCGCCCCGTCAACAACCCCGCGACCCTGCAGGTCTCCTCCTTCGTCGACGAGAACCCCAAGGGCTTCGGCCTCGTCCAGCGCGAGCGCGATCCGGCCGCCTTCCAGGACGACGACCAGCGCTTCGAGCTCAGGCCGAGCGTCTGGATGGAGCCGCTCGGTGACTGGGGTGCAGGTTCCGTGCAGCTCATCGAAATTCCCAGCGATTCCGAGCCGAACAAGAACATCATCATGTACTGGCGGCCGAAGCAGCCGCTCGCGGCCGGCAGCGAGACCTCGCTGAGCTACCGCCAGGCTTGGTGCTGGCAGCCGCCGGAGCGCCCGGCGCTCGCGATCGCCACCCGCTCGCGGCAAGGCAAGGGCTCGCAGGGACGCCGGCGGCGCTTCATCGTCGAGTTCACCGGCGACAGGCTTGCCGACGCAGCCCTCGTCGCCTCGACGCGCGCGACGATCACGGCGCAACCCGGGGCCGTGCATAGCGTCCGGCTCTGGCCCTATCCCGAGCGCAAGCTGATGCGGGTGGGCTTCGAGGTCGACCCCGGCAACGACAATCTGTCCGAGCTTCGGCTCGTCCTGCAATCGGGCGGTCAGCCCGTCTCTGAGACCTGGTTGAATCGATGGACCTGGTAACGGCGCCCCGCGACGCCATGGAAGCGGAACAGCGCAGCTACAGCGTGGCCCGCGAACCGGCCACGCCCCCCGAAGAGCCTCTGGTCATGCCGGTGCAGTCGTTCCGGAGCTGGAAGGCTTCGGATCGCCGCGCCCCGGCAGCGCCTGCCAATTGGACGACGCCCTGGCTGAAGCGCCTCTTCGTCTTCGGCGGCGGCCTGGCGCTCACCGCCTTCGGCGCCTGGGAAATGTACAATGTCGTGTCGGTCAGCCGCACGACCTCGCTGCAGTATGCCTTGCTCGTGCTATTCACGATCAACTTCTCGTGGATCGCGCTCGCCTTCACCAGCGCGCTGCTCGGCTTCTTCGGCGTGCTGTTCGGCGCCGGCCGGGCGGACCGCGCCGAGAGCCTGAAGCACCGCACCGTCGTGGTGATGCCGATCTACAACGAATCGTCCGCGCGCATCTTCGCGGCCGTGGCGGCGATCCGTGAATCGGTCGAGGCGACAGGCCTTGGCGACCATTTCGACTATTTCATCGTCTCCGACACCACCAACCCGGATGTCTGGGTGGCGGAGGAACGGGCTTTCCTCGCCCTGCGCGAGCGGCTCGGACCGAACTCGAGAGTGTACTACCGGCACCGGCCGAAGAACCATCATCGCAAGGCCGGCAATATCGCCGATTTCGTCACCCGCTGGGGCGGGCTCTACGAGCACATGGTCGTGCTCGACGCCGACAGCCTGATGACCGGCACCTGCATCGTGCGCCTCGCAGCGGCGATGGAGAACGACCCCGATGCCGGCATCATCCAGTCGCTGCCGCTGATCATCAACCGCAACACCTTCTTCGCGCGGCTGCAGCAATTCGCGGCGCGGGTCTACGGCCCGGTCATCGCCACGGGCCTCGCCATGTGGTCCGGCCGCGACGGCAATTACTGGGGCCATAACGCGATCATCCGCACGAAGGCCTTCGCCGACCATTGCGGCCTGCCGGACCTGAAGGGCAAGCCGCCCTTCGGCGGGCATGTGCTCAGCCACGATTTCGTCGAGGCTGCGCTGATCCGCCGCGCCGGCTGGTCGGTCTACATGCTGCCGGACCTGACGGGCTCCTACGAGGAAAGCCCGCCCTCGCTGATCGACATCTCCGTGCGCGACCGGCGCTGGTGCCAGGGCAATCTCCAGCATTCGCGGATCATGGGCGCCAAGGGCTTCGTCATGCCGACGCGCCAGCATTTCGCCACCGGCATCATGGGGTATCTCGCCTCGCCCCTCTGGCTGATGCAGCTCGTGGTCGGCATTCTGATCGTGCTGCAGGTCAATTACGCGCGGCCCGAGTATTTCACGCAGGAATTCACGCTCTTCCCGGTCTGGCCGCGCTTCGACCCCGAACGCGCCTTGCGCCTGTTCGCGATCACCATGGGGATCCTGCTGGCGCCGAAGCTGTTCGGCCTGCTGCTGACGCTGTTCAACACCAAGCTCCGGCAAGCCGGCGGCGGCGCGATCCGCCTGATCGTCTCGGCGCTGATCGAGGTGCTGTTCTCGGCTTTCTTCGCGCCGATCATGATGCTGATCCAGTCCGGGTCGGTCTTTCAGATCCTGCTCGGCCGCGACACCGGCTGGAACCCGCAGCGGCGCGACGACGGCTCGATCCCGCTGAAGGACATCATCCGCCGGCACCGCACCCATACCGTGCTCGGCCTCGTCACCGGCCTCTCGGCCTTCATGATCGCGACCTCGCTCTTCGCCTGGATGTCGCCGACGATCGTCGGCCTCGTGCTGGCGATCCCGCTGTCATGGGCCTCGGGCCAGCTCGCCATCGGCCTCTGGCTCAAGCGCCACAAGCTCCTGATGACGCCGGAGGAAGGCGCTCCGCCCGCCATCGCGACGCGCGCCAACGAGTTGCAGGCCGAGTTCGAGAAGGCAGGCTACGACGACGCCGATGGCATCAAGGCACTGCATGGCGATGCCGAGTTGCGCCACGCCCACGAGCTGATGCTGCCCTATGGCCAGTCGCGCCGCCGCGGCGAGATCGAGCCTGACCGCGCCGTGGCGCAGGCCAAGCTCGTCGATGCCGAGACGGTCGACGACGCCGCGATCTGGCTGAAGCCGAAGGAGCGCATGGTTGTGCTGCACGACCGGGCCCTGATCGGATTGCTGGCCTCTCTGCCGCCGGTCGAGGCCAAGGGCTGAGGCCGGCAGTTTTCCGCGGAACCACCGCCGTCATCCCGGGCTTGCCCCGGGATCCATCGGAGGGCTCCGTAGCTCTACGATGGATCCCGGATCACCGCTGCTGCGCAGCTTGTCCGGGATGACGGCGTCGCTCCATCAGCAATCAGCGCCCCTCAGCCCTGCTCGAACGCCACCATGCAGCCGAAAGCCTGTTCCGCCGGCACGAAGAGCCGCTCGTCGCCGCGCTGGAACGACACTTCATTCTCGGTCAGGCGCTCCGCCACGGCTTCGAGATCGGGCACGGTGACGCAGAAGCCGAGGAAGCGGGCCGGCGTCGTGTCCGGTTCGACGAGATAGGCGCCTTGCGCGGCCTCGGGATCGAGCACGTCGATGCGCCCGCGCGGCAGGGCGAGCACGTAATCCTCGTTGCCCTCCAGCACTTCGGCGCCGCCGCTGAAGGCCGAGAGGAAAGCGCGGTGAAAAGCCGGCTCCTCCGCCAGCATCACGACAGCGGAGAGCGCGGTGGCTCCATTCGGGTGCTGCTGGAATTCCGGGTTCCAGAAATTCTGCGGTTCCAATTGCTGGCAGACGAAGAAACCGCATTCCGGCGCACGCGAATCGGCGGCGAAGGCCAATTCGAAGGCGACGCGGACATCGCTGCCGTCAGGGCGCCTGGCGCGGCGCTCGAAGAAGAACGGCTCGAAATCGCCGATGCCCTGGGCCTTGAAGGCGGCGGCATCGGCCTTAGCGTCGGTGCTTTCCAGCACCAGCATTGAGAGGCCCTCGCCCTGCCCGGCCAGGGCTTCGCGCACAAAGGCGCCGAAAGAGAATCGGCGCTCGCCATGAGGCGGGATAGCGGCATCGTCGGCGATCGTCACCAGTTCGAGGAAGGAGCCGGGAAACTGCACGATCCGGTTCTCGGTGCCCCAGGGGTGGCGGTTGCGGGCGCCGACGCGGAAGCCGAGCTTTTCGTAGAAGTGCCAGGCGGCATCGAGGTCGCGGACACCGATGACGAGATGGTCGAGACCGCGGGGCGTTGAGGCTGTTGCAGACATGGCAGGCTCCGTCGACAGGCGTATCGGAGCACAAGGCTAGCACAGATCAAGGCGCGGTCATGTCGCGCGTTCAGGGCTCGATATAGTGCGGCAGGAAGCGCGAGGTATTCTTTGTGATCGGCGAGGCATCCTCGCGGATGCAAAGCCCGCAGGCCTGCGAGGCGACGAGCCAGGAGCCGAGCACGGCGTATTTGCCCTCTGCCGAGAACAGGTTAGTCGCTGCATCCTGCAGGACATGGCCTTCGGCGCCATAGGGACCATCGTCGCTGTCGAGCACGCGGCCGCGCTCCATCAGCGTGACATTGGCGCCTTCGCGCGAATAGAGCGGCTTGCGCACATGGCGGGCCGAGAGCGTCGCGCAGCGCGGATCGCCCTCGAAGAAGGCCGGCAGCAGATTGGGATGGCCGGGCTCCATCTCCCAGAGGCAGGCGAGCAGGCCCTTGTTGGAGAGAACAGCCTTCCAGGGCGGCTCGACGAACTGGCAGCCCGAACGGTTAAGCGCCTTGCCGTAGCTCTCCCGGAACATCCACTCCCAGGGATAGAGCTTGAACAGCGTCTCGATCGGCTGGTTGGCGCCGTCGCAGAAGCGCCCGTCGGTGAGGAGGCCTAGCTCCTCGATATAGGTGAAGCGCGCATCGAGCCCGGCCTGAACCGCGCAATCGGCGAGGTAGTCGACCGTGCCCTTGTCCTCCGGGCTGCCCTGCACGCAGGTCAGGTGCAGGCGATAGGGCAAAGGCTCGCGCAGGCCCTTGAAGGCCGCGATCAGGCGCTCGTGCAGGGAGTTGAACTGGTCGGAGCCCTTCGGGATCGCGCCGCGCGCCATCGCCTGCTCCAGCCAGTCCCATTGCACGACGCTCGATTCGAACAGGGCTGTCGGCGTATCCGCGTTGTATTCGAGCAGCTTCGCCGGCCCGCGCCCGTCATAGGCAAGGTCGAGCCGACCGTAGAGGTTGCGCTCGCCGCGCTGCCAGCTCTCCCGGATGTAATCCCAGTGCTCGGCGGGAATCGCGAGCTTCGTCAGGATCTCCTCATGGTCGAGCGCCTTCTCGATGAAGGCGAAGCAGAGCTGTTCGATCGCCTCGGTCGGCCCTTCGATATCGCGCTCAATCTCCTCCAGCGTGAAGGCGATCGCCGCGCTCTCGTCCCAATAGGTCTCGCCGTCGATCGTGTGGAAGGCGAAGCCCAGGCGCTCGACCTGCTCGACCCAGTCCGGACGCGGCGGAAGCGTGACGCGGCGCATGTCAGGACGAGGAATGCGAGGAGAAGGAGCGCGCGGTCGAGCCGAAGCCGCCGCGCGAGGAAACGCTGGTGGTCGAGACGCTGCCGCCGCGCGAGCCCCCGGCGAAGGCGGCCGTGACATTGCGGCCGGACGTCGTCGAATAGGCCCGCGAATGGCTGCTACTGCCATAGGAGCCGCCGCCGCCCGATGAACCGGAGGACGAGCGGGCCTGCTGGCATTCGGGCTGCGTCGAGCCCGGCGGGCAGGCTGAGGTGGTCGGCGGCATCAGGGGCTGCGCCTGTGCCTGCCCGCCGGAGAGGCCGCGCGCGAGCATGAATCCGGCCAGGGCCGGGATGAAATACTGGGCGCCGCCAATGGTAGCCGAGCCGCAGCCATTGGCGCCGTATTGGGCCTCGCAGGCGGTCTGGCTCTGGAATTTCGGCGCGTCCTTGAGCCGCGCCGCGGTCGCCTCCGAGAAGGCGGTCTCGCATTGCTGCGCCGTGAGTTGCCCGGCTGCGCGGCAATCGCTCAGGCTGTCGTAGACGAGATTCTCCTCCTGGCTGTCTGATGTCATCGACCAGACGGTGGCGACGAGGAGGACGCCGGCAGCCCCGAGGCCGATCTGAGAGGAGCGCTTCATGGCCGCCTCATTCCGTCATGCTGGCCGCGGCCAGCGTCCCCGACACCACGGCGATCACCGCAAGCATCACCGCGGAGGGCAAGCGGTCCTCCGCGATCTTCCGCGACAGCTCCGGGATCAGCAGCCGCGCCAGCCCATAGGCCGCGAACTGGATGATCATCGCCGCGACGGCCCAGAGCACGCAGTCGGGAATGCTGCTGGCCTGGGATATCGCCTGCTCCAGCGGCAGCGAGAAGCCGACCGTATTGCCGCCGAGCGCGACGGCCGCCGAGAGATTGCCGCCACGGATCAGGGCGATCTCGTCATGGGCAGTCATCCGCAGATAGATCGCCACGAAGGCAGCGATCAGGGCCGCGCCGACGACGAAATAGAGGAGGAACGCGGGCAGGCCCGCCATCGAGATCGTCATGCGCCCTGCCCCATGCCGCTGCGAGGACTTCAGGTCCACGATGCCACATAGTCGGGCGAGCGAGAAAACCGCGCAAGCCGTCATCTGGCTTACAGCGCATCCTTCCAGCGCTTCGAAAAGATCGCGCCATCAAAACCCGGGATCAAACACCTCGTTCAAACCGCCGGACGGAGACCTCTCCGAACGCTCAAAATCCTGATCGGCGCGTGCATGTACTCACTCGCCTCCGCGCGCCGGTGCAATCGCGAGAGCGTGTCCGCACCGTCCAGGACACGCCCGAATGCGGCGAAGCCGGCCCCGTCGGGGTTTCGCCGCCCGCCTTCGTCGAGTTCGGCCTGGTCGCCGATGCAGATGAAGAAGCCATGCCCGCCGGTTCCCGGCGCCTTTCGCGCCAGCGACAGCGTGCCATCGAGATGCCGCAAGCCGCTCGACGAGGTCGGCTCATGGGGGACGGGAGGCAGTGGTGGAACGCGCTCCTCGCCGGGCCCCGGCGAACCGAACTGGATGACCTCGATCGGGTGAAGCGTCCCCGGCGCCTGGTTGGCAAGAGTCACGATCCTGTAGATCGTCGCAGCATCGAGATGGCCGCCATCGACATAGGCCAGGAAGTTGGCAGCCGTGAGAGGCGCGCGGGCTTCGTCGATGCCAAGGACGAAGCCGCCCTCCTCGGTGTCTACCGTGACCGGCGTCAGGCCAGCACCCTGCATCTCAATCTCCATCGATAGGAACGCCAGCACTGGCGACCGAGGGCCAAAGGTTTCATGCGCGAGACGGCGCGCAACGGAGCCTTGGGGTATCCTTCCCAAGGCTCTTTGAGAATGAGCCGGGCTTCGCCTTCTGCCAATCGTCCACCCTGCATGGAGGCCACGCTATCGGCGAACTGCCGAACCGCGCCCCTATCGCATCGCTCTGGAGGCTTGCGGCCGCCCACCTGGAATGCTAGTACACTTGTATACAAGAAGCCTTCTACAAAAAGATCCAGGGTGGAAATGGAGCCTATTGCCGTCAGCGTCGCGCGGCCGCACGCGCTCAGCCTGGTTTCAGGCTCGCGGCCGAATCCCGGACCGGGTGAAGTGAAGCTGCGTGTCCGTCGCGCCGGAATCTGCGGCTCCGACATGCATATTCTCCACGGCTCCAATCCCTTTGCCTGTTACCCCCGCATCATCGGACATGAATTCGCCGGCGAGGTTACCGCGATCGGCGAAGGCGTCTCCGCGCTCGCGATCGGCGACCATGTCGTCGCCGACCCGGTCGTCTCCTGCGGCCACTGCTATCCCTGCCGCCGCGGCCGGCCCAATGTTTGCGCCACGCTCGAGGTCATCGGCGTCCATCGCGACGGCGGCTTCAGCAGCGAAGCAATCCTGCCCGCGAAGAACGCGGTGAAGGTTTCGCGCAACCTGTCATTTGCCGTGGCCGCCCTGGCCGAGCCGCTTTCGGTCGCCGCCAACGCGCTGACCGCGACGGGCTGCGACGCCGAGGACACCGTGCTGGTCTATGGCGCGGGTACGGTCGGCATCACGGTGCTGCAGGTCGCCAAGCTGAAGGGCGCCCGCTGCATCGTCGTCGATATCGACGAGGCCCGGCTGGAGCGTGCCAAGGCATTCGGTGCCGATCTCACCATCCACTCCCCTTCCCGCTCCGTCCCCGAAGCAGTGAAAGCGGAAATGGACGGCCTCGGCCCTTCGGTGGTGATCGACGGCGCCGGCATCCCGGCCTTGCTGGAGGAAGCCTGCCGCGTCGCCAGCCCCGCCGGCCGCATCGGTCTGCTGGGCTTCTCGCCCGCGCCCTGCAATGTCAGCCAGCAGGACATCGTCCGGAAGGAGCTGTCGCTCTTCGGCTCGCGCCTGAACCGGCGGCTCATTCCCGAGGTCGTGAGCTGGCTCGAAAGCGGCCGCCTCGATCCGGCACCCATGATCACGCAGACCTTCGCCGCACGCGATGCGCGCGCGGCCTTCGATTTCGTCGAGACGCATCCCGATCGCCTGCTCAAGGTCCAGCTCGCCTTCGACGAATAACCCGGGCTGACCGGGCCCCGCTCACAGGAAAGGGAGAGAAACAATGTTGTCCAAGCGCGGAATCATGAAGTCGCTTTGCGGTATCGCAGCGGTGGGGCTGTTCGGCATGGCCACGCTCGCGTCAGCGCAGGCGCAGAACGCCCCCGGCATTCTCCAGAGCATCCTTCAGCGCGGCACGATCCGCATCGCGGTCCTCGGCAGCCTGCCGCCCTATAGCCGCGTGATGCCCAATGGCGAGCCGGAAGGGTACGATATCGACATCGCCAAGCGGCTCGCCGAGGCGCTGAAGGTCAAGCCGGAATTCATCATCTCGGACATCCCGGCGCGCGTCACCGCCCTGCAGACCCGCAAGGCGGACGTCACGATCGCGGACTTCACCCGCAACGTCGAGCGCTCGACCTCGATCGCCTTCACCAACCCCTATCTCGTCACCACGATGCGCCTGCTCCTGCCGGCGAACAGCCCCTACAAGACCATCGCGGAGGCCAACGAGGCCGGCATCCGCGTCGCGATCTCGCGTGGCGGCACCGCCGAGCGCGCCGTCCCGGCCAATATGCCGAAGGCCCAGATCATCCGCTTCAACACCCAGGCCGACGAGCTCAACGCCGTGTTGACCGGCCAGGCCGACGCGATGGCCGAGGACAATTTCTACAACGGCAACGCCATCAAGGAGAACCCGGGCAAGCTGCGCGAGGCCGAGGGCGACCTGGCCCGCGCCGAGATCGCCATCGGCCTGCCGGCCGGCGACGCGGACTGGCTGCGCGTGCTGAACCTCTTCGTCGATCAGTTCAACGCCTCCGGCGACAACAAGAAGCTGTTCCAGAAGTGGTTCGGCTTCGAGCAACCGCCGATCCAGGCGAAGTACTGAGTTCGCACATGCGGCGACGCCCTCACGGGCGTCGCTCTTCCGCCGCGGAGTGCATCGGCGCCAGTTGAGCCGATGCCGGACAGGAAGGCCTGATCGGTGCCCTATTATTTCTCGTTTCGCAGCATCTATCCCTATCTCGGCGATCTCGCTGCCGCAGCTCAGGCGACGCTGCTGCTGTCCGTGCTCGCGATCGTGCTGAGCGTCGCCATCGGCTCCGGGGTCGCGCTGATGCGCCGCTCGGATTCGCGCCTCCTGCGCTTTACAGGCGGGCTCTATGTCGAGGTGATGCGCAACACGCCGCTGCTGGTCATCCTCTACATCGTCTATTTCGCGCTGCCGCAGCTCGGCCTGCGCATGTCGCCCTTCAATTCCGCGCTGATCGGGCTGACGCTGAACAGCGCCGGCTATATGGCCGAGATCATTCGCGCCGGCCTCGTCGCCGTGCCGCCCGGCCAGTTCGAAGCCGCCGCCTCGCAGGGCTTCACCCGCGTTCAGCTCTACCGCCACATCGTGCTGCCGCAGGTCTTCCGCACGATCTACGCCCCGCTCGGCAACCAGTTCATCGCCGTCATCCTCGCGTCGTCGCTGGCCTCGGCCGTCGCGGTCGAAGAGGTCGCGTCCTGGATGCAGACGGTCGGCTCCTCCTCGTTCCGCTTCTTCGAGACCTTCGTCATCGCGGCAGTGGTCTATCTCGTGCTCTGCCAGATCGTGAACCTCGGGCGCATCGCCATCGGGCGCTGGCTGTTCCGCCAGCCGGAGGCCTATCGATGAGCGCACAACTGCTCACCTACATGCCGCTGTTGCTGAAGGCGGCGCTCGTCACCATCTGGCTGTCCTGGCTCGCCCTGCTGATCGGCGCGGTCGGCGGCACGCTGATAGCGCTCGCCCGGATGTCCACGTTCCTGCCGCTGCGGCTGCTGGCTCTGCTGTTCACCGAGTTCTTCCGCTCGATCCCGATCCTGATCGTGCTGTTCTTCGTGTTCTTCGGCATGCCGCTGGTCTTCGGGATCGATCTGTCTCCGTTCACCGCAACGACCGTCGCGCTGGCGCTCCATGCCAGCTCGACCATGTCGGAGGTCATCCGGGCCGGGCTCGAAAGCGTCGGCAAGGGCCAGTGGGAAGCCGCGCGGGCCGCCGGCATGACCTATTGGCAGATGATGCGCCACGTCATCGTGCCCCAGGCGGTGCGCGTCATCCTGCCGCCTTCGGTCGGCGTCTATATCGCGACGCTGAAGGAATCCTCGCTCGCCTCGATCATCGGCTATGTCGAGCTGACCAAGACCGGCCTCCTGATCCGCGAAACCATGGGCTCGAGCTTCGTGCCGCTGCTCCTGCTGGCGCTGATCTACTTCCTCATCAATTACGGCATCTCGCTCGGCGGGGCTGCGCTCGAACGGCGCTTCCACGTCAACACCCGCCTCATGACGGCCGGAGCAGGACAATGACCGACACCGTTCTCAAGTTCGACCATGTCGTGAAGCGCTTCGGGGACAGGACGATCCTCGACGGCGTCTCGACCACCGTGCAGGCCGGCGAGATCGTCTGCTTCATCGGCCCCTCCGGCACCGGCAAGTCGACGCTCCTGCGCTGCGTTAACGGCCTCGAGACCATCGAGGGCGGCAACATCCTCTTCGAGGGCAAGGCCGTGCAAGCCAAGCAGCGCAGCATCATCGACGTGCGCCGCCGCATCGGCATGATCTTTCAGCACTTCAATCTCTACCCGCATCTGACGGCGCTGGAGAACGTCATGCTGGCTCCGGTCGTCGTCCATGGCGAGGACCGCAAGACCGTCGAGGAACGGGCGCGAGGCCTGTTCGAGAAGGTCCGGCTGTCGCACCGCATCAACGCCTATCCGGCGCAGATGTCCGGCGGCGAGCAGCAGCGCGTCGCGATCGCCCGTGCGCTCGCGACCAATCCGCATATCCTGCTCTTCGACGAGCCGACCTCCGCGCTCGACCCAGAGACCGTCGGCGAAGTGCTGGCCGTGATGCGCGATCTCGCCGTGGAAGGCCGGACCATGCTGGTCGTGACACACGAGATCCGCTTCGCGGCCGATGTCGGCACGCGCATGGTCTTCCTGGACGGCGGCAAGATCGTCGAGGAAGGTAACCCGCGCGAGATGCTGGCGGCTCCCAAGAGCGAGCGCGCCAAGCGCTTCCTCAGCACCATCAGCAACGCCGCGCATTGACGCCCGATGGTCGTGGTCCCGAAAGCCGAGAGCCGCTGGACCGTCACCCAGGTCTATGACGACCTGAGCGGGCGCATCCTCACGGGCCAGTTACGGCCGGGAGAGGCGCTGTCCGAGATCAAGATGGCGGCGCATTACGGTTTGAGCCGGACCCCGGTCCGCCAGGCCTTTCACCGCCTTTCCGTCGAGGGCTTGCTCTCCATCGTCCCTCAGGTCGGCAGCTTCGTCGCGCCGATTCAGCTATCGGCCGTTCGCGATGCGCAATTCGTGCGGCAAACCGTGGAATGTCGCGCCGTGCGCAGCGCCGCCATCGCTACGGGCCACGAGAAGGAGCGTGTGCTGAACAGTTTGCTCAAGGAGCAGGCCAGGATCATCACCCGCCGCGACCATTATGGGTTCTTCAGCTCCGACGAGGATCTGCATCGGGCGCTCATGCTGATCGCCGGTCATCCGCATGTCTGGGATTTCATTCTCTCGATGAAAACCCAGCTCGATCGCCTGCGCTATCTCTCGCTGGAGAGCCAGGAGTGGCTCGAAATGATCTTCCACCAGCATGAGCAACTGGTGAAATGCGTGCTCTCGCAGGATGCCGATGGAGCCGTGGCGTTGATGGAGACCCATCTGCACAGCGCCTCGCTGGCGCTCGAAAAGATCGCCGTCGAGCACGCCGAGTTTTTCGAGGATTCGCCGCCTCAGCCCGGCGGCACGCCGCCAAAATCGCTTTGAACTTGCCTATCTGAGAAAGCACGCGACCATGGAACAGACTTGGCGGTGGTGGGGACCCAACGACATCATTCCCCTCGATCAC
>NZ_JAELTI010000084.1 GCF_016428755.1 Allobosea sp. ASV33
GCCCTGTACAAGCCGATCCCGACACGTCCTATCTCGACCGCATCCAGGTCCGGCCGCAGCGCTATGTCCTGTCCGTCGGCAGGATCGTCGAGGAGAAGCGGCATCTCGACCTGATCGAGGCCTTCGCGCGCCTGGCCGATCCCGAGCTCAAGCTCGTCATCGCCGGGGCGGCCGATCATGCCGGCGCCTATCAACGCGCGGTCGAAGCGGCCGCCGCGGCGACGCCCGGCGTGGTGATGGCCGGCTTCCAGCGCGGCGAAGCCCTGTCCCAGCTCTACCGGCACGCCGCGCTGTTCGTCCTGCCGTCGAGCCATGAGGGTATGCCGATGGTCCTGCTCGAAGCGCTCAGCTACGGCGTGCCCTGCCTCGCCAGCGACATCGACGCCAATCTCGCGGTCGATCTCGGGCCGGGCGGCTATTTCCCGCTGGGCGCGGTGGACCGGCTGGCGGAGGCGATGCGGGCGAAACTGGCCGCCCCCGCCCCGGCCGAGAGTGCGGCGCGCGCCGCGCAGATCCTCGGTTCCTTCGGCTGGGACGCGATCGTCGACCGCACCATGGATGTCTACGAGAGCGCGCTTCTCGGCTGGCGGCCGGGCCGTGTCCCTCAGCGCGGCACCGGCCCCGCGAAACATATCGAGCTGGGAGGTTGAGGATGAAGCTTGCGCTGAGAAAACTCGAAATGACCGTGCTCGGCCTCGGCTTCCTCGGCCTGGCCTGGTGCAAGAACAGGCTCAACGGCTACAGCACGCCCAACACCGTGGCGAAATCCGATCCGGACGGGCAGATCGCCTATCTCCTCGACATCTTCGCGTCGCTGCGCCGCTTCATGCCGCCGGATTTCGATCTTCGCGGGCGGGACGTGCTGGAGCTCAGTCCCGGTGCCTCGCGCGGGAACGGCGTGCTCTTCCTCGCGCTCGGCGCCCGCTCCTATCACGCGATCGACGTGTTCGATCTCGCGGGCGGCGAAGATCCGGCATTCTACGAGCGGCTGCTGGAGCAGTTCCCAGACGGCAGCGCGGCCGACCGGGCACGCGCGCTGGCGCTGGCCGGCACGCCGGGCTCCCGCGCCTTCGGCTATGCCGTCGGCCGTGATTTCGACATCCCGCGTCTCGCCGAGGGGCGGATGTTCGATCTGATCGTCAGTTGCGCGGCCTTCGAGCATTACGACAATCCCGCAACCGCCATTGCTGCCATGACGCAGGTCGCACGCCCGGGGTGCGAAGCCGTCCATATCATCGACCTGCAGACGCATTCGCGCTGGATCCGGGAGCAGGATCCCAACAACATCTATCGCTATCCCGAACCGCTCTACCGGCTCTTCGCCTTTCCAGGGCAGCCGAACCGGAAACGCCCTGCCGATTACATCCGCGACATCGGAGACGCGGGCTGGAGCGATGTCCGCTTCGTGCCGTCGCGGATGGTCGCCCCCGCCTTGCGCGAGGCCTCGCTCCGCGGCCTGTCCGCGCCCTTCGCGGGCCAGGCCGACATGGCCATCCTCGATGGCGCGCTCACGGCGCGGTATCCGGGCAAGGCCGAGAGCCCGGAGCTCTCGCAGTGACGAGCCGCCGCTCCGTCCTCGCCGGACTGGCAGGGCTCGCAACGCTCGGGCCCGTAAGGGCTGCGAGCCGATCCGGCAGGGACATCCCGCTGTTCCGCCGCGGAATCGGCGTCTCGCACGCCATGGGCTGGGCCGAGGTGCGCAGCGACGGCAGCTACGGCGATGCGCCCTTCGCGGCACCGCGCTTCCGCTTCGATGCAGCCCAGCGGCAGGCGATCCGCACCGCAGGCTTCGATTTCGTGCGCCTGGCCGTCGATGTCGGCCCTTTTCTCGACTTGCAGGGGACAGCGCGGGACCGGCTCGACGACCTTCTGATCGGCACGGTCCGGACTCTGCTCGATGCCGATCTCGGCGTGATCGTCGATCTGCATCCGAGCGCGATGAATCCGGTATATCGGCCGGCCGCCTTGACCGCAGGCATCGATGCTCCGGCTTTCCGCGCCGTGCTCGCGCTGCAGCAACGCCTTGCGGGCCTTCTCGAAGCGCTTGCCGAAAGCAGGGCAGGCCCCGGGTTTCCGCGGCTCGCCTTCGAGCTGATGAACGAGCCGGAGGTGCCGCAGGCCGCTTGGCAACCCATGCTCGAAGCCAGCTACCGGGCCGCCCGCAAAGGCTCGGCCAGGCTGCCGCTGGTGTTGGGCGGCGGGTCGATGAATTCCGCGTCCGCGCTGACGGCGATCGATACGCGACCCTTCGCGGGGGACGCGCGCCTGCTCTACACCTATCACGACTACGCGCCCTGGCAGTTCACCCATCAGGGCGTGCGCGGCAGCCCGGCCCATGCGCTTGATGCGATCCCCTATCCGGCGCCGCCTTCGTCCGATGCGATGGTGGCTGCAACCCGGCAGCGCATCGCCAGCCTCGGGCTCGACGGCGCGGCGCTGGATGAGGCCGACAAGGCGAAACGCACGCTCGCGCGCTATGCCGGCTTCGAGCGCTCGAGCCTTGAGACGCGTTTTCATCAGGTGAATGCGTGGCGCCTCGCTGAGGGACTGCCCGCCCATGCCGTCCTGCTCGGAGAGTTCGGCGTTCACAGGACGGCTTACATGGACACGCCCGAGGGCGCAGCCGCCCGCGAACGCTGGCTGCGCGACATGCGTGAGCTCGCCGAAGCGCAGAGCTTCGCCTGGGCCGCCTGGACCTATGCCGGAATCGGCGGCTTCGCGCTCGCCGAAGGCGAAACCGGGCCTGGCTTCGATGCGGCGACGCTGCGCGCGCTCGGCCTGCGGTGAGGCCGGCATGACCCGGCAGCGCCATGCCTATCTCGACGGATTGCGGGCGATCGCCGCGCTTGGGGTGATGGTCGAGCATCTGTTCGGCGACCTGCTGCGGCAGCTTCCCTCCGCGACGGGCCCGATGAATACGCTTGCCCGGCCCGTCATCGAGACCCTGAGCCTCGGCCGGTTCGGCGTGGCGCTGTTCTTCCTGATCAGCGGATTCGTGGTGCCGTTCAGCATCGACGGCGAACGGCCGCTGCGGCATTTCGCGATCTCGCGGCTGTTCAGGCTTTATCCAGCCTTATGGCTGGCATTGGCCGTGCTCACCGCGACGGCCTGGCTTTCCGGCGACCGGCCGTCCGTGGCGGTCGTGCTCGCCAACATGACGATGGCGCCGCCGCTCTTCGGCCAGCCCTGGCTTTCGCCGATCTACTGGACGCTGTTCGTCGAGCTCGTCTTCTACGGGCTCGCCGCGCTGCTGTTCGCGACCGGGCTGCTGCGAAACGTAGCCACCCTGCTTGCGCTCAGCCTCGGCCTGATCGCCGCGACCGTGCTGCCCGTGCAATTGCGCACGCATGGGTTCGTCGCGCTGCCGGTGCAGTATCTCGGCCTGCACCTGTCGTTCCTGTTCCTCGGGCTGCTGCTGCGGCTCTGGCTGGTCGAGCGCAGGACGGGCGCCTGGCTTGCGGTTTCGGTTCTCGGCCTCGCGCAGCTTGTCGCCGTGATTTCGGTCGCATCGTTCTCGCTGGCGCGCGGCGACCATTTCATCGTGGAAGGGCTCGCGCCCGTCCTCACTGCCTACCTGCTTGCCTTCGCGGTCTTCCTGGCAGCAGTCCGGCTGCAGCGGCCCCGTTCCGCCCTGCTCGCCCGGATCGGGCTGATCAGCTACGCGATGTATCTGTTCCACGGGCCGGTCAACGCCGCCGTCTATCGCATCCTGCCGCTGACCGGAGAGCGTGGCGACGTCGTCACGATGCTCGCCTGCATCGGCCTGACGCTGGCGCTATCCTGGCTCGTCTATCGCACGGTCGAGCGCCTGATGATCAGGCTCGGGCGCTCGCTGTCGACGGGGCGAGAAGCGCCGGCTGCCTATTCCATCGCCTTGAAGCGATTGAGATAGGTCTCCTTGTCCGTCGCCGTCTGGGTCGGCGGCAGCCGGAACTTCCAGGTCTCGGTCAGCGTGCGGTCGCCGAGCTTCAGCACCGCGTCGAGATCGGACGAGACGGCGGGGTTCCTGACCTTGATCCGGTAGATCAGGCGCCAGCCCTGGATGGCGGGGTTGGGCTGCAATTCGGTGCCGACGATCTCGACATTGTCGTTGGCCGAGACCACCGCGGTTGGGCGGGCGTCCTTCGGCAGCTTGCGCAGCGAGGGGCCCTTGAAATCGACCAGGAAGGCCAGCGTGCCGTCGCCGGCGCGGATCAGGTTGGATTGGTAGATCTCGCCGGCCGCGCGCATCGTCTGCCAGACATGGGAGACGTCGCCCTTCATCAGCGCCGGCTCGTCCATGGTCCAGTGCATGCGATAGTCGAAGCGCATCGGCTCGCCAAAAGGCGGCCTGCTGTCGGGCACCCAGAGCGTGACGATATTGTCGTTGGTCTCGTCGGCGGTCGGAATCTCGACGAGGCGGACATTGCCCTTGCCCCAGTCGTTGGTTGGCTCGATCCAGGCGCTCGGGCGCAGGTCGTAGCGGTCCTTCAGGTCCTCGTAGCGCGAGAAGTCGCGCCCGCGCTGGAGCAGGCCGAAGCCCTTCGGGTTCTCCGCCGGGATATCGCTGATCGCGACCATGGACGGATTGACGAGGGGGCGCCAGATCCATTCGCCATTGCCGGTGCGGACGGCGAGGCCGTTCGAATCATGGATCGCGGGGCGGAAATTCGGGGTCGGCGACGGCTGCTGCGGACCGTACAGGAACATGCTGGTCAAGGGCGCGATGCCGAGCGTCGTCGGCGAGGCACCCTGGCGCAGGAAGACGCGGGCCTTGACGCTGAGGACTGCATCCGAGCCAGGCGTCAACGTGAACTCGTAGGCACCGGAGGCGCGCACCGAATCCATCAGCGCGTAGAAGGTCAGGTGCTTGTCCTTGGGCTTGGGACGGCGCAGCCAAAATTCGCGGAAAGCGGGGAATTCCTCGGCGATCGGCAGGCCGGTATCGATCGCCAGCCCGCGCCCGGACAAGCCGTAGATCTGGTTCTTGCCGATGACACGGAAATAGCTCGCGCCGAGCACGCTCATGATCTCGTCGAGCTTGCCCGCCTGGTTGATCGGGTAGACCACGCGGAAGCCGGCCCAGCCGAGCTTGCTGGTCGCCTCGCGATCGAAATGCAGGTCGGCGAAGTCGAAGCGGCCTGCGTCGTAGGGGATTTCATGAGCGGCGCCGTCGACGATCTCGCTGATCTTCACCGGCGTGTTGAACTGCATGCCCTGGTGGTAGAAGGCCAGCTTGAACGGCGTCTTGTATTCCATCCAGGCGAAGCGCTCGCGCTTCGGCTGCATCTTCTGGTAGTCCGCGAACTGCATCTTGCTGAAGACGTCGGGCAGGTTGCTGACCGGCGCGACATAAGCCGTATCCGACAGCGCCTTCGCCTTGGCGACCACATCGTCGAGCCCAAATTGAGGCCGCTGCTGCGCGAAGGCCGGCGGCGCGGCCAATGCCGCCGCAACGAGCCAGCCGAGCATCAGGCCGAGCCGCGCTAAGCCGGGCCTGCCCCGGTCTATTCCACAGCTGGCCAGGACCCGCGCCAGAAGGCCCTGGGTCGGGGAGGAAAGCCGGGCCGCGATGGGGCCCCCGCCAGCGGAACGGGTCGACAAGTTCAAACGAGCTCCTTAAAGGTTGGCGTCGCGGGACGGAGCGCGCCCGTCCTACATCGGCAGCGGCGCACTCGAGCACAAATGCCCATCATCGCCACGAGGGTCAAGGAATGAGCGCGTTCTCCCCGGACCGCTCCCGCGCGACCCTTCGCCGCCCTCATCCAGCCTTCCTCTCTATCTCAAGTGAACGAACTCAGCATGGATCATAAGAACGCTGCGCCGGTCGTCGAAGGACTGGAGACGGTGTCCCCTGAAGGAGCCGCTGCAGGCCTGTCCCGCCGGCAGGCGCTCAGTGCCATGGCCTCGGCCGCCTTCGTCGCCGGAATGGCGGCGCTTCCGGCAGCGGCCAAGACGAAGCCGGCGGCCGCCCCCGCACCTCGGGCCGCGACGAAGAAGGCCTTCGTCGACAAGCTGATCGCGCAGATGACCGTCGACGAGAAGGTCGGGCAGTTGCGCCTGATCAGCATCGGCCCGGAGATGCCCTTCGCTAAGATCGTCGAGGAGATCGCCGCAGGGCGCATCTCCGGCTCGTTCAACACGGTCGTCCGTCGCGACAACCGGCCGATGCAGGAAGCCGCCGTCAAGCGCTCGCGCCTGAAGATCCCGCTGTTCTTCGCCTATGACGTGGTGCACGGCCACCGCACGACCTTTCCGATCCCGCTCGGCCTCGCGTCGAGCTTCGACATGGCCGTGATCGAGCGCATGGCTCGCGTCTCGGCGGTCGAGGCCTGCAATGACGGCGTCGACATGACCTTCGCGCCGATGGTCGACATCAGCCACGATCCGCGCTGGGGCCGCACCTCCGAGGGCTTCGGCGAGGACCCCTATCTCGTCAGCGAATGCGCCCGGGCCAGCGTGCGCGGCTTCCAGGGCACATCGCCCGACCAGCCCGACACCATCATGGCGGCGGTCAAGCATTTCGCGCTGTATGGCGCGGTCGAGGGCGGGCGCGACTACAACACGGTCGACATGAGCCCGCTGCGCATGCACCAAGTCTATCTGCCGCCCTACAAGGCGGCGATCGACACCGGCTCCGGCGGCGTCATGGTGGCGCTGAACTCGGTCAACGGCGTGCCGGCGACCTCCAACACCTGGCTGATGCAGGAGCTCTTGCGCAAGCAATGGGGCTTCAAGGGCGTCACCGTCAGCGACCATGGCGCGATCACGGAGCTGACGCGCCATGGCGTCGCCCGCGACAATCGCGAAGCCGCCAAGCTCGCGATCAAGGCCGGCATCGACCTCAGCATGGCCGATCAGGTCTATCTCGCCGAGGTGCCCGGCCTGATCGCCTCCGGCGAGATCAAGATGGCCGAGCTCGACGCCTGCGTGCGCGAGGTGCTCGGCGCCAAATACGACATGGGCCTGTTCGCCAATCCCTTCGTTCGCATGGGCAAGGCTGAGGACGATCCGGTCGACGTCCGTTCCAACGACCGGCTGCATCGCGAGCCGGCGCGCGAGATCGCCCGCGACAGCATCGTGCTGCTGGAGAACCGCAACCAGACCCTGCCGCTGAAGAAGCAAGGCACGATCGCGCTCGTCGGGCCGCTGGCCGATTCCGGGCTCGACATCCTCGGGAGCTGGTCGGCGCAGGGCGTCGCCGAGCAGGCCGTCACGGTCAAGGCCGGCATCGAGAAGGCGATCGGCGACAAGGCGAAGCTCATCGTCGCGCGCGGCTGCAACGTGCTCGACGACCAGAAGATCGTCGACTACCTGAACTTCCTGAACTGGGACAAGCCCGAGGTCATCCAGGACCCGCGTCCGCTCGATGTCATGATCGACGAGGCGGTCGCCGCCGCCAACCAGGCCGATGTGGTGATCGCCGTCGTCGGCGAGGTCCGTGGCATGTCGCACGAGTCGTCGAGCCGCGTCACGATCGAGATGCCGGGCTCGCAGCGCAAGCTGCTGCAGGCGCTGAAGGCGACGGGCAAGCCGCTCGTGGTCCTCTTAATGAACGGCCGCCCGCTCGCGATCGGCTGGGAAAAGGACAATGCCGACGCGCTGCTGGAGACCTGGTATGCCGGCACCGAGGGTGGCAACGCCATTGCCGACATCCTGTTCGGCGACCACAACCCCGCGGCCAAGCTGCCGATCAGCTTCCCGCGCTCGGCCGGCCAGATTCCGACCTATTACAACGCTCTGCGGATCGGGCGCCCCTACACGCCGGGCAAGCCCGGCAACTACACCTCGCAATATTTCGAGGAGGAGCAAGGTGCGCTCTACCCGTTCGGCTTCGGGCTCAGCTTCAGCACGTTCACCCTGACCGACCTCAAGCTCTCCGCCAGCCGCATCAAGCGCGGCGAGAAGCTGACGGCGGAGGCGACGCTGACCAATACCGGCAGCTTCGCGGGCGCCAATGTCGTGCAGCTCTACATCGCCGACCCCTATGCCTCGATCGCGCGGCCGGTGAAGGAGCTCAAGGGCTTCCAGAAGGTGACGCTGAAGCCGGGCGAAGCCCGAGTCGTGCGCTTCGAGATCGGTCCCGACCAGCTCAAGTTCATCAATGGCGACCTGAAGGAAGTGGTCGAGAGCGGCCAGTTCGACGTCCAGCTCGGCCTCGATTCCCGCAACGTGCTGGAGCAGTCCTTTCTGCTCGTCTGACGCGATGGCGCCACCCTCCGAGAGGACATCCCGGCATGGGCCGCCATGCCGGGACTTTCATGCGATCTGCTCCGCCTGATCCGGAATGCCCCGGACAGCTTCATCATGGCCGTCCTATCGCGTAGCGTCGCGGAGTACGCTCCTGCCGGCATCGTGAGGCCTGCTCCTGAAAAGACGGATCAGCACGCGCCTTTTTGTCATGGAGCGGCCGCTCGATATGCTTTATTGAACGTTCGCCACAAAGAGCTGCGCAGGTTTATAGCCCATGCCTTCGAAGATTATCCCGATCGTGATGTGCGGCGGCGCCGGAACCCGCCTGTGGCCGGTATCCCGCGACACGATGCCGAAGCAGTTCATTTCGCTGTTCGGCGGCGCCTCCACCTTCCAGCGGGCCATCAAGCTCCTTTCGGACGCCGAGGTCTTCGCGCCCGCGATCGTCATCACCAATGTCGAATATCGCTTCACGGTTCAGGAGCAGCTTCAAGCCTGCGGCGTGAGCGCCCAGATCGTGCTCGAACCGGTGCGCCGCGATTCGGCGGCAGCGGTGGCAGCCGCGACCGAACTCGCTCTTGCGCGCGACCCGGCCGCTCTCGTCGGCGTTTTCGCCGCCGATCACGTCGTCCAGAACGGGACGCTCTTCGTCGAAACCTGCCGCCAGGCTGGGCTCGTGGCGCAGCAAGGCCGTATCGTCACGATCGGCATTCCCCCGACAGCGCCGGCCACGGGCTACGGCTATATCCGGCCCGGTGAAGAGATCGGCGACGGCGCTCGCCAGATCGCCGCCTTCGTCGAGAAGCCCGACGCCGCGCGCGCGGCACAGTATCTGCTCGACGGCTATTTCTGGAATTCCGGCAATTTCATTTTCGACGCGGCCACCATGCGGACGGAGCTTGGGACCTTCGAGCCGGACGTCCTGACTCCGGTCTCAGAGGCCGTGGCCAAAGCGGAACCCGATCTCGACTTCCTGCGTCTCGAGGCCACGGCCTTCAGCCGGGCCAAGACCATCTCGATCGACTATGCGGTGATGGAGCGCACGCAGAAGGCCGCCGTCGTCGCCGGCAATTTCGGTTGGTCGGATGTCGGCGGCTGGTCCGCGGTATGGGATCTTTCCGAGAAGGACGCGGACGGCAACGCCATCGAGGGGCGCGGCTACGTTCTCAACGGCGCGAACAATCTCGTGCGGTCGGAGGATGCGCTCGTCGCCGTGATCGGCCTCGACGACATCGCGGTCATCTCGACGCGCGACGCCGTTCTGGTGACGCCGCGGGAGCAATCCGACAAGGTCAAGCAGATGGTGGCGCTGATCACGGCCCATGGCGAGTCGGAAGCCGGAGCCCATCGCGAGATCCAGCGCCCCTGGGGGAAATATCTCTCGGTCGACATGGGCGCGCGCTACCAGGTCAAGCGCATCACCGTGAAGCCGGGCGGCGTCCTCTCGCTGCAGAAGCACTACCATCGCGCCGAGCACTGGGTCGTGGTCCGCGGCACGGCCGAAGTGACCCGTAACGACGAGACCATCATCGTGCACGAGACGGAGTCGATCTATCTGCCGATCGGCTGCGTGCATCGCATGGCCAATCCCGGCAAGATCCCGCTCGAGCTGATCGAGGTTCAGGTCGGCTCCTATCTGGGTGAAGACGACATCGTGCGCCTCCAGGATATCTACAAGCGCGTGTGAGAGGCGCTGCGAAGCGCCTCTCGGGGATTGCCCCGGCTGCTCAGCCTTGCGCCGGCTTCCAGTCGGCAGCAGGAATGGTGTTGATCATCCAGGGAATGCCGAACTTGTCGACGAGCGAGCCGAAGCCGGGCGACCAGAAGGTCTCGCCGAACGGCATGGCGGCCCGGCCGCCCTCGGACAACTGATCGTACCAGCGCTGGCCTTGGGCCTTGTCGTTGGTATGCAGGGTGACGTCGAAGCCGTTCTTGGGCTTGTCGATATTCGAGGCCCAAGGCGTGTCCATGTCGGCGCCCATCAACGCCTGGTCGCCGACCTCCAGCCAACAATGCATCAGCCAGGTCTTGTACTTTTCGTCGGTGATCGGCATGCCGGGCGGCGCGTCGCCATAAGGCATGGCGGCGGTGATCTTGCCGCCGAGGACCTTGGCGTAGAACTCGAAGGCCGCCCGGCAGTCCCCCCGGAAACTCAGGCTGGTCACGATCTTCATGGTCGTCTCCTTTGCAATGGGGCTTCGGCGCCCTCTGGCGAGGCCAAGGAGCGTGGCGCCCCTCGAATAGCTTGATATCAATCGATCGACACGCACATGTCAGGATGACAAATGCCGGCTCCCGCAAGCACGCGCCTGAAGCGCGACGGACGCCCCCACTCTGATCCGCGGATCATGGCGCTCTGACGGCAGCCCGCCCCGGCCCCCGAAGCCGCTCCCGCGATGGCCAGGTCGATTCTCCTTGCTCAACTGCCTACCGGCAGGTAGGTAATCATCAACATCCTGCCGGCGGGCAAGCCGCGGGCATGTCCGGGGAGGCTCGCCACGCATGCCGGTCATCGAAAGCAGGGTCGGCATGGGAGCCGAGCAGCAGCAGAAGCGGACCGCCTATGGGGCGCTGATCCAGACCTTGCGGGAACGCCATGCGCGCGTGCTGGCCGGTGGCGGCGAGAAGCTGCAGGCGCGCCATCGCGAGCGTGGCAAGATCCCGGTGCGCGAACGCATCGATCTCCTGGTCGACCCGCTCTCGCCCTTCCTCGAACTCTCCCCGCTCGCGGCCTGGGAGCTCTATGGCAATGAGGTGCCGGGCGCCGGCATCGTCACCGGCATTGGGGTCGTCGCGGGCACGCCCTGCATGATCATCGCCAATGACGCGACGGTGAAGGGCGGCTCCTTCTTCCACGAGACGGTCAAGAAGCACCTGCGGGCGCAGGAGATCGCCTTCGAGAACCGCTTGCCTTGTGTCTATCTCGTCGATTGCGGCGGCGCCTTCCTGCCGGAGCAGGACCGCGTCTTCCCCGATCGCGATCATTTCGGCGGCGCCTTCCTGCAGCAATGCCGGATGTCGGCGGCCGGGCTGCCGCAGATCTCGGCGGTGTTCGGCGGCTGCACGGCTGGCGGCGCCTATATCCCCGCGCTCTCCGACGAGGTCGTGATGGTGCGCGGCACCGGCCGCATCCATCTCGGCGGGCCGCCGATCGTCAAAGCCGCAATCAACGAGATCGTCGATGGCGAGACGCTGGGCGGCGCCGAGATGCATACGCAGGTCTCCGGCGTCAGCGACTATCTCGCCGAGGATGAGCATGAGGCGATCGCGAAGGTTCGCGACATCGTCGGCGCGCTCAACTGGCCGGCGCCGCCGCGCATCCCCACGCGCGCCGTTACGGCACCGCTCTACGACCCCGCCGAGATCGACGCCATCGTCGGAACCGACCTGAAACAGCCCTTCGACGTGCGCGAGGTCATCGCCCGCATGGTCGACGGCAGCGTCTTCGATGCCTTCAAGCCGGATTTCGGCGCGACGCTGGTCACCGGCTTCGCCCATATCCACGGCCAGCCCGTCGGCATCATCGCCAATAACGGCGTGCTGTTCTCCGATAGCGCGCTGAAGGGCGCGCATTTCATCGAACTCTGCGACCAGCGCCGCATCCCGCTGCTGTTCCTGCAGAACATCACCGGCTTCATGGTCGGCACCGAGGCCGAGCGCAGCGGCATCGCCAAGCACTCGGCCAAGCTGGTCTATGCCGTCTCGAATGCGCGCGTGCCGCGCTATACCGTGATCATCGGCGGTTCGTATGGCGCCGGCAATTACGGCATGTGCGGCCGGGGTTTCCAGCCGCGCTTCCTGTTCGCCTGGCCGAATGCGCGCATCGCGACGATGTCGCCGGAAGTGGCCGCGACCGTGGTGACCGAGCTCCGGCGCTCAAGCCTGACGCGCGGCAATGCCGATGAGGCGGATATCGAAAGGCTGGACCGCGAGACGCGCCGCCAGTTCGAGGAGCAGAGCACGCCTTATTACGCCACGGCCCGGCTCTGGGACGACGGCATCATCGAGCCGGCCCAAACCCGCGACGTGATCGGCCTGTGCCTCTCGCTTGCCGCGCGCGAGATCGACCTGCCCGGGCATCGCCCCGTCTACCGGATGTGACCCCGATGATCGGTTCTCTCCTGGTTGCCAATCGCGGCGAAATCGCCGTGCGGATCATGCGAACTTGCCGACGCCTCGGCATTCGCACCGTCGCCGTCTTTTCCGATGCCGATCGCGATGCGCAGCATGTCGCCTTCGCAGACGAGGCCGTCCGCATCGGCCCCGCCGCCGCACGCGACAGCTATCTGCGGGCGGAGGCGATCATGGAGGCCGCCGCGCGCAGCGGTGCGGACTCGATCCATCCGGGATACGGCTTCCTCTCCGAGAAGCCGGACCTGCCGCTGCTCTGCCGGCAGGCCGGGCGCATCTTCGTCGGCCCCTCCGCCGAGTGCATCACCGCGATGGGGCCGAAGATCGGCTCGAAGCTGATCGCCGAGAAGGCCGGCGTTCCAAGCGTGCCCGGCTATGCCGGCGACGACCAATCGAATGCCGCGCTCACGGATGCCGCGGCGCGGATCGGCTATCCCGTGATGATCAAGGCTTCGGCCGGCGGCGGCGGCAAGGGCATGCGCCGCGTGTTTGCGGCAGAGGAACTGGTGCCGGCGCTCGAAATGGCGCGCGCAGAGGCCCAGGCCGCCTTCGGAGACCCTGCCCTGCTGATCGAGAAGCTAGTGATGCGCCCGCGCCATCTCGAAGTGCAGGTCGCTGGCGATAGGCACGGCAATGTCGTGCACCTGTTCGAGCGCGACTGCTCGGTCCAGCGCAACAACCAGAAGGTGCTGGAAGAGGCGCCGGCGCCGAATCTCGCCCCGGCGATCCGGGCGAAGCTGCTGGAGCGCGGCGTCGCGCTCGCCCGGGCCATCGGCTACGATAATCTCGGCACGGTCGAGTTCATCCTGGAGGACGGTTTCGACGAGCCGTGGTTCCTCGAAATGAACACGCGCCTACAGGTCGAGCATCCCGTCACCGAGGCGATCACCGGCTACGACCTCGTCGAGTGGCAGATCCGGATCGCCGCGGGCGAGAGGCTGCCGGCCTTGCAGCCCGAGATCCGCGAGAGTGGGCACGCGATCGAAGCCCGCATCACTGCCGAACGCGCCGACCAGGGTTTTCGACCGGATACCGGCCGGATCGAGGGCTATGCCGAACCGGCCTCGATCCGCGTCGACAGCGGCGTGCGGACGGGCTCCGAGGTGACGCTATTCTACGACTCGCTGCTGGCCAAGGCGATCGCGGCCGGGCCGGACCGCGCCGTGGCCTGCGCGCGGCTGGCGGCGGGCCTGCGCGATTTCGCCATTCTCGGCCCCGCGACCACCCTGCCCTTCCTGATCGACGCGGTCGAGCATCCGCTCTTCGCCGAGGGCAAGGCCACGACGCGCTTCATCGAGGACGCCTTCCCCGACGGTTGGGTTGCGAAGCGGCCAGCGCAGCGTCTGGCGCGCGCCGTCGCAGCCCTGCTCTGGCTGGAGCAGCAAGGGAAAGCGCGACCGCGCATCGATGCCTGGAGCGGCCTCGCGGGTTTCCGCCTGCTGGCGCCGGCCGGCGGCGTGGCGACGAGCCGCCTGATCTCCGAGGAAGAGGATGGCGCGACCAAGCTGGAGGTCCGGTTGCTACCGGACGGGCGGCGGATCGTTCTGGACGCGGACGGCGAGATCGAGCTGGCCTTGCGCGTGAGCGCCGAGACCTTCGAACTGACCTTCGCCGACAGGGTCCTGCGCGGCAGCCATGCCGCAACCGGCGAGCGTGTCCGGCTGACGCTCGAGGGCGAGACCTTCGCCATCGGCATCGGCAGCGAGGCACGGCCCGCAGCGGCAACCGGCAGCGGGGGAGCCGGTTCCGGGGCGATCCTCGCGCCGATGCCGGGCGTGGTGGCCGAAGTCCGCGTCGCGCCGGGCGACACGGTCGAAGCCGGACAGGTCGTCGTCGTGCTGGAATCGATGAAGCTCTTCACCTCGCTCCCGGCCGGTATCGGCGGCTTGGTCGCCGATATCGCCTGCCGGCCGGGCGACACGGTCCAGGCTGGCAAGAGGCTGGTGCTGATCGAGCCGCCGGCCCCCTGACGGGCCGCATGCTCCTGGCGCAAGCCCGCCAGCCCATCAATCCATCTCGACCGTTCGCGGCCCGTGCCGGAAGAACGTGTCCGACGCCGCCGCTCTCAACCGCTCGCCTCCAGAAGCGGGACAGGCGCGCGGCGACGGGATCGGGGGAACCGCCTTGAAGCTGCCTTTGTGGGGAAGCGCGCTAAGCGCCACGCTCCTCGTCCAGGTCGTGAGCTCGTTCGCCGCGGCCGCCACCCCGCTTCTCGGCCCGCTTCTGACCCTGCGCTGGGGCCTTGCACCCGAGAGCATCGGCTATGTCTCGGCGGTGGTCTCGACCGGCATCTGCTGGTTCCTGGCCTGCGGCAATCCGATGCTCGACCATCACGGGCCGGTGCGTGCGCTGCAGATCGGCCTGGTTTTCGTCGCGGCGGGGCTGCTGCTGCTCTCGCAGCCCTTAGCATCGCTCGGCCTTGTCGGCGCCCTGCTGCTGGGGCTCGGGCTTGCACCCAACACGCCGGCCGGCAGCCAGATCCTGATGCGCACGGCGCCTGCCGATCACCGGACGCTCGTCTTCTCGATCAAGCAGGCCGGCGTCCCGCTCGGCGGCGCCATCGCGGGCTTTGCCGTGGCGCCGATGGTTCTGGGCTTCGGCTTCATCGGCGCGATCCAGGCCATGATCGCGATCGTCCTGTTGAGCGCGTTGCTGGTGCAACCCTTCCGCCGAAGCCTCGATGCGGAAAAGGGCAGGCAGAACCGGGCCTGGGCACGCATGTTCCTGTCGCGCTCGTCGCTTTCGCGATCGGCCCGCGTGCTGAGTTCCCACACCTCCCTGCCGATGCTGGCGGCGCTCGGCGTCTCCTTCTCGATCACGCAGGCCTGCATCACCGCCTTCACCGCGACCTATATGGTGACCCGGCACGGCAAGACCCTGGCCGAAGCCGGGCATCTCGTCGCGATCCTGCTCGTGGCCAGCACGATCGCGCGCATCTTCTTCGGTTGGCTGGCGGACCGGATGGGAAGCGGCCTGACATTGCTCTGCCTGCTGGCGCTGGCTGCGGGCGCGACCATCGCCCTGCTGATCGGCACAGCCGGCACGAGCCCCTGGCTGATCTATCTCTGCATGGCCCTGGTCGGATCGACCTCGATGGGGTGGAACGGCGTGCACATGGCCGAGCTTGCGCGGGTCTCGCCGCCCGCCCTCATCGGCGACGTGACCTCGAGCGCGAGCCTGTTCGGCTTCGTCGGCTCGATCTGCGGCCCCCTCATCTTTGCCGTGATCGCGAACCGGACCGGCAGCTTCGACTGGCCGTACCTGCTCGTGGCCGGCCAACTCGCGCTCTCCGGCGCCTTCGCGCTCTGGTATCTCCGGCGCCGCCCGACCGTGGCCTGACTGGAGATGCAGAGGCTTGGGGCTCGCGAGAAGGCTGCGGCACCAAGCGTTGCAGCGACCAGGCGACCGACAAAGATGGACATATTGCTCCCTCTGCGGCGGCAGGTATTCTGGACGCGCTTGCGCGCCTACTTCAACGCCACCCCCTCGCGCTCGCAAGCTCCGCAGTGGTTTCGTGTAGGCTCGTAACTGGCAGGCCCTTGACCAGAATCACCGGCCGGCCCCATTCCAGACTGAACATCCGCCGAGCGGCCCGGAGATCCCCGCGGTCGTAGGCCGGATGCAGCATGAAACCCGGCATAGGATGCAACCCGCGACGCCATCCGGGGTCGGTTGATTGAAACGACTTCTGGTCCGATGCGACCAGGTCGACTGTGCGAGCATTGAAGGAGCGGATCAGTGGGCTATCGGATGGCCATCGCGCTCGGTTTCACGATCGCCGCGACGAACGCCGCGGCTGCCGAGCCGCCCCTGTCCTACATGCACGGCCTCTGGCGTGGCGAGAACCATATGCTCCTCCTCGACACCGAACGCATGCAAGGCAATACCGATCCCGACAAGCCTTTCGAAAGACAGGCCATCATCGTCCGCAACGTCGTCGGCCACATGGTGACGTTCGACATCGGTGCACGCCGCTACATCGGATTGTTTGAAGGCGACGATCTGGAAATGACCGGGGGCAACCTCGAAAAATCCATCAGGATGCGCAGGGTCACCCGCTAGCGCGGCCAACGACATCAACGGCAACCTCGCCACGGGCATTCAACCTGGAGTGCCGTCGGCATCTTCGTCCCGGCCTCAAGCTCGACATCAACCTGCACCACGGCCTGCAATCCGCTTTCCGCACAGTGTCCAGGAACCAGTCATTCGCGATGTCGGCTCCCGGCGCGGACGGGCCAGATACGGCTCGTCGCGTTCAAGGAGACCATGATGACGCGGTACGGCTTTCAATGCGACATCTGCGAATCGGCGAGTATTTCAGTTCCTGGCCGTCCGGAACAGGATAGCGACGTCGGCAACGACCCGAGCTTCCCAGACGCCGGAACTTGCCCGGCGGGTCCGAAACCGGTGCGATCGGGATCACCTGTTTCGCCCAATCGATCGCTCCGTCCGGTTATCCGGAGTTTCGTGGTCCGAGGGCGTCTCCATGCCGATGGCCGGCCCCGCGGACCTCGAATGCGCTCACCGGGAAATGGACGCTCCATCCGCCAGAGCCTGAAGGCGCTGCTGACGCAACCGCCCGCGCTCGCCGACGGCGACCCAGAAACGCGGATTGTCTTCGGACTGCATCGAAATCCAGTCGAAAGACGTCTTGTTCCAGGCCTTTACGCTATCGGTCAAATTGTCGAGTACCAGATCGCCGGCAGCCGTGCGGGCGACGACGACGAGGTGTCCCTGGCCTTCCGAGGTCACGACCGCAGCCAACAGAACGCGGCTCGAAGGCCACCCCGCGGCGATCAACCGATGGCGCTTGGTGACGGCGTAATCGTTGCAGTCGCCCGTGCCGGGCGCGACGGTCCAGTTGGTGAGCAAGGGTTCGGTCGGCTTGCGCTTGGGTGAAATCCCGCGATTGACCTCGCGGTTGATCTCCTCCATCCGAACCAGCATTGCTGCGGTTGGTTCGTCGCTGCCCGCGACTGGCTGGCACTCCGTTGCATTGTTCATGCAGAATTTCACGAACGGCAGCGGCGCAAGCGTGAAGCTGTAGGACGCGATGCGCCCGCTGTCGGTGCGCGCCGAGGCCTGCTCGACGACATTCGCCGCCCGAGCTGCCCCAGCCGTTACCGCCAAGCCAAGCGCGATGCCGAGAACTGCGTTTTTCATGGGTACCCCCGTGCTTTATTCAAGCGGGGTATGACATCGATTCACTCATATTCGCGTTCAGCAATTGCGTAAAATTGCGGATATCGATGTGGTTTTGCGGCCGATGGGCCGCCGATCGTGAAACTGGTTAGAAACTCGTTTCAGCTCGATCGAGGCCCGCGCCGGATCGTGCCTCCGACAGGCCGCGTGACGCATTCTGAAGACAAGGCTCATGAATGCCGAACGGACCTAAGCCCGAGCGCATATGCGCGTTTCGTCAAACCTTGAAACGCTAGCGCGTGCCCGGCGCGTCAATTGCTCGGGCTGATCGCCAGAAGCGACACGTTCGACTGCCGGCTCGCATTGCCGACGACGCCGAAGAAGGAATTGGGCGTGGCGCTCGCCAGGGCGCCGCTCGAGCTCCCGGTGGTCTGCTGCGAGCGCGCGCCGCCGGCCGTCGTCTCGCCGGTCGCGGGCAGCCCCGGAATTGCTTCGGTCGCCACGTCTCCGACGATGCTCGTATAAGCGTTGACCACGTCGGGCTTGTTCGTCGCCAGCACTGCCTCCTGGATGCGCAAGGCCGTATTGGGCTGTGTCAAGGCGCAGACTGCGGCAGCAGTGCCCAGACCGGCTCCGATCGCCCGCAACTGATCCGGCGAAGCATCGTTGGCGAGCGACGCCATTCCACTGAGAGTTTCGGGGCGCGAGATGGTGAGATCCCTGACCGCAGCCGAAAGGCTGCCCGCGACGTCGCGATACTGGCCGAGAAGCGCGGCCGGCTGGCCCAGGAAAGTCGCAGCGCGCTCAGCCGTCACGTCCGGCGCATTGCCGCAGGCACCATTCCCTTGCTGGGCGAATGCGTATGAAGGCACGAGCGCGATCAGGACGAGCAGGCTAGCGGCAGCGGAGAAACGCTTCATTTCAATGTTCACCCGCTACCCCGTTGCCCGTCAAACGCGTCGACACGGACTGCGCGAGCCCTAACCCGATAATCGCGGCGAAAACCACCGCATATCCGGGTATCTGCAGCGAAAAATCGATGCAGGAATGCGCAACGCCGAGCCACATACATCCCAACGCCGCGACCGGGAAAAACCGATCTCTACGCCTTTGGAAGCAACCTCTTAATAATTGGTGCACAAGAAACATACAAGTCGCGACGATCAACGTGGTTACCGGCAACCCCGCCTCGACGGCGATCTCCAGCGGAGTGCTGTGGACCCGGTCCCAGATTCCGCTGCTGCCCAGATCCGCAGAACGGAAGCGCGGAAAGACATCCGCGAAGGCACCGACACCGATCCCCAACCACGGATGCGCCACGATCATGGCCAGGCTGTCGCCATAAGCGATCGCACGCTGCTCGTCATAAATACCGTATGTTCTCACCCGGGCCAGGGTGGCGCCTCCGAGAACGAGCACGACGGCTGAAAGCGACGCGGCCGCAAGGCCGACGCGGCGAAAGGACCAGCGCATGCCCTGGCTTTCTCGTGCCCAGAGCATGGCCGCTACAATCATCAACGCAGCGAGCGTCAAGGCCGCACCAGCCCGAGAGCCCGTCATTGCCAGCGCAAGCAAACACACCGCAAGACCGGACCAGGCCAGAGCCGCTCGCACAGAAACTTCGAGGCCCCTCCGCGCTCTCCAGCCTTTGCCGCCCATCCCGTCGACGGCCATCGCGAAGCAGATGACTGCGCAGCTGCCCCAATAGGTCGCCGCCGTATTGCGGTTCACGAAGGGGCCGGTCACCGCGTCGAGATAGGCCGTCTTCGGTCGCCAGAGCAGCAGTTCGGGCGCGGTGAGATGCGCGATGACCCCGTAGATCGCATAGGCCGCTCCCGCAACGGCTACAGTGGCGAAGAGTTTGAGCGCACCGTCCCGCCTCGTGCTCAGAATGGTCGCCCGGATCAGCACGAGCAATGCGACAATCGGGGCGCCGATCGCTTCCCAGAATCGGGAGAGCGACCAGGTCGCATGCGCCGGTAACGGAAACCCGAACGCCGCCTCGGCCTCCGCCCAGACCGGCGCCGCCGGAAGGAGGCGCACACCGCCCGCGACATGCTGCAACGCGGCCACCGACAGATAGATGGCTACCGTCGCAATGACCGGCCAAACGCCACGGAGATGGGGCATGGCGACATGACGGAAATTGGCGGTTGAAAGACTGAGCGCCAGGCCGAGACATACGATGGCCAGCGGCAACGGCGCCGTCAGCCCGAAAGGGAGCGGAGCGAGCGCGACGATGGCGAGAAAAAGCGCATCCGAACCGCGATATGCAACGTTCCGGAGCCTCATGTGCCAAGCCATCTCGTTGAACATACAAACGAGCCTCGACCGAAAGCCCGAGGCTCTCTTCCCGGCAAGATGCATATCATACCGTTCACGAGCAGCCGCCGTGGCTTAATCGTTGCCGCGATGGCGTGCAAGCGGCCACCCTCGAAGGTGCAGGCGAGCTGGCGGTGGCCGATGCCGTAGAATTGCCGCGCCCATATGGTGTAGTATGCCGGCCACGACGGCGCTTCGTCATCGGCCAGCCCCTTGAGCAAGAACGACGGAAGATCATAGTGGCGCAGTCGGCAGCAAGCGCGTTTCAGCGACATTCTCGCAATGCGGCGCTTTCGGTCCCGGTTGCCTCGGCTCCCGAGCGCAGTCTCTGGAATATCGAGGCGATCGCCGTCGGCCTTTATTTCACGCGCGACGCCTTCGCCGGAGCCGGGCGCTATTATCTGAACGTCCTGCGCCTCGATCCGCTCTGGTTCTTCCCCGATATCTTCGCCATCGCCTGCATGGCGACCTTCGTCTACCGCTACTGCCTGCAGGGCAGGAGCATTATCGCGACGATCGTCTTTCTCTACACCATCGTTGCGCTGATCATCGGCTACATCTTCCTCGGAACCGTTGCCGGACTGTCGTCCTCGTTCAAGATGTTCGCGCCGATCTTCGTGGGCTTCTGCTTCTGCCAGCGCAACATCGATGACACGCCCTGGCTCATGCCGCTGATCAAGGCGCTGTTTTTCCTCTCTATCCTCGGCGTCCTCGCCTCGAAATTCATTCAGTTCCCGTGGGTCGGCTTCGCCTACGAATCCTTCGGCGCGACCAGGCAGGCAGGCAGGCTGTGGTGGTCGCAGGCCGAATTGCGCCTCGCCGGCTTTGCCGCCGATAGCACGATGGCGAGCTATTTTATCCTGATCACCTTCGTCTTCACGGCAACGCGCAGCAGGTTGTGGTGGGTCATCGTCTGGGGAGCGATCGGCCTGTGGACGATCAAGATGACGACGAACAAGACCAGTCTCGGCGTCATGGCGATCTTCATCTGCGCCGTGCTGTTTATTCGCATTCTGCCCGAGATTCAGAGATTCAAGACGCTGCGCCTCATGGCCATCAGCTCTTTCGGCTGCATCCTCATTCCGATCGTGCTGATCGTGCTGTTCTCCGGCGTCGATCTGACAAAAGCCTCGCCCGGCCTCTTCAGCATGTGGGACAGGATCAACAACAGCTGGCAGAAACCCTTCGTATACATGTACGACTTCATGCCGATCGGATACATCAGCGGGTGCGGCCTAGGTTGCTTCAACTATCCACAAAATCTTTTTTCACCCGAAATGGGCAAATACTATGTAGCGGTCGATAATTTTTACATCGGAACCTATTTGATGTTTGGCCCGATATTTCTCGTATTTATGGTTCTCGCGATAAAATCCCTTCGTGTGAGCACAAATATAGATAAATTGACGGTCTGCTTCGTCATGAATATTTTTACCGTCACCATTTTGGCCTACGGACCGGCGAGTGGCCTGCTGATGATGGGCTTCATCTTCAGCGATGTGTTCGCTCGTTCTCAGACCGGCCGCTTCACGAGCGGCACGCCAATGCGGCTGCGTCGGCCTCCCGTACCGCCGTCGATGTCGTTGAGGCCGGCCGAATGACCGGAGATCGTATGGGCATCGCGGATGCCTCGGTCCGCCTGCGAAATCTTTTCAAGGCACCGGACACCGGCTTCATTCCGGCGATACAGGGCCTGCGCGGCCTCGCGGCGCTCAGCGTGGTCGCGACGCATATCTACGCGATGCCCTATCTGCTGGGGCTCGTGCCGGCCGAGTTTCCGCAATGGGCTCGCGATTCCCTATCGGCCGGCGGCCGCGGCGTCGAACTCTTCTTCATCATCAGCGGCTACCTGATTCCGGCGAGCCTCGTTCGCCACGGCGCCTTGTCGAAGTTCTTCTATGATCGGGCTCTCAGGATCATGCCGGTCTTCGTGATCCTCCACCTCATCGTCTTCGTGATCGGCCCTTTCGTCGGATACAAGTTCTTCGCGGGGCTCGATCCGCTCGCCTATGTCCGGCTTTTCTTCACCAACCTGTTTTTCCTTCAGGATCTCGTCGGAGACCCGATCGCCCAGCAAAATGCCTGGACGCTCACCTATGAATGGGCGTTCTACGTCTGGTTTGCGCTGCTGTTTATGGCTGCCGTGCGCCGCAACTGGGTGGTCGCCGCGCTGCTGGCCGTTCTGGGGTTGGGGCTCGCTTGGTTTTTTCCGCGTATCGTCTATTTCGCGCTCGGGATGCTGATGGCATCGCTCCCCGTCAGGCTCGCCTTGCCCGGAGCGCCCGGCCTGATCCTCGGAGCCCTCTGCCTCGCTCTGATGTATTACCTCTGCGAATATGTCGCGCCTGCAGCCGGGCTGATTCCGGCCGCACTGATCTTCGCGCTGGTTCTGTCGCCGCAGAGCGGGTTTGCGCGCTTTCTCGGGACCGCGCCGCTCCAGTTCGTCGGCAAGATCAGCTACAGCCTCTACCTCGTCCACCCCTTCGCGCTCTTCGCCCTGCTGATGCTGCTCAAACGACTGATCGCAATGGGCGTCGACCCCTGGATGGGCATCGCCGGCTTCGCGATCGCAGGGGTGGCTGCAAGCCTGCTCGCTTCGGCAGCGAGTTACGCGTTGATCGAGCTGAGGCTGCGGCGTTTCATCCAGCAACGCCTGTCCGGTTCCGGCTTCCGCATGCGCCTGCGCCGCGTTTCGAATCCCTGAAGCCGCGCCGCCCGTCAGAAGCCCTCGCGCGTGGCGACGACCCGAGCGGGAACCCCCACCGCCACACTGCCCGCAGGCAAATCGGACAATACTACGGCATTCGCGCCGAGCGCGCTTCCGTTGCCGAGCGAGACCTGGCCCAGGACGACGGCCCCCGCCCCGAGCACCACATCGTCTCCAACCTCCGGAACGGCGAGCTCCCAGACGCTCTTCGTCCCCACCGTGACGTTTTGCATGATCGAAACGTTCCGACCGATTCTAGAGCGGCCAATCACGATTCCATAGGGGTGCGGGATATACAGCCCACCCTCTATCGTCGCGGCCATGGCGATCTCCGCACCGAAGACCAGACAGGTCAACCACCAGACCAAACGGCGAGCGATCCGCCCGACGAACGGAATGGCGACGAGCCCTTCCTGCAACCGGTGCGACAGCACAAACTGGAAGCCTGGAGTGACCAGAAACATGCGCAGCCGAAACGACAGCTTCGGCTCGCAACGCTCGGCGCGGGCATAGGCCTGCAGGTCCATGCCGATCTTTGCAAATACGCTCAGGACCTTCCCCCCTTGGCCGCCAACGCTAACCTACGGGCTCCAGCGCCTCGACGCCCGTGCGCGCCCTGAGACTGACGGGCGCCACCGACCTTGCTGGGCCTGCCCTGCTGGCCTCCTCGAACGCGCCACGCGTGAACGTCGGAGCCATGACGGCATCGATCAGATTTTGGAAGCGACTCTGGAAGGCGGCGACGGAAAACGCCTGCGCTTTCATATGGCAATCCGCAGCGTGGATGCTCGCTTTATTCGCCTCGAATTGCTGGATAGCCTCGACGACGGTGGCCTGGTCCTGGCGATCGAAGAGAATTCCCGTCGGTTTCTCCTGCCCGAGTGGCGTGACGATATCCGCTGCACCGCCGCGACGATAGGCGATTACAGGCGTTCCGGCGGCGAGAGCTTCCGCCATCACGATGCCGAAATCTTCACAGCCCGCGAAAATGAATGCCTTGGCGCGGCGAATGGTCTCGACGAGTTCCCGGCGCGGGACATGGCCCCTGAATTCCACGTTCGGAGTGGCGCCGGTCATCAGCCTCTGCTTGTCCGGGCCGTCACCGACGACCAGAAGCCGCTTGTTCGGCAGGCGGGAGAAGGCATCGACGATCAGGTCGATGCGCTTATAGGGCACGAGGCGTGATGCGACGACGTAATAGTCGTCCTTCTCCTCGCACAGGGGAAACTGCTGCGTATCGACGGGCGGATGAATGACGATGGATTGGCGGCCGTAGATCTGCTCAATCCGCCGCTTCACGATGGTCGAGTTTGCGATGAAGACATCTGGACCATGAGCCGTCCTCGCATCCCACAACCGCAGTCGGTGCAGGCTGTGCGCGAGAAAAGGACCGAACGGGAACTTGCTGAAACGCGTCTTCGCTAGATACTCGAACGTCTGGTCCCAGGCGTAGCGGGCCGGCGTGTGGATATAAGCGATGTGCTTCTGGTGCGGGTGAATGATTACACCCTTCGCAAATGCGGCAGATGACGAGATCACCAGATCGTAAGGCGAGAGATCGAAGCTCTCGATCGCGTTCGGGCACAGCGGGAACGAGTAACGGTAAAATTTTTCGACAAAAGGCAATTTACTGAGGTGACTAACATTTATATTGGCAGCGCCGAGCCTTTTCCTGTCCGAATCAGAGAGGAAGTCAAAAAGTGTGAACAAATCAGACGGACCGACAACATCCATGATCCGTGAGACTACTTGTTCAGCCCCGCTGTAAACTGGCAACCAGTCGTGGGCGATAGCCGTTCTCATGAGTTTTCACCGTAAGCGAATGCATACGCAATTTTGCTGCATCTGCGAAGAAAATCCAGCAAAAAACCGATCCCCTTCGCGCTTCCGACGATCATGAACGCCGCAGGCGGCAACGGTATGACGCCCAAGCGGCAGAGATCGGCGAAGGCCTACCGATCGCAGTCCGATGCGGACTCAGCGTCCGATGGAGTCGATATTGGCCGCGCTGGAGGTAATCGGGCTGATAACGTTCAGCATCTTGATCAACTCGATGGACGGCGCTTCCGACACAAAGATCACATCCCGGTCACGGACCTGGAAGGAATTGGCGAGGAAGAGACCATCCGGCTTGCTGAAATCGACGCCGTAGACCGTGGGGATCCTCTCTCCCGCCAAGGTCGAGGTATCTATGCCACCGCGCTCCAGCAAAGTGCGCGCTTCCGCCCGCAAGACATACACTGCCTTGGAGTTGGCGCGGGAACCATCAAGGCCACCGGCCTTCGCGATCGCCTCTGCCAGCGTCATGCGATCGTTTTCGAAGCTGAAACGCCGGTTATTCGTACCGCCGATCGAGCCCGGCGAAGGCGTCGAGCCAAAGACGAGGAAGAAACGCGGCTCCCGCGACAGATAGATCACGTCGCCCGGCGACATAAAGACATCGTCCGACGGCTTCTTGATGATGTCGCTCAGCATCTGCCGGACCATGCGGGTGCCGCGCTTGACCGTCACGACCGTTTCATAGGCGGGCGAACGCGGGCCGCCTGCGCGCGCGATCGCACCGAGCAGGCGAATTCCGCCGGGATCGATGGCGAAACGCAGCGGAGCGCTGACATCACCGAGGATGCTGATCTGGTTGCCGCGCTGCTCCGCCACCGAAACTACGGCCTGCGGATCGATTGCGCGGTCCTTGATACGGTCCCGGATCACGCCAGAAACGGCCCTCGCCGTCATGCCCGCTACGCGAATCGTTCCGGCATAGGGAACGGTGATGCTCCCCGACTGATCGACCTGCTGACGGGGGATGTCCACGAAATTGCCCGATCGCGACCCCGCCTCGCGCGGAATGAACAAGCCACCGGAGGCGGCTTCAAAAATCGTCACGCTGACGATGTCGCCGATGCCGATCGTCACGTCGCCGCCACCACGACCGCCACCGAGACTCGACATCGAACCCAGCGACGCGGCCGTAACCGTATTGGTCGCACGAACGAGGTCTGGCGACATCGAAACGAGCGCGTAATTGACCCGTTCATCGGACAGGGCGGAAACTTGTGCGCTGGACTGGACGGACTGGCCGTTCGGCGCGTCCTGTGGCGTGAAACCTGCGCAGCCGGGCATCAGTAATGCGAGGGCGATCACAACATGCCTGCGACGCAAGCCGCGGCCTTCGATCACCAATATCTCGTCCGGCCTAGATGTACTCACACCCATTCCTCAACTCACAGCAGCTCTGATCGCCGCTCATATCAGTCAAATTGTTCTCAAACCATCACAATCTCTGCCGTTCAGGGCGAGCCGAGAAGCATGTGGCATACATGCCACTGGGTCATTATCCAAAAATTTCATCGAAATTCGGCGCGCCGGCCGATTTTGCTACCTTGCAAAGGTCCTGCCGGTCCTGAATTTCGCTAACCATGCTGGCCGAAACCTCCCGAGGCGAGGGTAGAGGCAGCTCGGTCAGGCCATCCATGTTCGCGCATGACGAGCATGGAAGTTACCCCGAAGCCCGGTCGAGCCGGCGACCGCGTTCCTGTGCGTCCCCCGCCGGCGCGGTTGCTGCACAGGCTTCGCGATAAATATCCTGGATCTTCTCCTGCATGGCGTCGACCAGAAAGAAGCGCCGGAACCGTTCATGGCCAGCCTCTCCCATCGCCTGCAGAGGCGCATGCAGCGCACGTCTGAGACCGACGACCAGCGCCTCTGCCTCGACCGGCGAACAGAGCAGTCCGGTCACGCCATCCTCGATAATCTCGGGCAAGGCGCCGACGGCGAACGCCACGATCGGCTTGTGCGCCCGCATCGCTTCGAGCGCGACGAAACCGAAGCC
>NZ_JAELTI010000085.1 GCF_016428755.1 Allobosea sp. ASV33
GCCCGGACCGTTCGAACCAGCCATAGACGTTGCGATGCAGGATTTTCTGGGCGTCGGGACAGGACGGCTTGAGATCGCGCGGGCGCTTCGGCTCCGCCGCCATCGCAGCCGCACAGGCCAGCGCCTGCTGGCGATAGGCCGTCATGATGGGCTTGCGCGTGCCGCCGCCCATGGCCGGGTCGCCCTTGCGGCGCTTGTGCTCGTCCACCAGCCGCGAGCGCCGGCGCGGATCCTTGCGCGGGGTCGGCGCCGCGGGCGAGACGAGAATATCGACCTGCCCGGTGCTGGAAACGCCGAGCAGACCGAATCCGAGGCGCCGGCAGAGATTGCGGTAGCGCGGATCGCTCTCGCGCCCCTTGCCCCTGGCGGAAAGCTGCGCCGCGAGCCAGATCTCGTCGCCGAGGCTCAATCGGTCCACGCCCTGCAGGATGAGCTCGAGATTGAAGCTCAACTTCAGCTCGCCGATCACCACGACGGACGGATCGCCGTCGCGCAGTCCGACGAGATCGCAAGGCCCGATCTCGCCCTTCACGGTGTAGCCGAGCCCTTCGAGGAAGCGCTTGACGGGCAGATAGAGCGACGTTTCCACATCCACCTCCGGGCAACGGAGTTTCATAGATGCCCGATAGTCGTTTCGGAGAGGCAAACGCCGGCAGGCGCTGTCGCGATTTCGTCACCACGGCCGATGGGCCGGGGCGATCACGCGCCCCTCTGGCCAGGCCTCTCCGGCTCAGCCTTCTTTCCGGCGTGCCGGGCAAGGAATTCGGCGGTGAGGCGATTCTGCATCTCGACCGCAGCGGTGACGAATCTCAGGACGATCTCCCGCTCCGCAGCGGAATAACCCTCCAGAAGCGCCACGCCTTCGCGGTGGATTGGCCCATAGGCATCCTCTGCCATGACCTGCGCCTTGCGGGTGATCGAGACCATGATTTTTCGGCGGTCATTCGGATCCGGCTGGCGTGACAAGAGGCCGCGCGCTTCCAGCCGGTCGAGCAAAGCCGTGATCGAGGCAGGGGTCAGGCCCGTCTCGCTGGCGATGGCGCGCGCGGGCTGGGGACCGAACACGATCAGGCCCAGGCAGCGGCGCTCCGGGCTGCTCAACCCATGAAGGCGGCCGAAGGCCTCGTCGAAATCCTGCGTCGCATCCTGCCAGCGCATGATGCTGCGCCCGATCGCATCGATCGTCTCATCGTCCGTCCCGCTTGACATGCATCCCTTCTCGCAATTAGTTAGATAAACTAACAATTAGGATATCTAATATGTTATCCATTCGCCGCCCCGGTGCAAGGGCCCTTTCTCCTGATATCGCGATCTGCGGCGCCGGCATCGGCGGCCTCGTCCTGGCGTGCCGCCTGGCCGATCAGGGCTATCGGCCTGTCGTCTTCGAACGACGCGAGGAAGCGGAAGTCTGCCGCGAAGGCGCGTTCCTCACGCTGGCGCCGAACGGCATGAACGGGTTGAAGGCCATCGGCTGCTACGATTCCGTGCGCGGCGGCGGGGTCGAGACCACGGGAATCGACATCTGCAACGCGCGCGGCGCCCGCCTCGGCTACGCGGATCAGGCCGACCACGAAAGCGCCTTCGGCGCGCCCAGCATCACGATCAGCCGGGGCGGCCTGACGGAAATCCTGCTGAAGCGCGCGCGGTCGGCTGGCGCCGATCTGCGTTTCGGGACAGGCCTGGCGACGGTGACGCCCGATACTGGTCGCGCCCGGCTGACGCTTTCGCGTGGCGAGGTCTTCGAGGCCGATATCGTCGTCGGGGCCGACGGTTTGCGCTCGACGATCCGTGCTCAAGTGTTCCCCGACTATCCCGCTCCTCATTTCACCGGGTTGATCGGCACCGGCGGCATCACGCAGACCACGGTGGCCAGCACGAACGGCACGATGCGCATGACGTTCGGCGAGAAGGCGTTCTTCGGCTATCTGGTCGACGATCGGCAGCAGGCTTTCTGGTTCACCTCCTACGCGGCGGACACGCCGGAGAATGGCGATGCGTTCGATGGCAAGGCCTTTGCCGACCGCATCCGGCAGATGCACGCCAGCGATCCCGCGCCCAATCGCGCGATCCTCGCCGCCGTCACCAGCATCGAGCGGCCTTATCCCGTCTTCGACATGCCGGAATTGCCGGCCTGGTCGAGGGGGTGCGTCGTGCTGCTCGGCGACGCCGCCCATGCGGTCGGCCCCCATGCGGGCCAGGGCGCATCGATGGCGATCGAAGACGCCCTCGTTCTTGCCGCCGCTCTGGAGCGCGAAGCCGATGTTCCGACCGCGTTCCAGCATTACGAGGAGTTGCGGCGCCCCCGCGTCAGCGAAGTCGTCAAATTGACCGCGCGCAACAGTTCGCAAAAACGCGCACAAGGCAAATGGCGGCTTTTCATGCGCGACCTCCTGTTGCGCATTTTCATCCCGTTCGGGATCAGATCCGGACGCAGATTGTTCGCCTATCGGCCCGACAACATGCCGCTCGCCTTTCAAGCCGGGGGCGTGCTCTCATCGCGACGAGAGCAGGAGACGGGCGCCCCATGACGGGCACGGACGCATTCTTCGCAAAAATCCGCACCTACGCCGATCTGTCGGAGGAGGCCGAGCACGCCTGGGCTGAGCTGCTGCGGCGCAGGGTCTATCAGAAGGACGAGCCCTTCATCCGGGCGGGCGATGTGCCCACGGCCTGCGCCTTCGTCGTCGAAGGCCTGTTCTACCAGCACTATGTCGGGCCGGACGGCGACATGATCGTCAAATACTTCTTTCCGGAAAACCGCATCGCCGCTTCCGTGAGCGCGGCCCTGCTCGCCGAGCCGAGCCGCTTTACCATCACCGCCATCGAGGACAGCACCGTTCTTGAATACGAGTTCGCGGCTTTCAAACGGCTCGTTGCCGCGTTTCCGGATATCGCCGCCTTCTATGTCCGCTACATGGAACGCCACTGGATCGTCGAGAAGGAACCGGACGAGATCTCCTTCCGCCATGACGACGCGATGAAACGCTATCGCGATTTCATCCGCCGCGAACCGGATCTGCACCGGCGGCTGAAGCAGCATCATATCGCGGCCTGGCTGGGCATCACGCCGGAGAGCCTAAGCCGCCTGCGAAGGGCGATCGCGCTTGGCCGGATGTAGGGGCGCGATTTCCTACCAAACGTCAATTCGCTGCCCGCCGACCGTCTCTAACACTCACCACAGGCAGCCGCGATGACGGGCATGGCGGCGCTTGTCGAACGAGGCCGGGCAAGGAGCCCGGCCGCGATCAAGGGAGATGTGACATGACCAAGATGATCTTCGTGAACCTGCCGGTGACGGACCTGCCGCGCGCCAAGTCCTTCTACGAGGCGCTCGGCTTCACCAACAATCCGCATTTCAGCGACGAGACCAGTGCCGCCATGGTCTGGAGCGAGGCCATCCACGTGATGCTGCTGACCCATGCCAAATGGCGCAGCTTCACCAATCGCCCGATCCCGCCGGCGACCTCGAGCGAAGTGATGCTGGCGATTTCCTGCGACAGCCGCGAAGCGGTCGACCGGATGAACGACACTGCCGCGAAGCATGGCGGAACGGCCGACATCAACGCGAAGCAGGATCTCGGCTTCCTGTACAACCGCAGCCTCACCGATCCCGACGGCCATGTCTGGGAAGCGATGTGGATGGACCCCGCCGCGATCCCGTCCGCCGATTAAGGGAGCGCCATATGTTGAGGGCCGGCCCTTGCAGGGCCGGCCCTCAACCGCTTTTTAAAGCGAAGTCAGCGGGCTCATTCCCACTCGATCGTACCGGGGGGCTTCGATGTCACGTCGTAGACGACGCGGTTGATGCCCTTGACCTCGTTGATGATGCGGGTCGCGGCGCGGCCGAGGAAGTTCATGTCGAAGGGATAGAAATCCGCCGTCATGCCGTCGACCGAGGTCACGGCGCGCAGCGCGCAGACATGGTCATAAGTGCGGTAGTCGCCCATCACGCCGACGGTGCGGACCGGCAGCAGCACGGCGAAGGCCTGCCAGATCACGTCGTAGAGGCCGGCCTTGCGGATCTCGTCGAGATAGATCGCATCGGCCTTGCGCAGGATGTCGAGCTTCTCCCTGGTGATCTCGCCGGGGCAGCGGATGGCGAGGCCCGGCCCCGGGAAGGGGTGGCGGCCGACGAAGGCTTCGGGCAGGCCGAGCTCGCGGCCGAGCACGCGGACCTCGTCCTTGAAGAGCTCGCGCAGCGGCTCGACGAGCTTCATCTTCATGCGCTCGGGCAGGCCGCCGACATTGTGGTGGCTCTTGATGGTCACCGAGGGGCCGCCGGAGAACGACACGCTCTCGATCACGTCGGGATAGAGCGTGCCCTGCGCCAGGAAATCGGCGCCGCCGAGCTTGGCGGCCTCGGCATCGAAGACGTCGATGAAGAGCCGGCCGATGGTCTTGCGCTTGGCTTCCGGATCGGCGCCGCATTTGGCGAGCTCGGAGAGGAAAAGCTCTTCGGCCTCAACATGCACCAGCGGGATGTTGTAGTGATCCCTGAACAGGCGGACGACCTCTTCGGCCTCGTTCATCCGCATCAGGCCGTGATCGACGAAGACGCAGGTGAGCTGGTCGCCGATCGCCTCGTGGATCAGCACCGCCGCGACCGCCGAGTCGACGCCGCCGGAGAGCCCGCAGATGACGCGGCCGGCGCCGACCTGCTCGCGGATCTTCTTCTGCATCTCGGCGCGATAGGCCGACATGCTCCAGTCCGGCTTGCAGCCGCAGATCTCGACGACGAAATTGCGCAGCAGCTTGCCGCCATCCGGGGTGTGGACCACCTCGGGGTGGAACATCGTGGTGTAGAAGCGCCGGGTCTCGTCGCTTGCCACCGCGAAGGGGGCGTTCTCCGAGGTCGCCTTGACCGAGAAGCCCCGCGGCAGTTCGGTGACCCGGTCGCCATGGCTCATCCAGACGGGATAGCGCACGCCCTTCTCCCAGACGCCTTCGAACAGCTTCGACGGCGCGACGATCTCGACATCGGCGCGGCCGAACTCAGCCGCATGCCCGCCCTCGACCTTGCCCCCGAGCTGATGCGCCATGGTCTGCTGGCCGTAGCAGATGCCCATCAGCGGGATATTCGCCGAGAAGACCGCTTCAGGCGCGCGCGGGCTGCCCTCGTCCGGCACCGAGGCCGGGCCGCCCGAGAAGATCACGCCCTTCGGCTTCATGCGGGCGAAGGCATCGGCCGCCGACTGGAACGGGGCGATCTCGCAATAGACGCCGATCTCGCGGATGCGCCGCGCGATGAGCTGCGTCACCTGCGAGCCGAAATCGATGATGAGGATGGAGTCGTGATGGGGCTGAGCGCTCGTCATCGCGTTCCGTTAATGGATCGCGCGGGCGCGCGCAACGGCTCGGCCACGGCATCAGGGCGGAACGGCCATGCCGGAAAGCAGGCCGCCTCAGGAGGAAACCTGATCCAGAACGATCAAGCGCAGCGGTTCGGCCAGAAGCGCTTCCATCCCAGCGGCAAAAGCCTGGAAATGAGGAGTGGCGATATGCGTATCGAGCGCCGCACGGTTGCGGAACGCCTCGCGCATGTAAAACGTGCCAGGCTCATCGCGCTGCTCGAACAGGACATAGTCGAGGCAACCCACTTCCGCCCGCGTCGGCTCGATCAGGGCGAGAAGCGCCGCCCGCAGATCCTCCCGACGGCCGGCTTTTGCCTTCAAGACGGCAAGGGAGACGAAGGTTTCCGTATTCGCGCTCATGACCATTCCCATGCGATTGGTAGCGATCATGACATCGTCAAAGCGGCTCGCCGGCGCAAGAACGCACAATTTTCGCTCCTGGTGAGGCGGACGATACTGTCGCACACCCCGCAGCGAGCGTTCGCGGCCTCAGCCTTGCAGACAGGCCAGATAGAACCCGTCCGTGCCCGTACGCCGCGGCGAGAACTGCAGGCCGTAGCTGGTGGCGAAGCGAGCGAGCAGCGAGACATCGCTCTCGGCACCCTTGAGCACGTCGCTCGGCGCGACCGCGGCAAAGCCCGGATGCTTGCCGAGGAAGGCACGGATGGCCTCGTCGTTCTCCTCCGGCAGCACGGAGCAGGTGATATAGGCGATGCGGCCTCCCGGCTTCACCAGCCGGGCGGCCCGCGCCAGCACCTCGGCCTGGTCCTTGATGCGCTCTGCCAATGCGCCGGGGCGCACGCGCCATTTCGCGTCGGGGTTGCGCCGCCAGGTGCCTGAGCCGGTGCAGGGCGCATCGACCAGCACCAGATCCACCTGCCCGGCGATATCGGCGAAGGGCTCGTGGCCGCGCGAGCGGGGAATGCGGACCTCGACGACGCTCGCCCCCGAGCGGGCCAGCCGGTCATGCAATGGCGCGAGGCGGCGGCTGTCGAGATCGGTGGCGTAGAGGCTGCCGCGATTGGCCATCAGCGCGGCGAGCGCCAGTGTCTTGCCCCCTGCCCCGGCGCAGAGATCGATCACGGTCTGGCCGGGCTTGGCGCCGGCGAGCAGCGTCACCAGTTGCGAGCCCTCGTCCTGGATCTCGAAGGCGCCGGCGAAGAAGCCGGGCTCTGTCTGCAATGAGGGGCCGCGCCCGTCATAGCCGGGCTGGAAGCGCAAGGCGTCGGGCGACCAGGGGCCCTGCTCCGGCTGGAGATGGGCGAGATCCTTCAGCACAGCGTCGCGGCTTGCCTTGAGGCGGTTGACGCGCAGGTCGATCGGCGCGCGGGCGGCCAGAGCCTCGCCCTCGGCGATGGCTGCTTCACCCAGGCCCGCCCGGAACGAGGGCCAGAGCCATTCCGGGACGTCCGCCTGCACCCAATCCGGAGCGCCTTCGACGGAAAAGGCCGTGAGCAGCGCCGTCTCGTCGTCGTTCAAGGGCTGTGGCGCATGGTTCTCGCCCGAGCAGAGCGCCGCGATCTCGGCGACGCCGAGGCCGCGCAGGCCCGCCAGCATGCCGAGGACGAGCGCGCGTGGCGTCTCGGACGCCATCGCATAGCCGGACGAGGCCTTGCGCCGGAGCGCGTCATAGACCAGCGAAGCGACGGCGGCCCGGTCCTTCGAGCCGGCGAAGCGGCGCGACAGGCCCCAGTCCTTGAGCGAATCGGCGGCGGGCCGGCGGCGCTCGACGATATCCTGGAGCACCTCGATGGCGGCGCTGATCCGGGCGGCTGGGGTCATGACGCTTCAATCCTGGCATCGCCGGACGGATTCCGGGACGCCGCAAAGACGAGGCCGAACGGATTTCGACCGATTCAAGCATGACGCAGGGACATGAAGCCCCCAGTGTCACACTCTTGACGCGGTCGTTCCACAAGCGGAAAGACGATGCAACCGCATGTCGCGGTGAACGGGATATCCACACATGAAAAGCGCCAGCCGCATCCTCGTCCTCGGCCTTGTCGCGCTCGGCCTTGCCGCCTGCGCCACCCAGCAGCAGCCGGACTACACCCCGCCGGCCTCCAAGCGCCTCGACGCCAAGACGACGCTTGAGACCCACCGCCGCTGAGATTGCGGGGAGACGGCTGCGGCTTCGCTCCCGGTAGGCCCGCCCGCATCGGTGATCGCACAAGCCCGCCTCCGCTTTCGCCGGGGCGGGCTTGTTTATGTCGAGGACCCGAGGAAAGACGAGAAGTAGGGCAGCGAGCGAATAAAGCTCGTAGAACCGCGTTATCTCGCACTGGTCCCTTGCATCAGGCTGCGACACAATTCGAACGAAGCGTCCCGATCGCTTCGCCTGTACGCGTGCCGACCATGAACGAGCCCGTTTCGAGAATGCCCATCACAGCAACCCTCGAGGGTGGCCTGCTGCTGCCGAACCAGCTTTCGAGCATCGTCACCTTCTCTGGCGGCAAGCGTGACGTGACCATCGTATCGAGCGGCTTTCCGCCGACCAGTCGCTCAAACCACCACCCACTCCCGGAAGCCGTCGCAACGATATCGACGGCAACCTGAAGCTGCTGTGTCATCCCGTCGCCGATGATGACCGAGACATTCTCAACTCTGCCGGGCATATTCCTTCGAAACTCTGCGGGGATCGGCAGGCGTGTGCGCAACAGCAGGTGAAGACCACCGTCGACACCGCAGATCAGGCTGAGCGACGCAGGTGTTCTAGCGGCTGAATGGCGCGCAAGCTCGACGCCGTCTCGGAGAACGAACGGTATTTCCTCGGCGGTTCGCCAGTCGAGATCCGGAGACCATGCGTAGATGGCCATACCTGCGAATACGATGATTGCAGCACCAGTGCGCTTGAGCATTTTTATGGAACGATTCCTCTTGTCTTTGACCGCTCACATGCGCTCGTGGAGTTGCAGAGCTTCAGCAAAAACCTTGCATGTCCTAGGTTTTCTCCCGAGCGCCTCTTACAGCAAAACTCGCATTCGACCGTATCGCCTACCCGCTCATCCGAGGACATCCCTGCGCTCCTGGTTGACGCCGCGATCGGCATCGTGAGCGTTTCGTCTTTGCCGTCGACAGGCTTCACGCCTGTGCGCGCAGCGCCCCACTCAAATCCAAGCATCGGCCTTCATGGCCGTGTCATATCCGCCCTCTTAAGGTCGCTCGCATTTCCGTGAGGCTGGGCAGATCATGACAAAGAACCTCCTTCTCTCGACCACGCTTCTCGCCGCGCTGGCCTTCCAGGTTCCGGCTGCGTTCGCACAGGCGGCCCCGACGCTGTCGGGCCAGAAGCCGCTCGTCATCGGTCATCGCGGCGCCAGCGGCTACATGCCGGAGCATACGATCGAGGGCTACAAGCTCGCGATCCAGCAGGGTGCCGATTTCATCGAGCCAGACCTCGTCTCGACCAAGGACGGCGTGCTCGTCGTCCGCCACGAGCCGATGCTGTCAGGCACCACCGACGTCGCCAACCGCCCGGAATTCGCCAATCGCAAGACCACCCGCAAGGTCGACGGCGTCGACACCACCGACTGGTTCGCCAACGACTTCACCGCCGCCGAGATCAAGACGCTCAAGGCCAAGCAGGCCTTCGCCGACCGCGACCAGTCGCATAACGGCAAGTACCAGATCCCGACCTTCCAGGAGGTGATCGACCTCGCCAAGGCCGAGAGCGCCCGCACCGGCCGCACCATCGGCATCTATCCCGAGACCAAGCACCCGACCTATCACGCCGCGCTGGGCCTCGCCTTCGAGGACAAGCTGCTCGACATGCTCAAGGCCGCCGGCTGGACCGACAAGGCCGCGCCGGTCTTCATCCAGAGCTTCGAGACCGCAAACCTGAAATACCTGCGCCCGAAGACGCAATTGCGCCTCGTCCAGCTCGTCGATGGCGACGGTGTCGACAAGGACGGCAAGGTCACGCTCGTCGCGCCCTTCGACCGCCCCTACGACTTCGCCGTGCTCGGCGACAAGCGGACTTTCCAGGACATGCTCTCGGCCGAGGGCCTGAAGGAGATCGCGACCTATGCCGACGGCGTCGGCCCCTGGAAGCCCTATCTGATCGGCTCGAAGCAGACGATCGGCGCCGACGGCAAGCCGCAGGACCTGAACGGCGACGGCACGATCGACGAGCGCGACCGCACGCTGATGGCCCCGACCAATGTGGTGAAGGACGCCCACGCGGCCGGGCTCCTGGTCCATAGCTGGACCTTCCGTAGCGAGCCGAAGCGGCTGACCTCCGACTTCAAGGGCGATGCGGGCGCCGAGTACAAGGCCTTCTTCGCGCTCGGCCTCGACGGGCTGTTCTCGGACTTCCCCGACCAAGCCGTGAAGGCGCGCGACGGCAAATAAGCCTCGTTCCAACAGAAGGCCCGCGACGCTTGGCGCCGCGGGCCTTTTTCATGGACGGATGCCGCGCCTGCCGGCGCGGCCGAACTCAGTCGCAGACGCGGGTGGTCCGGCGCACGACGCCACGCGGCGTTTCGCGCTCGGTCGTCACGGTGCGGCAGTCGCGGCGGTAGTTCGCCCGGCGCCATTCCCGCTCGCGATGGCGCTCATAGCGGTCGCGCCGCTCCTCGCGGATCTCCCGGTCGACCGCCCGCTCGCGCGGCGAGCGCGTATCGACGCTGACGCCGCCGGGGCCGACATTGATCGACTGGGCATAGGCCCCGCCGCTGACCAGAAGGGCGGCGAGCAAAGCAGGAACAAGACGTTTCATGGCGTTTCCTCCGTTCCCGTCACAAACGGGGTACGCCAGGATTCGTTCCGACAAGGCATGTTTCGCCATGCCGAAAAGGGGCGCCATCGCGCCACGCCGTCATTGCGAGCGAAGCGAAGCAATCCAGGAAGACTCGGCTCCGCCCTGAAACGAAAAACGCGCCGGCATGAGCCGGCGCGCTTGCGATCGAGGCGGCGGGACGTTCCGCCCTCAGTGCAGAATCTGGCTGAGGAAGAGCTTGGTGCGCTCGTGCTGCGGGTTCTTGAAGAACGCGTCGGGGGTGTTCATCTCGACGATCTGGCCGGCATCCATGAAGATGACGCGGTCGGCGACCTGGCGGGCGAAGCCCATTTCGTGGGTGACGCAGAGCATGGTCATGCCCTCCTCCGCCAGCGAGACCATGGTGTCGAGCACCTCCTTGACCATCTCGGGATCGAGCGCCGAGGTCGGCTCGTCGAACAGCATGATCTTCGGGCTCATGCACAGCGAGCGGGCGATCGCGACGCGCTGCTGCTGGCCGCCCGACAGCTGGCCCGGATATTTATGGGCCTGCTCGGGGATCTTGACGCGCGTGAGATAGTGCATGCCGATCTCCTCGGCATCCTTCTTCGGCATCTTGCGCACCCAGATCGGCGCCAGCGTCAGGTTCTCGAGGATCGTCAGATGCGGGAACAGGTTGAAGTGCTGGAAGACCATGCCGACGTCGCGACGGATCTCGTCGATCTTCTTGAGATCGTTGGTCAGTTCCGTGCCGTCGACGATGATCTGGCCCTTCTGGTGCTCTTCCAGCCGGTTGATGCAGCGGATCATCGTCGACTTGCCCGAGCCGGACGGGCCGCAGATGACCAGCTTCTCGCCACGGCCGACCTTCAGGTTGATGTCGCGCAGCACGTGGAACTCGCCGTACCACTTGTTCACGCCGATCATCTCGACCGCGGTGGCGGTGTTCAGCGAGGTCTGCTTCAGCGCCGCGGGGCGGGAGCCGGTCGTCTTGGTTTCTGCCATTGCCATGGTTGTCGTCCCTCTCAACGTTTTTGGCCGGCGGCGAGGCGCTTCTCGACCGCAATCGAATAGCGCGACATTCCCCAGCAGCACAGGAAATAGAAGATGGCGGCGAAAGCGTAGCCTGTCGACCGTGTCGTGGGCGTCGCCCAGGTCGGATCGATCAGCGTCGCCTCGATGGTGCGCAGGAAGTCAAAGATACCGACGATGGTGACCAGCGTCGTATCCTTGAACAGCCCGATGAAGGTGTTGACGATGCCCGGGATCACGATGCGCAGCGCCTGCGGCAGGATGATCAGGCGCATCATCTGCCAGTAGCCGAGGCCGAGCGACATCGCGCCCTCGTACTGGCCCTTCGGCATCGCCTGCAGGCCGCCGCGCACCACCTCCGCCATATAGGCGGCAGCGAAGAGCGCGACGCCGATCAGCGGGCGCAGCAAGCGGTCCGGCGACCATTCCTGCGGCACGAAGAGCGGCAGCATGGTGTTGGCCATGAACAGCACGGTGATCAGCGGCACGCCGCGCACGAACTCGATGAAGATCACCGAGAGCAGCTGGATAGCCGGCAGCTTGGAGCGCCGGCCGAGCGCCAGCAGCACGCCGAGCGGCAGCGAGAAGACGATACCGACCGCCGAGATTAGGAAGGTCACGGTCATGCCGCCCCAGAGGCCGGTATCTACGCGCGGCAGACCGACCTTGTCGGCGAGCACCGCCAGCAGGCCGAAGACGACGAGCGAGATCAGGATCAGGCGCTTGGGCCGGTAGAAGCGCTGCCAGACCGGCATGGCCTCCTCGACAGCGAGCTGCCCCTCGCCGATCCAGAACTTCATCAGCCCCGGCACGAAGGAGAGCACGAGATACAGCACCGCCAGCGCGAAGGTGACGAGGATCAGGAAGCGCAGGAAGCTCACCGCGCGCTCGCCGCCGAGCAGCAGGATGAAGGCGCTGGCTGGCATGATGACGAAGAAGAAGAAGGCGCCGACCTTCTTCAGCGGCATCTTGTTCCAGAGCAGCCAGACCACGCCGAGAGCGAACATCACGAAGACGATGTTGACGCGCCAGCGCTCGGACACGGGGTAGGAGCCGTAAATGAAGTACTGGGTGCGATCGGCGATATAGGCCCAGCAGGCGCCGACCGGGCGCCCGACCTTGTCGGCGAGGCAGGCGTCACGGTTCGTCCCGGTCCAGACCGCATCGAGGAAATAGAAGCGGATCATTCCCGGAACCGTATCGACGACCAGCCAGACGCAGAGCAGCGTCAGGATGATGTTGAGCGGGCTCGAGAACAGGTTCGTCCTGATCCAGGCCAGGGGGCCGGCGACGGAAAGCGGCGCCGGCTCCTGCGGAAGCGTCTCCTTGCGGACGAAGGCGAAGGGCGCGTTCTCGGTTGTTGCGTCGGTCATCGCGCGGCCCTCACCGTTCCACCAGCGCCATGCGCTTGTTGTAGATGTTCATGAACAGCGAAGTCACCAGCGAGATCGTCAGATAGACCGCCATCGTAATCGCCACGACCTCGACGGCCTGGCCGGTCTGGTTCAACACCGTACCGGTGAAGACCTGGACAAGATCGGGATAGCCGATCGCCACCGCCAATGACGAGTTCTTGATCAGGTTGAGGTAGTTCGAGGTCAGCGGCGGAATGATTACCCGCATAGCCTGCGGGATGACGACGAGCTTCAGCGTCGGCCCGTTGCGCAGGCCCAGCGCATTGGCGGCCTCGGTCTGCCCTTTCGACACCGCGAGGATGCCGGCACGCACCACCTCGGCGATGAAGCCCGCCGTATAGGTGGTCAGGCCGATCAGGAGCGCGACGAATTCCGGGAAGATCTGGATGCCGCCGCGCAGGTTGAAGCCGGCCCGCTCGGGATAGATGAAGGAGACCGGCCGGCCCGTCACGAAATAGATCAGCGCGGGCAGGAGGACGATCAGGGCGAGCGCGACCCAGCCGATCGGATATTGCCGGCCGGTCGCGGCCTGCTGCTTATGCGCCCAGGACCGGAAGAGGAAGGTGGCGACGAGGCCGATCAGGAAGGCCCAGACGATGAGGTTGCCACCGGGGCCGAGCTGCGGATCGGGAAGGTAAAGGCCGCGGTTGTTGAGCAGCGCGCCGGCCGGCAGCGCGATGGAATCGCGCGGGTTGGGCAGCGGCTTCAGGACCGCGTTGTACCAGAAGAACAGCTGGAGCAGCAGCGGGATGTTCCGGATGACCTCGACATAGATCATCGCGAGCTTCGAGATGACCCAGTTGTTCGAGAGTCGGGCGACGCCGACGAAGAAGCCGAGAAAGGTCGCGAAGATGATGCCCAGGCCGGCCACCAGCAGCGTGTTGAGCAGGCCGACGATGAACGCGTCGCCATAGGTCGAGCCGCCCGAGGCCGAGAACGTAATCAGCTTCTGGTTGATGTCGAAGCCGGCCGCGTTGTGCCAGAAGCCGAAGCCCGAGGCGATCTTCTGCGCACGCAGGTTCTCGATCGCGTTCGATGCCGCTGACCAGATCAGGAAGGCGACGATCGCCACCAGGGCGGCCTGATAGACATAGCCCCGGATCTTCGGGTCGTAGAATAACGACGCCTTGCCGGGTGTTACCTGTTCGCTGGGGATGCTCGACACCTGTCACGCCCTTTTTTGCTTCGCTTGTCGTGGCCGGCGATCCTGCGGCGGTGCGGTTGCGCCGTGGTCGTCTTGTTGTCCGTGCCACTGTTCCGGTTTCGCGAACGGCGCCCGGCCGGCAAGCCGCGCGCCCTTCCCTCAGCCCCCGTTCCCGGTCCGCGCCATGCGCTGCGACAGGTCTCCGGCACCGGCAATCACCGATTCTGCCATGATCTTCATCTCGTTCCCCTGTTCGGGGCGGGTTCGTCCCGCCCTCGGCTCGTGAGCAAGTCCCGGGCCAAGCCGCCCGAACCTTGCCCTTGCTCCTTCGTCTCGTGCGGGGCCTTGCGGCCCCGTTTCATTTTTTGGTCCGCCCCCCGCCGGGCGGTCGTCAGCGGATCGGCGGAGCGTATTGCAGCCCTCCCCGAGTCCACAGCGCATTCTGGCCACGTTCGATCTTCAGAGGCGAGTCCCGACCGAGATTTCTCTCAAAAGATTCCCCATAATTGCCGACATGGCGAAGAATGCGATAGGCCCAATCGCGATTCAGGCCGAGCGGCTCGCCGAAATCGCCCTCCAAGCCGAGCAATCGACGGACATCCGGCCGCTCCGAGGCCCGCATGGAATCGAGATTGCCCTGGCCCACGCCCAGCTCCTCGGCATCGACCATGGCGAACAGCGTCCACTTGACCAGGTCGAACCATTGGTCGTCGCCGTGGCGCACGGCCGGGCCGAGCGGCTCCTTCGAGATCGTCTCGGGCAGGATGACGTGCTCCTGCGGCGCTGCGAGCCCCACGCGCTGGATCGCGAGGCCGGCCCGGTCATAGGCATAGGCGTCGCAGCGGCCGCTGGCATAGGCGTCGAGGGTTTCCTGGCTGTCCTTGAAGGCGACGATCTCATATTTCAGGCCGTGGCCGCGGAAGAAATCGGCGACATTGAGTTCGGTCGTGGTGCCCTGCTCGACGCAGACGGAGGCTCCGGCGAGTTGCCGGGCCGAGGTCAGGCCGAGCTTGCCGCGCACCATGAAGCCCTCGCCGCCATAGAAATTGATGCCGGTGAAGTTGAGGCCGAGCGCGGTATCGCGCGCCATCGACCAGGTCGAGGTCCGCGACAGAAGATCGACCTCGCCGGTCTGGAGCGCGGTGAAGCGGTCCTTCGACAGCAGCGGGACGAACGTCACCTTCTCGGGATCGTCGAAGATCGCGGCGGCGACCGCACGGCAGAGATCGACGTCGAGTCCGGTCCAGCGCCCCTGCCTGTCGGGCAGGGAGAAACCGGCCAGCGAAGGCGCGACGCCGCAAATCACCGAGCCGCGCTGTCTCACCTTGTCGAGCAAGCCGCCCGCCGGCGCGGCGCGCCCTTCATCCGGCGCCAGGGCAGCCATCGCGGCAGATGCCATCGCGACGAGCAGCGGCATCCTTGCCTTGGAAATGGCAGAACGTATCCTGGACGACAGCAGCGACACCATACGGCAACCGGACACTCACATCGCGCCCATCGCCGGCCGGGGCCGTTTCGGCGCGCGACGATGAAACGGGGCGCCGGCCAGGCCGGCGCCCCGCATGCCTCTTAGCGAACCGGCGGGGCGTATTGCAGGCCGCCCTTGGTCCACAGACCGTTCTGGCCGCGGGCGATCTTGAGCAGCGAGCCCTGGCCCACGTTGCGCTCGAAGGATTCGCCGTAATTGCCGACATGCTTGACGATGCGGACGACCCAATCCGGGGTCAGGCCGACCTGCTCGCCGAACTTGCCTTCGGTGCCGAGCAGACGCTTGATCTCCGGGTTGTCGGACTTGGTCTTCTCGTCGACATTCGCTTGGGTCACGCCGAGCTCCTCAGCGTTCAGCATGGCGAAATGGACCCATTTCACCAGGTTGAACCATTGCGGGTCGTTGTTGCGGACGGCCGGTCCGAGCGGCTCCTTGGAGATGATCTCCGGCAAAACGAGATGCTCGTCGGGGTTCGTCAGCTTCAGGCGCTCGGCATAGAGGCCCGAGGCGTCGGTGGTGAAGGCGTCGCAGCGACCGGCGTCATAGGCCTTGACCGTCTCGTCCGAGGTCGCGAAGGCCACGACTTCGTATTTCAGGTTGTTGGCGCGGAAGTAGTCGGCGAGGTTGAGCTCGGTCGTGGTGCCCTGCTGGGTGCAGACCGAGGCGCCGTTGAGCTGCAGCGCCGAGTTCACGCCGAGCTTCTTGCGGACCAGGAAGCCCTGGCCGTCATAATAGTTCACGCCGGTGAAGAGCAGGCCGAGCGAGGCGTCGCGCGTCATCGTCCAGGTCGAGTTGCGGACGAGAACGTCGACCTCGCCCGACTGGAGCGCGGTGAAGCGGTCTTTGGCCGAAAGCGGGATGAACTTCACCTTGTTGGGGTCGTTGAAGACCGTCGCCGCGATGGCGCGGCAGAGGTCGACGTCGAGGCCCTTCCAGTTGCCCTGCGCGTCCGGCACGCCGAAGCCGGCGAGGCCGGTGTTCGAGCCGCAATTGAGGATGCCGCGCTGCTTGACCTGCGTCAGCGTGGCCTGGGCCGACGCCCCGGTCGCTGACAGCGCCATGCCGAACCCTGCCGCAAGCGCGGCCGCTACAAACTTCTTCATCGGTACTCTCCCGTTGGAACCCCTGATCCGGCTGATGCCGGAAGATATTTCTGGTCACGCCGCCGGCGGCTTTTTCGCCGCTCGGTTCGTCCCGCTTGCGCGCGGCGTCGCCATATCCTCGAGTCGATTGCCAGAGCGATTCATGAGCGTCAAGCAACCGCCATACGCATGAGCCGCCCCTTGTTCCCTGCATATATCACATGCGAGTTTGTGGGGAGTGGTCAAGCCTGACCATGATTTTCCCACTTTCTGGCCGTGCCGTCCCATGAAAAAGCTGACTTCGCCTGAATTTGCGCGCCTCGGCGAGCGCACGCGCCTGGTTCTGGCCGGCCGGGACCCCGCCGACAGCTACGGCTTTGTCAATGCGCCTATCGTACGAGGCTCGACGGTGGTCTATCCGAACACCGAAGACTTCCTGGTGCGCAAGGCGCGCTACACCTACGGCACGGACGGCAACCCGACGATCGACGCGCTGATCGCCGCCGCCAACACGATCGAGGGCGGCGCCGGCGTCGTCGTGACGCCATCGGGACTGATGGCCTGTACGCTTGCCTTTCTGACCCTGCTCTCGGCCGGCGACCATGTCCTGGTGACGGACAGCGTCTATCGGCCGACGCGAATCTTCTGCGACACCTTCCTGAAGCGGATGGGTATCGAGACGACCTATTACGACCCGCTGGTCGGCGGCGACATCGCCAAGCTGTTCAAGCCGAACACGAAGGCGATCTGGACCGAGGCGCCGGGCTCCCAGACCTTCGAGATGCAGGACATTCCAGCGATCGTCGCGGCTGCGCGCGAGCGCGGCATCCCGGTCGCGATGGACAATACCTGGGCGACGCCGCTGTTCTTCGATGCCCACGCCTTCGGCATCGATCTCTCGGTGCAGGCCGGCACGAAGTATTATGCCGCCCATTCGGACGTGCTGATCGGCACCGTCTCGGCCCGGACGCCGGAACTCTACAAGAAGCTGCGCGCGGCCTGGGGCCAGCTCGGCCTCATCGTCGCCCCGGAAGATGCGTTCCTGACGCTGCGCGGCATGCGCACGATGGCGATCCGCCTGAAGGAGCAGATGCCGGCCGGCCTCGCCATGGCGGAATGGCTGCGCGATCGCCCGGAGGTCGCAAACGTCCTGCACCCCGCCCTGCCCGGCGCTCCCGGCCACGAGATCTGGAAGCGCGATTTCACCGGTGCCTCCTCGCTCTTCACGTTCGAGCTGAAGCCCGTCTCGATGAAGGCTGTCGGCGCGATGCTGGACGGGCTGACGCTGTTCGGGATCGGCGCTTCCTGGGGCGGCTACGAGAGCCTGGTGCTGCCCTTCGACTGCAAGGACTACCGCACCGCGACGACGCCGGACTTCAAGGGGCCGACGATCCGGATCCATATCGGACTGGAGGATATCGAAGACCTCAAGGCCGATCTCGACGCCGGCTTCGCCCGGCTGCGGGCGGTGGGATAAGCGGCACCGAAAACGCTCCGTCATTCTCGGGCGAAGCGAAGCTTCGACCCGAGAATCTCCGGATTATTCCAGCGTCATTCCGGACAAGCCGCGAAGCGGCGCGGATCCGGAATCCATCATAGAATTCGACATCCTACGATGGATTCCGGGTCTCCCTCCGGTCGCCCGGAATGACGAAACCGGATGAAGAGATGCTCGGGTCAAGCCCGAGCATGACGCGGGTTCGTAAGGCCTCAGAGCCTGCCGATCTCGAAATCGCGGCCGAGCAGCTTCGCGAGCTGCTTCAGCCGCCCCTCGACGCGCTCGCTCGCCAGCGCCGACAGGTCGGCCGGAAAGCGCAGGAGCAGGCGATTGTCGACGCAGGCCGCCGGGATGCGCGGCAGGATGCCGGCCATGCCGGCCGAGAGCAGATAGGCGACGCGGAATATCGCGGCGATCAGGAGCGCCCGAGCCAGGATCGGCGGCGGCAGCAGCGTCTTGAGCCCGGCTGCGGCCGGCGAACTCGCCTTCATCCCTGCATAGCGATGGAAGATCGTCAGCGCCAGAAAAGCGCGCCCGATATGGTCGAGGCCGGTGAAATAGGCGTGGGCGATGACATTCATGCTCTGCTCGCCGCGATAGTCGGGATGGGCGCGCCAGCCGATATCGGAGAGCAGGCAGACGGTCTCGATCATCCGGCCGGAGGGCTCGTCCTGCGGCAGGCCGGCCGTCTCCAGGATGCCGCGGGTCCAGTTGATCAGCTCGGCCGCATGGCGCGGGTCGCGGGCGCGCAGCAGATTGTAGTCCCGCGCCGCCTGCATCAGCGGGTCGGCGCTCTGCTCTTCCGGCGAGAGCTGCTCGTGCAGCAGCCCTTCGCGCACGCCCTGCGCCGAGATGATGATCTCGCGCGGCTTGCCGCGCTTGATCAGTTCGTCCAGCACCAGCGCGCCATAGGCCAGCAGCGGCCGGCGGGCGGAGGACACGGCATCGATCGCATCGAGCACCGAGATATCGGCGCGCTCGACCAGCCTGACGAAATCCGCGACGTCGCGGGTCGGCACGGAATAGCCGTGCATCACGTTCAGCGGATAGCCGACGCGGTGCTGGTGGAGCGTGGCGAGCGCGCGCCAGGTGCCGCCCACGGCGTAGAAGTCGCGCCCTTTCATGGCGGCGAGCTGCGGCAGCTTGTCGAGCTCGTCCTTGACGATCTTCTCGGCCGCCCGGAGCGAACCCTTCGAGCGGTCGAGCAGGGCGAGGCCGCCGAGCGGGACGCTGGCGCCCTGCCCCACCGCGCCGTCCTTGATCGAGATCAGCTCCAGGCTGCCGCCGCCGAGATCGCCGACCACGCCGTCCGGATTGTCGAAGCCCGAGATCACGCCGAGGCCGGAAAGGATGGCCTCGCGCCCGCCCGAGATCAGCTCGATCGGCTGGCCGATCGCCTCCTCGGCGCGGGCGATGAATTCCGGCCCATTGCTGGCATAGCGCGCCGCGGCGGTGGCGATGACGCGAATCTCGCCGACATGCATCGCTTCGCAGAGGATGCGGAAGCGCACCAGCGCGTTGATCGCCTTGGCGACGGCGTCATCGGCGAGACGGCCGGTCGAGGCGACCTGCCGGCCGAGACCCGCCATTTCCTTCTCGTTGAAGACCTGCGCGGGGGCGCGGGCCAGCATCTCGTAGACGACGAGGCGGACCGAGTTCGAGCCGATATCGACGATGGCGATGGTGTGGGACAACGCGAGCCGCCCCGGCGCATGCTTGAGCTCAGGCCTTGCGTCCCCCTCGGCGCGAGAGGGAACGGGGACTTGAGTTGGAGAGCGATTTTCCACGTCCGGACAGACTCGGGTTCGTCATGAAGTACTTATGCGCATTGAACGGCTCTTCGTTCGGCGCGGGGACAATGCGGCGCGAGCCGCCATCGGGCAATATCGTCCAGCTCTGCTCGTTGTCGAGCAGGTTGGCCAGCATGATCTGATCCAACAACTGCTGATGCACAGTCGGGTTCAGAATCGGGGTCAGCGCCTCGACGCGGCGATCGAGGTTGCGCGGCATCAGGTCGGCCGAGGATATGTAGATCTTGGCCTTGGGCGACGGCATGCCGTGGCCGGCGCCGAAGGCGTAGATGCGGGTATGCTCGAGGAAGCGGCCGATGATCGACTTGACCCGGATATTGTCCGAGAGGCCGGGCACGCCGGGCCGCAGGCAGCAGATCCCGCGCACGACGAAATCGATCTCGACGCCGGCCTGGCTGGCGTCATAGAGCGCGTCGATGATCTCGGGATCGACCAGTGCGTTGCACTTGCCCCAGATCGCGCCCTTGCGGCCGGCCTTCACATGGGCGACCTCCTCGGCGATGTCGGCCAGCAGGCGCTGCTTCAGCCCGGTCGGCGAAACCGACATGCGCTCCAGCCCGGCGGGCTCGGCATAGCCGGTGATGAAGTTAAAGATGCGGGCAACGTCCTGCGACAGCACGGGGTCGGCGGTGAAGAAGGAGACGTCGGTGTAGATGCGCGCCGTGATCGGGTGGTAGTTGCCGGTCGCGATATGGCAATAGGTGACGAGCTGGCCGGCCTCGCGGCGCACCACCAGTGACAGCTTGGCGTGGGTCTTGAGCTCGATGAAGCCGTAGACGACCTGGACGCCGGCCCGCTCCATCTCCTTGGCCCAGCGGATATTGGCTTCCTCGTCGAAGCGGGCCTTGAGCTCGACCAGCGCGGTGACCGACTTGCCGGCCTCGGCCGCCTCCGTCAGCGCCTTGACGATCGGCGAGTTGGCGGAGGTGCGGTAGAGTGTCTGCTTGATCGCGACGACATTGGGGTCGCGCGCCGCCTGCTGCAGGAACTGCACGACGACGTCGAAGCTCTCATAGGGGTGATGGACGAGCAGGTCCTTCTGGCGGATCGCGGCGAAACAGTCGCCGCCATGCTCGCGGATGCGCTCGGGGAAGCGGGCATTATAGGGCTTGAACTTCAGATCCGGCCGATCGACGCCGACGAGCTGCGCGAGCTCGTTCAGGCCGATCATGCCGTTGATCTCGACGACCTCGTCGCTGTCGACCCTGAGCTCGCGCACGATCATCCGGCGCAGGTGGTCCGGCATGCCGATCGAGAGTTCGAGTCGGATGACGACGCCCAGCCTTCGCTGCTTCAGCATGGTCTCGAAGACGCGGACGAGATCCTCCGCCTCCTCCTCGATGTCGAGATCTGAGTCGCGGATGATGCGGAAGGAGCCGGCGCCCTTCACCTCGTAACCGGGGAAGAGCTTGCTGATGAAGAGCGAGACGGCGTCGTCGAGCGCGATGAAGCGATGCAAGCCTTCTCGCGCCAGGTCCGGCAATTCGATAAAGCGGTCGATCTTGGTCGGCACGCGGATCAGCGCGTCGAGCTGGCGACCGTCGCTCTTGCGCTCCAGCGCCAGCGCGATGGTGAAGCCGAGATTGGGGATGAAGGGGAAGGGATGCGCCGGGTCGATCGCCAGCGGCGTCAGCACCGGGAAGATGTAGTTGAGGAAGTAGTCCTCCAGCCAGATCCGGTCCTGCGGGCCGATATCGCCCGGCTGGAGCATATGGATCCGATTCTCGTGCAGGTCTTGGCGCAGTTCGGCCCAGCGCGCCTGCTGGTCGGCGGTCAGCGCGGCCACCGCCTCGCCGATGGCGACGAGCTGGCCGGCCGGCGTCAGGCCGTCCTGGCTGCGCGTGATCACGCCGGCCTTGAGCTGCTCGCGCAGGCCGGAGACGCGGACCATGAAGAATTCGTCGAGATTGTTCGCGGAGATCGAGAGGAAGCGAAGCTGCTCCAGCAGCGGATGGCTGCGATTCGAGGCCTCTTCCATGACGCGGCGGTTGAACTGGAGCCAGGAGAGCTCCCGGTTCATGAAGCGCTCCGGCTGGTGGCGCAGGGGCGCCGGATCGGCCTCGCTGGAGAGCTTCTCCGGCTCGTCGATCGCGGTCTCGAGAGGCATGCTCTTCGCTCGGGTCCTGGTCATCTTTCCGCTCATGCAGCCGTTGAAGCCATCCTAGCGTGACGGTTCGATGACAAGCGACATGATTTGAAGCATCGGCCGCGCGAATATAGCCGGCTTCAACCCGGCTCCTCCGGAAACAGTTCCGCCAGCGCCTCCTGAACCAGCGGGCGGGTGACCCTGCGGCCCCGTTCGAGCGCCATCCGGTCGAGCCGGTCGACGACCTGCCGCGCGGCGGCGAAGGAGCGTTCCATCCGCATGGCGAGGGCGTCGATCACGGCGATGTCGACCACGAGCTGGCGATCGATGAAGAGCTTGACCAGCAGCGCCCGCAGCAAACCGTCATCCGGCGGCTCGATCGTCGCGGCCGGAGCCAGCCGGAGGCGCGACAGCAGGTCCGGCACGCTCAGGCCCCAGAGATCAGGCGAGCTTCGCGCCGTCAGCAGCAGGAAGCCGCCCCGCGCCTTGATGGCGTTCATCAGGTGGAACAGGGCGTGCTCGTCGAGGGCGCCCGCATCGCAATCCTCGATCACCAGCGCGCCGCCGGAGACGAGGTGCGGCACCTGAGCCTCGTTCAGCTCCCTGGCGGGGATCGTCCAGGCATGAGCGGCGCGGGCCCAGATCGCGGCGAGATGGGTCTTGCCGGCGCCTTCCGGGCCGGTGAGGCGCAGCCACGCCTCGGGCCAGGCCGGCCAGCGCTCGATCAGGCCGTAGGCCGCCTCGTTGGAGGCGCCGACCAGGATATCCTCGACGCCATGGCGACTGTCGACAGGGAGGTCGAAGGCAAGCTGACGCGGACGCGGGGGCAACTCGGACATCGACAACTCAGCGCTCGATATCGATGGTCACATCGATCTTCGTCGGCTGCGGATGGACGCCGCGATAGAGGTTGCTGCCGAGATATTGCCGGAGCGCGAAGCGGCAGAGCACCCCGATCACCGCCGAAAGCGGCACCGCCAGCAACAGGCCGACGAAACCGAACAGCGAGCCGAAGGCGAGCAGCGCGAACATCAGCCAGACCGGGTGCACGCCGATGGAGTCGCCGACGAATTTAGGCTGGAAGATGTTTCCTTCGAGGAACTGACCGGCCAGGAAGACGCCGAGCGTCGCCAGCGGCCAGGTCCAGTCCGGCCAGAACTGCACCGTCGCGACGCCGACCGAGAGCACGAGCCCGGTCAGTGAGCCGACATAGGGGATGAAGGAGAGGAAGCCCGAGATGATACCGATCAGCGCGCCGAAATTGACGCCGACGATGCTGAGGCCGACCGCGTAGAAGCTCCCAAGCAGCACGCAGACCAGCGCCTGCCCGCGCAGGAAGCCGGCGATCGCCATGTCCATCTCGCGCAGAAGGCCGCGAATGGTGTCGCGATGGTCGAGAGGCAGCCAGCTATCGACGGTCGCGACCATGCGATCCCAGTCGACCAGCAGGTAGAAGGCGATGACCGGCGTCAGCACCAGCAGCGAAAAGACGCCGACGATGGCGGTGCCGCCGCTCCAGAGCGATTGCAGCAGGCCGCCGACCCATTTCATGCCGTCGCCGACGAGATTGCCGAGCGAGTTCTGCGCTTCCTTGGTGAGGTCGGTGCCGCCGAAGCGCTCGAGCCAGGGCGCGCCCTTCTCCAGCACCAGCGCCTGGAGCTTGGCGGCATCGCCCGGCAGGCGTGCGACGAGGCCGGCAAGCTGCTGGCCGAGCAGAGGGGCCAGTAGAACCAGCGCCAGCACGAAGATCAGCAGGAAGACGACGAGGATGACGATCGTCGCCGCGAGCCGGTTCATGCCCATGCGCTCCAGCCTGTCGGCGAGCGGATCGAGCAGATAGGCCAGCGCCAGCGCCGCGATGAAGGGCAGCAGCACGTCGCGCAGCACCACCAGGAACAGGACGAAGACAAGAAGGGAACCGACCCAGAAGCCGATCTGGCGTTGCAACGTCATCGATCAGCCTCTCTCGCATCTCAGGGCCGGCGGACATGTCAGATGTGCATCGGAGGCCGCATTGCCAACCGCAATGGCTGATAAAGCCCCGTCAACCTGCCATATGGCGCAGCCAGAAGGCGAGATAGGCCGTCATCGAGGCGACCGTCAACAGAGCGACGACGAGTTCACAGGCCGGCGCGACGGAGCCGAGATCGATGCCGAAGGCGCGCGAGCCCAGCGCCAGCGCGGCGAAACCGATCTGCGCGGCGGTGTTGAGCTTGCTGACAATGATGGGGGCGATCGTCAGCGGCTTGTGGAGCAGCCAGGACAGGATCACGGCCGCCACGATCATCAGGTCGCGCGCGACGACGAGCACGACGAGCCAGACCGGGATCGCGCCGACGACCGCGAGCGTGATGTAGATCGAGACGATCAGCGCCTTGTCGGCGGCCGGATCGAGCCATGCACCGAGTTCGCTCGCCATGCCGCAGCGCTTGGCGAGGAAACCGTCGACCGCGTCCGATATGCCGGCCACGACGAAGAGGATGAAGGCCGCCTGCCAATTCGCGCCGGCGATCATGACGATGACCAGCGGCACCAGGAACAGGCGGCCGATGGTGATCAGGTTGGGGATCGTCATGGCGGCACTGTCGCGCGAACCGCCGGAAAGACCAATGCTCTCTCGTCAGAGACCCTGCGCCCGGCCGGAATGACGCCTCTCCACCTGTGAGAAATCGCCAAAGCCGGCCCTAACGCCTTGCCATGGCGGGCGCGCTTGCCTATCGCTCCCGCGAGCACGCAAGGAAGGCGAAACGCAATGAGCAAGCCCGGCGCAAACGGACTGACCTATGCGCAGGCAGGCGTCGATATCGACGCCGGCAATGCCATGGTCGACGAGATCAAGCCGCTGGTGCGCGCGACGCGCCGGCCGGGCGCGGACGCGGAGATCGGCGGCTTCGGCGGATTGTTCGATCTCAAGGCCGCTGGTTTCAGCGATCCGATCCTGGTCGCCGCCAATGACGGCGTCGGCACCAAGGTCAAGATCGCGATCGAAAGCGGGCTGCATTCGACGATCGGCATCGACCTCGTCGCGATGTGCGTCAACGACCTCATCGTCCAGGGCGCCGAGCCCCTGCTCTTCCTCGACTATTACGCCACCGGCAAGCTCGACCCGAGGGTCGGCGTCGAGATCGTGCGCGGCATCGCCGATGGCTGCCGCCAGGCCGGCTGCGCGCTGATCGGCGGCGAGACCGCCGAGATGCCCGGCATGTATGCCGAGAAGGATTACGACCTCGCCGGCTTCGCGGTCGGTGCCGCCGAGCGCGGCACGCTGCTGCCCCGTGAGGACCTCAAGCCAGGCGACGTGGTGTTCGGCCTGCCCTCCTCCGGCGTACATTCGAACGGCTATTCGCTGGTGCGCCGCATCGTCCAGCTCAGCGGCCTCGGCTGGGAAGCCCCTGCCCCCTTCGCTCCCGAAAAGAGCCTCGCCGCGGCGCTGCTGGAGCCGACCCGCATCTATGTGAAGCCTCTCCTGCAGGCGCTGAAGGCGACCGACGGCATCAAGGCGCTGGCGCATATCACCGGCGGCGGCTTCCCCGACAATATTCCGCGCGTCCTGCCCGAAGGGCTGGGCGTCGCGCTCGACCTGCCCGCCATCCCGGTTCCGGCGGTGTTCGGCTGGCTCGCCAAGGTCGGCGGCGTCGCCGAGCGCGAGATGCTGCGCACCTTCAACTGCGGCATCGGCATGATTGTCACCGCGCAGGCTGACAAGGCCGACGAGGTCCTTGCCGCGCTGAAGGCTGCCGGCGAGGCGCCGGTGAGGCTCGGCGAGATCGTGCCGGTCGCGGCCGGTGAGGAGCAGGTCGGCTATCGCGGCAAGCTCTCGCTGTGAGCGCCGCCCCTCCCCGCAAGCGCGTCGGGGTGCTGATCTCCGGGCGCGGCTCCAACATGGTCTCGCTGGCAGAAGCGGCACAGGCGCCGGGCTATCCGGCCGAGATCGCGCTCGTCATCTCGAACATTCCCGATGTCGCCGGGCTCGACCGGGCGCGCGATTTCGGCATCGCCACGGCGACCGTGGATCACCGCGCCTTCAACAAGGATCGCGAAGCCTTCGAGCGAGCGATGGACGAAGTGCTGCGGGTCAACCAGATCGAGCTCATCGTTCTGGCCGGCTTCATGCGCATCCTGACACCCTGGTTCGTGGCGCGCTGGGAAGGGCGGATGATCAATATCCACCCCTCGCTGCTGCCGCTGTTCAAGGGCACGCATACGCATCGGCAGGCCCTGGAAGCCGGCGTTTCCGAGCATGGCTGCTCGGCGCATTTCGTCGTGCCGGAGCTCGATGCCGGACCGGTGATCCTGCAAGCCAAGGTGCCCGTCCTGCCCGGCGACGACGAAGAGACGCTGGCGCAGCGCGTCCTCGTCGAGGAGCACAAGCTCTATCCGGCGGCGCTGGCGGAAGTCGCTTCCGGCCGCGCGAGGCTCGAAGGCGGGGCCGTCATCCGCGGCTGAGCCGCGCTGTCGCCTTCGCGCTTGCAGCGCTCCCACTCCTCCTTCGCCCTC
>NZ_JAELTI010000086.1 GCF_016428755.1 Allobosea sp. ASV33
GCCTTATGCGGTTCGCTCGAAGGTGATGGTGTGCTGCAACGGATCGGCGGCGGTCAGCTTGACCCGGATCTGATCGCCAGGCTTGCCGCCGGGTCCCCGAAGGCGTGCGACCACGGGCAGATCGCAGAGCTGGATGCGCAGGCCGTGCTCGTCGATATCGGTCACCACCGCATCGAAGTCGGCTCCCTCGCTGCCCTTGAGCATCAACGCCTCGGCAAGGTCGATCACGTTGCGGTCGATCTGGCCGTCGCGGGCATCGGCCCGCCCCATCACCGCCGGCAATTGCTCGAAGGCGGCCGATACCTTGGGCGGCACCGGTTGGCCGTTCGCGACCGCGAGTGCGGCGCGCACCACATAGCGGTCCGCAAGACGGCGCAGCGGCGCGGTCGCATGGGCATAGGTCGCGGCCATCGGCGCATGCCAGGGCACGACGCCCTCGCGATAGGGGACATAGCTCGCGCCGCCGCTGGCCCGGCGCACCGCCAGCATGAAGGCCGCGTGGCTGCTATCGGCCGGGTTCAGCGTCTTCTCGAACTGGACGAGCGTTTCCATCTCCGGCCAGGCCAATCCGAGGGCGCGCGCGCTCTGACGCAGGCGCTGGACCGCCTTTTCGTCCGGCTCCGGCATGACCCGGAACAGCCCGGTCCGCGCTGCCAGCAGCGCGGCCGCGATCGCGACATTGCTCGCCAGCGACAAGGTTGCGTTCTGCTCCTCGGCGCGCAGGCGCGGACGGAACAGCAACTGGTAGCGCCCGTCACCGAGCGCATCGACCTCCTGCTCGGGCGGATCGACGCGTGCGGCGCCGCGCCGGGTCTCGGCCGCCTCGATGCGGCGGGCGAGTTCATCGAAATCGGGTGGCAGGTCGGCGGCCCCGACGCTGTCATAGGCGAGCTTGGCGGTGCTGCGAATGATGGCCCTTTCGGCGCCGTCGAGACGGACGCCGCCGTCGCCATCGATCCGGGTGGTGAAGATCACGGCCGGCCGCAGCACCGCGGGCAGGAGGCTGGCGGCGCCCTCGGCGAGAACCGGGGGATAGAGCCCGGCCTTGCCATCGGGCAGATAGATCGTCGTGCCGCGCCGCCAGGCTTCGCGGTCGATCGCGTCGCCATCATCGACGAACCAGGCGACATCGGCGATGGCGTAATGTAGCAGGAGATCGCCGCCGCTGCGCTCGATCGCGAAGGCCTGGTCGAGATCGGTCGAGGTCGCCGGGTCGAGCGTGACGAAGGGCCGGTCGGTGCGGTCGACATGGGCCGTCGGCGCGCGGCCGGCAGCCTTTTCCGCCGCTGCGAGAACTGCGGGCGGGAATTCTGCGGGCACGCCGAATTGCCGGCGTATCGCCGCAAGCCCGCCGATCAGCGCATTGGTGGAATCGATAAGCGTCTTCATCCGGTGCCGCGCAGGCCTCCATCCGTCATCCGCCGGGCGCGAAGGCGCCGGGCGGAGCTTGCGAATGGCCCTAGTTGCAACCGTTCGGGCTGTGCATGCAACGCCTGCTCGCCGTTCCGGCGGATCGCTATGACGCTCGCCCGGAAGAGCTTCCGGGAACTGTGTCAGGCTGCCGTTCGCTGCTGGCCGGGCGTTGCCGCGATCCATCCCGCAAGCGCCACCCCATAGTCCGCCGCTGCCTTGCCCAAAGCCTCGGGCGAGAGCTTGTCCGCCTGATAGACGATGAAAGGCTCGGACCAGCCGAGGCCGCAGCGATGGGCCGTTGCGCGCAACGGCGCAAGCAGGTCGATCATCGGAAACAGATTGCGGCCGCCCGGGCGATAGGCTTCCGGCACATTGCCCGCCGTCGCGGCGATCATCAGCGGCGTGCCTTCGAGCAGGCGGCCTTCCTGCTCGTAGGCGAGGTAGAACATGCGGGTCAGCACCGCATCCTGCCAAGCCTTCAGCAGGGCCGGGGTCGCATACCACTGGATCGGGAACTGCAGCACGATCCGGTCGGCGGAGAGCAGGCGCTGTGCCTCGCGTGCGCCATCCCGGACCATGTCGATGCCATCGGGATAAAGAGCCGCCATGTCGATGACCTCGACGCCCGGCAGGCTACCGGCAGCCGCAGCGAGCGCAGCATTGGCCTTTGAAGCCGAGAGATCGCGGTGGAAGAGAAGAACGAGGGTCTTGGTCACGATGGCCTCCTGTCTGGACAGGCGGACCTTGCGATGCCCCTGGCCTCCTGTCTGGACAGGCGGACCTTGCGATGCCGCTTAAGATAATTCCAATCGATTATAGATCTATCGTATTATCTGTTTTGTGGATCTATTATCGCCCGGCGAATTCGGCAGCGCGGCGCTCGCCCGCCGGCCGTCGGAGCTCGCTTCACGGGTCGTCGAAGGCGACGCCGATCGAGGTCTCGTCGCGCCACTTCACCAGCGCCGGGCGCTCATGCCCGATGACATCGGCCGTAATCAGCACGCGGCCGTCGATCTGGGCATTCGCGGGAACGCGCAGCATCGCCCCGCCGGCCGACAGATCCCGGATGATGCAGCTATAGAGCGTGCCGGAATCCGTGACGAGCCGGGCCATTTCGACCATCCGGCGCCGCTCCGAGCTTCGTTGATGTGTAGTCATGTCACCGCATAAGGACAGGGCGCTGCAGATTGGATGAAGCGCCTCCGAGGCATTTTATCGATCCGTGCATTCGCGCCGGCGCGAGCCCCGCCGGCCGCTCGGCGAATGGCGTCATGGCGCGAGGGCGGCGGCAAAGATCGATGCGATCGCCGCGAGCCTTTGCGCGTAATCCCCGGGGCTCGGCGGCGTGCCGAGCTTGGCGCCGGCAGCGGCGAAGAGCAGCCCGGCAATCCAGTCCTCGATACGGGTCGGCAGGCGCGACAAGGTGACTTCGCCGTCTCGCTCGGCCTGCAGGACGAGCTCGCGGGCAAAGCCCGAGAAGATTTGTTCGAAGGCCTGCAGCTCGCGAGTCGCGATCGTGTTCATCACCGCCTTCAGCTCGACGAGATGCTCGCCGGTGCCGAAGCAGGCATAGGCCTGCCCGTGATGGGCCTGAAGCAGCGCGGCGAGCCGCTCGGGAAACGGCCCCGGCATCGCCATGACCTCACGGCAACGTGCCTCGACCCGGCGCCCGAGCAGGTCCAGCATGGCCCGGAAGACATCGTCCTTGCCCTTGAAGTGGAGGTAGAGCGTCGCCTTGGCGAGGCCGGCCTCCCTGGCGATGTCGTCCATCGAGCTGCGCTTGTAGCCGTAGCGGGCAAACAGGCGCAGAGCCGCATCGGCGATCTGGTCGACGCGGGCGTTTGCCTCATCGGCGGGAGGAGAGCCGGAACTTTCGCGTTTGTCCTGCATTGCAGCGTCGGTAGTCTTGACAAAATCCAAACTGCGCGCGACCATCCTATCTAGACTCAAATTGTCTAAATAGTCCAGTCGCGCGGCCCAGGGCTACGGATGCATTGCCCGCCATCTGATATGTCAGATCGGGCCGTCGGGGGCGAGCCCTCGATCCGCACCATGGTGCCGCGCTGACGCATGCCAGCATTGGAGGCAGCCATGGTCTCTCTCAAGGTCAACGGGACGACGCATACCGTCGATGTCGACGACGATACGCCCCTGCTTTGGGCCATTCGCGACAATATCGGCCTCACCGGCACCAAGTTCGGCTGCGGCGTCGCCCAATGCGGTGCCTGCACCGTCTTCATCGACGGCCAGGCCCTGCGCTCCTGCGTGACGCCGGTCTCGGCGGTCGGCACCAGCGAGATCACCACCATCGAAGGCCTCGCCGGCAAGGAGGCGGACGCCGTCCAGGCCGCCTGGGTCGCCCGCGACGTGCCGCAATGCGGCTATTGCCAGTCCGGCCAGGTGATGAGCGCCATCGCCCTGCTCAAGGAAAACAAGAAGCCGACCGATCGCGACATCGACCTCGCGATGAACGGCAATCTCTGCCGCTGTGCCACTTACGTCCGCATCCGCGCCGCGATCCATGACGCGGCCCGCGCGCTGGAGATCTGAGCCATGACCGCGCATGATCCCAAACTCTCACGCCGCTCGCTGCTGACTGGCGCCGGGGCCCTCGTCATCGGCTTGCATCTGCCGCGCAACGCAAAGGCGCAGTCGGGCGCCGGCGCGGCCTATCGGCCCGGCGGCAACGCCACCTTCTCGCCGAACGCCTTCATCCGCGTCGCGCCCGATTCCACCGTGACCGTGCTGATCAAGCATATCGAGTTCGGCCAGGGCCCTTTCACAGGCCTCGCCACGCTCGCGGCAGAGGAGATGGACGCGGCCTGGAGCCAGATGCGCGCGGAGCATGCGCCGGCCGACGTCAAGCTCTATGCCAATCTCGCCTTAGGCGTGCAGGGCACGGGCGGCTCGACTGCCATCGCCAATAGCTGGGAGCAGATGCGCAAGGCCGGCGCCGCCGCCCGCATGATGCTGGTGCAGGCCGCAGCCGAGAGCTGGAAGGTCCCGGCCTCCGAGATCAAGGTCGAGGCGGGCGTGATCAGCCACGCTTCCGGCCGCAAGGGCTCGTTCGGCGAGTTCGCGGAAGCCGCCGCGAAACTGACGGTGCCGGAGAACCCGCCGCTGAAGCCGGCCTCGGCCTATACATTCATCGGCAAGGATGGTGCGGTGAAGCGCCTCGACAGCGCCGACAAGTCGCGCGGCAAGGCGCAGTTCACCATCGATATCCACGCGCCGAACATGCTGACGGTGGTGGTCGCCCGCTCGCCGCGCTTCGGCGGCAAGGTCGCGAGCTTCGATGCGGCCGAGGCGCTCAAGGTCAAGGGCGTCGTCGATGTGAAATCGATCGGCTACGGCGTCGCGGTCTATGCCAACGGCATGTGGCCGGCGCTGAAGGGCCGCGAGGCGCTGAAAGTGACCTGGGACGACAGCGCGGCCGAGAAGCGCGGCAGCCCCGAGCTGATCGCCGAGTACCGCAAGCTCGCCCGGCAGCCCGGCACCGTCGCCGGCAGCCATGGCGATGCGGAAGCCGCGCTGGCCAAGGCCGACAAGGTCATCGAGGCCGAGTTCGTCTTCCCCTATCTCGCGCATGCGCCGATGGAGCCGCTCGACGGCTATCTGGAATGGGACGGCCAGACCGCCCATGCCCGTTTCGGTAGCCAGTTCCAGACCACCGAGCACCAGACCATCGCCGGCATCCTTGGCCTGCCGCTGGAAAAGGTGAGGCTGGAGACGATGCTCGCCGGCGGCAGCTTCGGGCGGCGCGCGCAGGTCAGCCAGCATCTGGCGGCAGAGCTTGCGACCGTCGCCAAGACGATCGGTCCGAACCGCCCGGTCAAGGTGGTCTGGACCCGCGAGGACGACCTGACCGGCGGTTATTACCGTCCGCTCTTCGTGCACCGCTTCCGGGGCGCGGTGAAGGACGGCAGAATCGCGGCGTGGTCGAGCACGCTGGTCGGCCAGTCCTTCTTTCTGGGCACGCCGTTCGAGGCGATGGTGGTGAAGAACGGCATCGACTCGACCTCGGTCGAAGGCGCCAGCGAAATCTTCTACGAGGTCGCGGATTTCCGCTGCGAGGTGCACAATCCCAAGGTCGGCGTGCCGACCCTGTGGTGGCGTTCGGTCGGCCATACCCATACCGGCTATGCCGTCGAGTGCTTCGTCGACGAATTGCTGCAGGCGGCCGGGCAGGATGCGGTGAAGGGCCGGCTTGCCCTGATGGGCGACAAGCATCCGCGCGCCGCCGGCGTGCTCAAGGCCGTCGCCGAGCTTGCGAACTGGAAGGGGCCTGGAGCTGTCGATGGCCGAGCGCGGGGTGTCGCGGTTGTCGAGAGCTTCGGCTCCTTCGTGGCCCAGATCGCCGAGGTCTCGATGGGGCCGGAGGGCGAGCCCAAGGTCCACAAGGTCTGGTGCGCGGTCGATTGCGGCGTCGCCGTCAATCCCGACATCATCCGCGCGCAGGTCGAGGGCGGCATCGGCTTCGGCCTCGGCCATGCCCTCTACGGCCAGATCACGCTCGATGGCGGCCGGCCGGTCCAGACCAATTTCCACGAATACCGCTCGCTGCGCATCCACGAGATGCCGGAGGTCGAGGTGACGATCATCGCCTCGACCGAGAAGCCGAGCGGCATCGGCGAGCCCGGCGTGCCGCCGATCGGCCCCGCCGTCGCCAATGCGCTCGCCGCGCTCGGTCACGGCCGGCCGCGTCAGTTGCCGATGCAGGGAGGCACCGTCTGATGAGCAGGAACCTGATCCTCGCCGCCGGCGCGGCGCTCGCGGTCTGTATCGGCGGCAGCGCGCTGACGCTGGCGCAGAATGCGGCCCAGCCCGGCGGGGCGAGCCTGCGCCCGGCATCGAGCTTCGCCTCGATCCCCAACCAGCGCGACCGCTCGGTCGCGCTCTTCACCGAGATGGGCAAGGTGCTCACCAGCCCGCGCTGCATGAACTGCCATCCGGCGACGGAGCGGCCCCGCCAGGGCGATCTGCGCAAGCTGCACGAGCCCGTCGTGGTCCGCGGCAAGGACGGGCACGGCGCCGCCGGCCTGCATTGCGCGACCTGCCACGGCAAGCAGAACTACGATCCGGCCGGCGTTCCCGGCGATGGGCACTGGGCGCTGGCCCCGGCTTCGATGGCTTGGGAAGGCAAGACGGTCGGCCAGATCTGCGAGCAGTTGAAGGACCAGAACCGCAATGGCAGCCGCGACCTCGCCGCGCTGGTCAAGCATGTCACCACCGACACGCTCGTGCTCTGGGGCTGGAATCCCGGCAAGGGGCGCACGCCCGCACCGGGGACGCCGGCCGAGTTCGGCGCGCTGATGCAGGCCTGGGCTGATAGCGGCGCCGCCTGCCCGGCGCCGTAGCGCAAGCCGATCTTCCCGCAGGAGCCGGCCAAGGGCCGCCTCCTGCTTTCTCGTGGCGCCTTTCCGGGCTCGGGTTCCGCGCGGTGTCAGTCGCGAGCGACCGGATCGGGCGATCCCGATCGGGCGTTGGCACCGCTCCAGGGCGAGGGGCGCGCGGGCGCGGTTGCCGCACCCATCAGGGGGCGCCGGTTCCAGTCGGTCACGGCGTCGCTGTGGACCTGCCTGACGATCCAGAGGAAGTAGATCGAGGCGGGGATGCCGATCAGGTCGAAGGCGAGCGTGGCGCCGGATGAACAGGCTCTGGCATCGATCAGGTGCATCAGTGCGCAGGTCATGAAGACGCCGGTCAAGGCGATGCCGGCCAGGGACCAGGAACCGTCCGAGAGATAGCGGCGCACCTGGCGGTCGGCCAGGTACCAGCCGACCATGCCGTAGGTGACCGTCACGAACGCGTTGGCGACGAACGATGCCGCGGCAAGGGCGTCGCCGGTTTCCGGCGTGCCCGCGGACGAGATGCAGAGAACGAGGAAAGACGGCTCCGTTGCCGGCGGCAGGGCGAGGTTCCACGCGGCAAGGCCGCCGGCGAGCAGAGCCGCGACGACGCTGAGTAGCATCAAGCGCTGCGGCGATGCGATGATCCCGCGGTCGCCCTGGCCGTTCCACATGCTTTCGAAGCGAAGCCAGACGAAGATGAGGCCGGGCGGCAAGCCGATGAGCGTGGCGGCGAGCGTCGGCCAGGAAACGGCGTCTCCCTGGAGCAACTGCCAGCCATGCAGAAGATGATGCGGGCCGCAGCTCGCCGCCATCAGCGCGAAGCCGATGCCGAACCGGGACCAGCCGCGATAATGGTGCAGGCTGATCGTTTCCCCGATCGAAAGCAGGCCAAGCCCCAGATAGGCGGAGCCGATCATCAGGGTCGCGATGCCGATGACGGGGGCGATCATGGCGACCTCGGGGTCCTGATCCCCATCGGCGCACCGATGTGGTCGAGAAACTCGTCGATGAAATAGCGATGGCCTTGCCGGACCGGCCCGTCGGTGAAGCGCGTGCCATGGAGCTTACGGACCGAGCGCGGCTCCCAGAGCGGCTTGACCAGCATGGGCGCGATGCGCTCGGCCGCGACCGGTCGCGAGAAGAAGAAGCCCTGGGCGATCTCGCAGCCCATGCGCAGCAGCATCGCCGCCTGTTCCTGCTTTTCGACGCCTTCCGCGATGGTGTGCTTGCCCATGGCGTACGCCAGGCTGAGGATCGACGAAACGATCGCGGTGTCGCCGGGCTCGCTGCTCAGGCCGTCGATGAAGCTGCGATCGATTTTCAGGACTTCCGCAGGCATGTCCCGCAGGCGCGACAGCGACGAGTGCTCGGTGCCGAAATCGTCGATCGCGATGTAGACGCCGAGTTCCTTGATGCGGTTGAGCAGCCCGACGACCTCTTCGGTCGCGCTCATCATCGCGCTCTCGGTGATTTCCAGGCACAACGCGGTCGGATCGATCTGCGTTTCCGCGATCACCTGGCGGAGATCGGTGAAAAAGGCGGGTTCCGCGATCTGGCGCGGCGAAACATTGACCGTCATCGTCAGGGAGCGGCCGGGTAGCGCCCGTGTCCAGGATGCGAGCTGACGGCAGGCTTGCAGCAGCACCTCCTGCCCGATCCTGACGATCAACCCGCAATCCTCGGCCACGGGGATGAAGTCGCCGGGCGGCACGATGCCATGCTCCGGATGGCGCCAGCGGACCAGCGCCTCGACGCCCACGACATATCCGTCGGTCAGGCGCACCTGGGGCTGGTATTCCACGAAGAGCTGGGCCTCCCGCAAGGCCGCCCGCAGATCCGACTCGATCTGCACGCGCTTCTCGGCGCGCCTGTGCAACGCGTCGTCGAATTGCTCGAGCCGCGCCCGCCCGCGGGCCTTGGCCGCGTAGAGGGCGGTATCCGCCTCCCGCAGCAACTGCTCGCCGGATTTCAGGCCGGGACCGCATTGCGCGATCCCGACGCTGGCGGTGACCACCACCTCCCGGCCGGCGATGAAGATCGGCTCCGCCAAGGCGTCGAGAATCCGCCGGCCGAGCGACATCGCGGAGTCGGCGGTCGCGTGCGGGTGGAGCAGGACGATCTCGTCGCCGCCGAACCGGCTCGCCAGGTCATCGGGTCCGATGCAGGTGCCGATGCGCCTGGCCATCTCGGACAGCACGGTGTCGCCGCTGCTGTGCCCGAGGGAATCGTTCACGAGCTTGAAATTGTCGAGATCGATGAAGAGGATCGCGATCTCCGCGCCGTCATCGCCGTCACGCAGGAGTTCATCCTCGAGCCGCTCGAGCAACAGGCTGCGCGTGAGCAGCCCGGTCAGCTGATCATGCGCGGCCCTGTGCACCAACCGCGCGACCGCACTCTGCAACCGCTCGATCTCCAGTTTTTCCGCTGCGGCGGCGTCCTGCCCGGCTCCTCCGGCGGCCGGTGAGGGCCCGCCCAGCGTCTCGATGGCCGATCGCGAATTCTGTCGCATTCGAAGCATTTCCGGCTTCACGTCCAAGTGGATTATCGCGGACGATAGGGGTTCGATGTTTTCGAGACGTTGCCGGGACGGCAGCCGGGTCTTCATTCAACGGCGGTGGTTAATCGTTTTATGCACGCTGCGGTGGTGTAGCCACAATCGGCCATATATCAGAGGTTGGGGCGATTCGGCAGGGCCGACGTCACAATCTGCGCTCGCGAGCGCCCGCTTCGGCGGTGCGGGCGCTGTCGCAAAGGATCGAAGGGCCGCAGGCGCACAGGCTGCCTTTCCGATACCGCCCGAGCCCGGCAAGCGAGCCATTCCGGAAGCCTGACCGGCGCTGCGAATTCGGGGCCGTGGTCGCCTCCCAATCTTCCACGATGACGTTGAGAAACGCCGCGGCTGCTGGCGGCGGCATGCAGTCACAGCAAGAAACAAGGCCGATACGGGCCTTGGAATGCTGGCCCGCGATGCGGTTTCCCCGGCCGTCGATCGATGAGACGCTTGATACAACCTGTGAACCTCTGCTTTGCTGATCCTCCGGCGGTCGGTTGCACCGGCACACCGGACGAGACAGCCAGCGCCCGGACGCCCTCCCGATGGGACTTCCGGACGCTGCCATCGGCGGGCGATGAGTCCGAGAAGAACGAAAAGACCATGACTGGGGAGCGATACGATGGCTGATCAGCGAGACGGGGATGCCCTCGAGACTCAGGAGTGGTTGGATGCGCTCGCGGCGCTGGAGGCGCATCGCGGCAAGGAACGGGCGAACTCCGTCGTCAATGCGGTCGTCGATGCCGCCAGGCGCGACCGACTCTATGTTCCGCAATCCCTGACCACGCCCTATTGCAACACCATTCCGCCCGAGGAACAGCCGCCTTTGCCGGGCGATCGCGCGATCGAGCACAAGCTGCGCTCGATCATCCGCTGGAACGCGCTCGCGATCATCCTGCGTGCCAACAAGACGAGCTCCGAGCTCGGCGGCCATATCGCCTCATTCCAGTCGGCGGCGACGCTCTACGACATCGGCTTCGGCCATTTCTGGCACGCGCCGACCGCCGATCATGGCGGCGACCTGATCTTCGTGCAGGGCCATTCCTCGCCCGGCATCTATGCCCGCGCCTTCCTCGAAGGCCGGTTGACCGAGGAGCAGTTGCTCAACTACCGGCAGGAGACGGCCGGCAAGGGCATTCCGAGCTATCCGCATCCCTGGCTGATGCCGGATTTCTGGCAGTTCCCGACGGTCTCCATGGGTCTCGGCCCGCTGATGGCGATCTATCAGGCGCGCTTCCTGAAATATCTGGAGAGCCGGGGCTTCGCCAAGACGTCCAACCGCAAGGTCTGGGCCTTCATGGGCGACGGCGAGATGGACGAGCCGGAATCGCTCGGCGCGATCTCGCTGGCGGGCCGCGAGAACCTCGACAACCTCGTCTTCGTGATCAACTGCAACCTGCAGCGCCTCGACGGGCCCGTGCGCGGCAACGGCAAGATCGTGCAGGAGCTGGAGAGCGTCTTCCGCGGCGCCGGCTGGAACGTCGTCAAGGTGCTCTGGGGCACGGGCTGGGACCGGCTGCTGGAGAAGGACAAGTCCGGCCTGCTGCTCAAGCGCATGGAGGAATGCGTCGACGGCGAATACCAGGACTTCAAGAGCAAGAGCGGCGCCTATGTGCGCGAGCACTTCTTCGGCAAATACGAGGAGCTCAGGGAACTCGTCGCCGACATGAGCGACGACGACATCTGGAAACTGACGCGCGGCGGCCATGACCCGGCGAAGGTCTTCGCCGCCTATACGGCGGCGGTCCAGCACAAGGGCCAGCCGACGCTGATCCTGCCGAAGACGGTCAAGGGCTACGGCATGGGCGAATCCGGCGAAGGCCAGATGATCGCCCACCAGGCCAAGAAGATGACCTCGAGCGCGCTCAAGGGCTTCCGCGACCGCTTCCAGATCCCGGTTTCGGACGAGGATCTCGACAAGGTCCCCTTCATCAAGCTGCCGGAAGATTCACCGGAGATGCAGTATCTGAGGGGCCAGCGCGCCAGGCTCGGCGGCTCGCTGCCGCAGCGGCGCCGGAAGTCGCAATCGCTGGAGATTCCTGCGCTTTCGACCTTCCAGCGCCTGCTGGAGAATTCCGGCGAGCGCGAAATCTCGACGACCATGGCCTTCGTGCAGATGCTCGGCAGCCTGGTGCGCGACAAGGAGATCGGCAAGCGCATCGTGCCGATCGTGCCGGACGAATCCCGCACCTTCGGCATGGAGGGCATGTTCCGCCAGCTCGGCATCTATTCGTCGGTGGGCCAGCTCTACCGGCCGCAGGACGCCGACCAGTTGATGTATTACCGCGAGGACAAGACCGGGCAGGTCCTGCAGGAGGGCATCAACGAAGGCGGCGCGATGTCGAGCTGGATCGTTGCGGCGACCTCCTACAGCACGAACGACGTGCCGATGATCCCGTTCTACATCTTCTACTCGATGTTCGGGCTTCAGCGCGTCGGCGACCTCGCCTGGTTGGCCGGCGACATGCGGGCACGCGGCTTCCTGCTCGGCGGCACGGCCGGCCGCACCACGCTGAACGGCGAGGGATTGCAGCACGAGGACGGCCACAGCCACATCATGGCCGGCACGATCCCGAACTGCATCTCCTACGATCCGACCTTCGCCTATGAGGTCGTGGCGATCATCCGCGACGGCATGCGGCGGATGTATCGGGACCAGGAGGACGTCTATTACTACGTCACCCTGATGAACGAGAACTACGCCCAGCCCGGCATGGCCGAGGCGGCGGCCGGCGAGGGCACCGAGGAGGGCATCCTCAAGGGGCTCTATCTCCTGACGAAGGGCGCGGCGCAGAAGACAGGCCTGACCGCGCAGCTCATGGGCTCCGGCACCATCCTGCGCGAGGTCATCGCGGCGGCCGACCTGCTGGCCAAGGATTTCGGCGTCGCTTCCGACATCTGGAGCGCCACCAGCTTCAACGAGCTCAGGCGCGACGGCATGGCGGCGGAGCGCTGGAACCTGCTGCATCCGACCGAAGGGCGGCGCAAGAGCTGGGTGGAGACGCAGCTTGCCGGCCGTGACGGCCCGGTCGTCGTCGCGACCGACTACATGCGCAACTACGCCGACCAGATCCGCGAATACGTCCAGGCGGCGGGCAAGCGCCTGAGCGTGCTCGGCACGGACGGCTTCGGCCGGTCGGACTATCGCGTCAACCTGCGCCGCTTCTTCGAGGTCGACCGCTACTACGTCACCGTCGCCGCCCTCAAGGCGCTGGCGGACGAGGGGGCTCTGCCGCTTTCGGTGGTCGCCGACGCCATTGCGAAATACGGGCTGGACGGCGAACGCCCGGCGCCCTGGACCGTCTGAAACGCCATTCGAGGACAGAGCGATGAGCAACTCAATCGAGATCAAGGTCCCCGATATCGGCGACTTCACCGACGTTCCCGTCATCGAGATTTTCGTCAAGCCCGGCGACCATGTGAAGGCGGAAACCCCGCTGCTGTCGCTGGAATCCGACAAGGCGACGATGGAGGTGCCGGCGCCGCGCGAGGGCGTCGTCAAATCCATCGCCGTTGCCGTCGGCGACAAGGTGAGCGAGGGAACCGTCATCCTGCACCTCGAAGAGGCGGGTGCCGCGGCGCCGGCGGAAGCGCGCCCGAGCGTCAGCGCCGCTCCGGCGCCGGTCAGCGCCCCAGCGGGCCTCGCCGAGGTGCGCATTCCCGATATCGGCGACTTCAAGGACGTCCCGGTCATCGAGATCTTCGTCAAGGTCGGCGACAGCGTGAAGGCGGAGGACCCGCTGCTCTCGCTGGAATCCGACAAGGCCACGATGGACGTGCCGGCGCCGCTTGCCGGCACCGTGCGCGAGATCAAGGTCCAGGTCGGCGACAAGGTGAGCGAGGGCGCGATCGTCCTGTCGCTCGCTACCGGCGATGCGACGGCGGCGCCGTCCGCCGCCCCTGCGGTCGCACAGGCCCAGGCCCAGGCCCCGGCGCCCGCAGCCGCGGCAGCCACCGGCACGATCGACGAGAAGGCCTTCGCGCTTGCCTATGCCGGCCCGGCCGTGCGCAAGCTCGCGCGTGAGACCGGCGTCGATCTCGGCAAGGTCAAGGGCACCGGCGAGCACGGCCGCATCACCCGCGAGGATGTCGAGGGCTTCGCCAAGGGCGGCGGGGCGGCGGCTCCCGCGAAACCGGCTGCCGCGGCGCCCGCCGGCGGCGGTGGCGGCGGCCTCGACCTCCTGCCCTGGCCGAAGGTGGACTTCGCCAAATACGGCCCGGTCGAGCGCAAGGAGATGGGCCGGATCAAGAAGATCTCGGCCGCCAACCTGCACCGCAACTGGGTCGTCATCCCGCATGTGACGACCCATGACGAGGCTGACATCACCGACCTCGAACAGTTCCGCGTCCAGATGAACAAGGAGCTGGAGAAGAGCGGCGTGAAGCTCTCGCTCCTGCCCTTCATGGTGAAGGCCGCGGTCTCGGCCCTGAAGAAGTTCCCGGAGTTCAACGCCAGCCTCGACGGCGATACGCTGGTCTACAAGAACTACTGGCATATCGGCTTCGCCGCCGACACGCCGAACGGGCTGATGGTCCCGGTCATCCGCGACGCCGACAAGAAGACGATCCCCGAGATCGCCAAGGAGATGAACGAGCTCGCCAAGCTCGCGCGCGACGGCAAGATCAAGCCGGACCAGATGCAGGGCGGCACCTTCTCGATCTCGTCGCTCGGCGGCATCGGCGGCATCTACTTCACCCCGATCATCAACGCGCCGGAAGTCGCGATCATGGGCGTGTGCAAGAGCTACTGGAAGCAGCATTCGCCCGACGGCAAGAGCTCCAGCTTCCGCCTGACGCTGCCGCTCTCGCTCTCCTGGGACCATCGCGTCATCGACGGCGCCGCCGCCGCCCGCTTCAACGTCCATTTCGCCAATGTGCTCGCCGATATGCGGCGCGTGCTGTTCTGAATCGGGAGCTCTGAGATGGCGAACCAGATCGATGTGACCGTTCCCGATATCGGCGATTTCAAGGATGTTGCCGTGATCGAGGTCCTGGTGAAGCCCGGCGAGACCATTGCCGTCGACACCGCCCTGATCATGGTCGAGTCCGACAAGGCCTCGATGGAAATCCCGTCCTCTTCCGCGGGCGTGATCAAGGAGATCAAGGTCAAGGTCGACGACAAGGTCAGCGAGGGATCGGTGATCCTGACGCTCGAAGCCGCTGGGGCCGCGGCTGCTCCCGCGTCGCCCAAGCCCGCTGCGCAGGCTGCCGCTCCGGCACCCGCGTCCGTCGCCGCGCCGGCGGCGGCGAGCTTCGGCGGCAAGGCGGATATCGAGTGCGAAGTCGTGGTGCTCGGCGCCGGGCCGGGCGGCTACTCGGCCGCGTTCCGGGCCGCCGATCTCGGCATGAAGACGGTTCTGGTCGAGCGTTATGCAACGCTCGGCGGCGTCTGCCTGAATGTCGGCTGCATCCCGAGCAAGGCGCTGCTGCACACGGCGGCCGTGATGGACGAGATACCCAATCTGAGCGCGCATGGCATCAGCTACGGCCCGCCGCAGATCGATCTCGACAAGCTCCGGGCCTTCAAGGACGGCGTCATCGGCAAATTGACCGGCGGCCTCGCCGGCATGGCCAAGGCGCGCAAGGTCGAGGTCGTCACCGGCACCGGCACGTTCCTCGATCCGCACCATCTCGAAGTCGAGACCGCTGCCGGCAAGAAGACGATCCGCTTCGCCAAGGCGATCATCGCGGCTGGCTCGCAAGCCGTGAAGCTGCCCTTCCTGCCGGAGGACGAGCGCATCGTCGATTCCACCGGCGCGCTGCTGCTGCGCGCCATCCCCAAGCGCATGCTGGTCATCGGCGGCGGCATCATCGGCCTGGAGATGGCGACGGTCTATTCGACGCTCGGCGCCCGCGTCGACGTGGTCGAGATGCTCGACGGGCTGATGCCGGGCGCGGATCGAGACCTGGTCAAGGTCTGGGAGAAGAAGAACGCGCCGCGCTTCGACAACGTGATGCTCAAGACCAAGACGGTGGGGGCCAAGGCGACGGCCGCCGGCATCGAGGTCTCCTTCGAGGGCGAGAAGGCGCCGGCCGGCCCGCAGCTCTACGATCTCGTGCTGGTCGCCGTCGGCCGCTCGCCCAACGGCAAGACAATCGGCGCGGAGAAGGCGGGCATCGCTGTCGGCGAGCGCGGCTTCATCGCTGTCGACAAGCAGATGCGGACCAATGTCGCGCATATCTTCGCCATCGGCGACATCGTCGGCCAGCCGATGCTGGCGCATAAGGCGGTGCACGAGGCCCATGTCGCGGCCGAGGTCGCGAAGGGTGAGCCCTCCTTCTTCGACGCAAGGCAGATCCCCTCGGTCGCCTATACCGACCCGGAGATCGCCTGGGCCGGCAAGACCGAGGAGCAGTGCAAGGCCGAGGGCATCAAGTTCGGCAAGTCGGTCTTCCCCTGGGCGGCTTCGGGGCGCGCGATCGCCAACGGCCGCGACGAGGGCTTCACCAAGCTGATCTTCGACGAGGCCACGCATCGGATCATCGGCGGCGGCATCGTCGGTACCCATGCGGGCGACCTGATCGGCGAAGTCTGCCTGGCCGTCGAGATGGGCTGCGAGCCGGCCGATATCGGCAAGACCATCCATCCGCACCCGACGCTGGGCGAATCCATTGGCATGGCGGCCGAGGTCTTCGAAGGGCATTGCACCGACCTGCCGCCGCAAAAGAAGAAATAGATCGCGGGCGCCGCCGTCCGGAGCATTTTCCCATCGAAATGCTCCGGCGCGAACGCATGCCGGCTGGCATTGTCGGCGCATCCACGGCACAACGGATTCAACGGTCGGGCGCCAGATCGCCCGGCTCGCCTCGGGTCATGCTCTTGTCGTCTGCGGCGGGAAGACGTGGCCTGAATGGCGAGACGATTGTAGGACTGAAATAGCGCCCGACTCGTCTCGGGCGGCACGATTATCGATTGAGCTCTGAAACGGGGGGCGTCGTGAAGATCGGATCACCAAAGGAAATCTTCGCCGGCGAGGCGCGGGTGGCGATGACGCCGGACAGCGCGCTCCAGCTCCAGAAACTTGGCTATGACTGCCTGATCGAAGCCGGTGCGGGCGTGCTCGCCGGCTTCACCGACGATGCCTACCGGAATGCTGGAGTAACGGTCGTCGCGACGGCCGACGCGCTCTGGGACGAGGCCGACGTGATCGCCAAGGTGCGCCCGCCCGAGACCTCCGAGGCCGAGCGCCTGAAAGCCGGCAAGACGCTGATCTCGTTCTTCTATCCGGCGCAGAACAAGGAGCTCCTGGAGCTCTGCAAGGACAAGGGCGCCGACGTCATCGCCATGGACATGGTGCCACGCATCTCGCGCGCCCAGAAGATGGACGCGCTGTCCTCGATGGCGAACATCGCCGGCTACCGCGCGGTGATCGAGGCCGGCAACAATTTCGGCCGCTTCTTCACCGGCCAGATCACGGCCGCGGGCAAGGTGCCGCCGGCCAAGGTGCTGGTTGTCGGCGCCGGCGTCGCCGGTCTCGCGGCGATCGGCACGGCGACCTCGCTCGGTGCCATCACCTACGCCTTCGACGTCCGCCCGGAGGTCTCCGAGCAGATCGAGTCGATGGGCGCCCAGTTCGTCTTCCTCGACTTCAAGGGCCAGCAGCAGGACGGTGCCACGACCGGCGGTTATGCCGCCCCGTCGAGCCCCGAGTTCCGCGAGGCGCAGCTCAAGAAGTTCCGCGAGCTTGCGCCCGAGATCGACATCGTCATCACGACGGCGCTGATCCCCGGCCGCGACGCGCCGGTGCTGTGGACCGCGGATATGGTCGAGGCGATGAAGCCGGGCTCGGTCATCGTCGATCTCGCCGCCGAGCGTGGCGGCAATTGCGAATTGACCAAGGCCGACCAGAAGATCGTCACGCCGAACGGCGTCACCATCGTCGGTTATACCGACTTCCCGAGCCGGATGGCGGCGCAGTCCTCGACGCTCTACGCCACGAATATCCGCCACATGATGACGGACCTGACGCCGGGCAAGGACGGCAAGCTCGTCCACAACATGGAGGACGACGTCATCCGCGGCGCGACGGTGACCTTCCAGGGCGCCGTAACCTACCCGCCGCCGCCGCCCAAGATCGCCGCGATCGCCGCCCAGAAGCCGAAGGAGAAGGCCAAGGAGCCGACCCGCGAGGAGAAGCTCGCCCTGGAGGCGGCTGCCTTCAAGGCGCAGACCCGCTCGCAATTGACGCTGCTGACCGTCGGAACGGTCGTGATGCTGATCATCGGCGCCTATGCGCCGGCGAGCTTCATGAGCCATTTCATCGTGTTCGCGCTCTCCTGCTTCGTCGGCTTCCAGGTGATCTGGAACGTGTCGCACTCGCTGCACACGCCGCTGATGGCGGTCACCAACGCGATCTCCGGCATCATCGTGCTCGGCGCGCTCTTGCAGATCGGCTCCTCGGGCTGGATCGTCACCATCCTGGCGATGATCTCGGTGCTGATCGCATCCATCAACATCGTAGGCGGCTTCCTGGTCACGCGCCGGATGCTCGCCATGTTCCAGAAGTCCTGAGGGGGGCTCGGACATGAGCATCGGTATCGTTTCCGCGGCCTATATCTCGGCTGCCATCCTGTTCATCCTGTCGCTCGGCGGCCTCTCGAACCAGGAAAGCGCCAAGCGCGCGGTCTGGTACGGCATCGTCGGCATGGCGCTTGCCGTCTTCGCCACGGTCTTCGGGCCGGATAGCGGCAAGCTCTGGCTCGTCCTCGTCATGTTCGCCATCGCGGCCGCCATCGGCTGGCAGGTGGCGACGAAGGTGCAGATGACCGAGATGCCGCAGCTCGTCGCGGCGCTGCACTCCTTCGTCGGCCTCGCCGCCGTGCTGATCGGCTTCAACGCGCATATCGAGCTGGGGTCGGTCCAGGCGCTCGAACCGGCCGCGCGCGCCGCGCTCACCGGCTTCGCCGGCGTGCTGGCGCACAAGACCGGGGTCGAGATATCGATCCTGAAGGTCGAGGTCTTCCTCGGCGTCTTCATCGGCGCGGTCACCTTCACCGGCTCGATCATCGCCTTCGGCAAGCTCGCCGGAAAGGTCGACGGCAAGGCCAAGAAGCTGCCCGGCGGCCATATGCTCAATGCCGGCGCTGCCGCGCTCTCGCTGCTGCTGCTGATCGTCTATGTGCAGGGCGCGGGCTTCTGGGCGCTGTTCCTGATGACGCTGCTCGCCTTCTTCATCGGCTACCACCTGATCATGGGCATCGGCGGCGCCGACATGCCGGTCGTGGTCTCGATGCTGAACAGCTATTCGGGCTGGGCGGCCGCCGCGATCGGCTTCACGCTCGGCAACGACCTGCTGATCGTCGTCGGTGCGCTGGTCGGCTCGTCGGGTGCGATCCTCAGCTACATCATGTGCAAGGCGATGAACCGGAGCTTCATCTCGGTCATCCTCGGCGGCTTCGGCAACACGACCGGCCCGGCCCAGGCGATCGAGGGCGAGCAGATCGCGATCGATGTCGACGGCGTCGCGGCGGCGCTGAACGAGGCCGACAGCGTCATCATCGTGCCCGGCTACGGCATGGCGGTGGCGCAGGCGCAGCAATCAGTGTCCGAGCTGACGCGCAAGCTGCGCGCCGCCGGCAAGGAGGTGCGCTTCGCGATCCATCCGGTCGCCGGGCGCCTGCCGGGCCACATGAACGTGCTGCTCGCGGAGGCGAAGGTGCCCTACGACATCGTGCTGGAGATGGACGAGATCAACGAGGACTTCCCGAATACGGACGTCGCGATCGTCATCGGCTCCAACGACATCGTCAATCCGGCGGCGCAGGAGGATCCGAACTCCCCGATCGCCGGCATGCCGGTGCTCGAGGTCTGGAAGGCGAAGCAGGTCTTCGTCTCCAAGCGCGGCCAGGGCACGGGCTATTCCGGCATCGAGAACCCGCTCTTCTACAAGGAGAACACGCGGATGTTCTACGGCGACGCCAAGAAGAGCCTCGACGAGCTCCTGCCGAAGATCGCGTGATCCCGGCACATTCGCCTCGGCGGCTTTGCCGGGGTGCGTTCCCGCCGATGGAGGTGGTGTAGGGTCGCTCGCTCACACCACCTCGACCGCCGCGATGACGCCGGCGAGGAGCCTCCCGCGTTAGCCCGGTGAGCGGGGAGGGGACGGGCCGGGCCACCAACGGCGCAGCCTATCTGCCGGCTCGTCGGAACATGCCCCGTCAGGATCGGTTCACTTCGCAGGAGGATGAACCGATGAACAAGCTTCCCCATCAGCCGACCGACGCGCCGGCCGCCTACAACACGGCGCGCAGGCCGGGGCAGCCGGGAGACGAACATGAGAATCGCGCGGGTCCCAATCCGCGCTCGACTCACCCGACAGGGCCTCATGCGCCCTACGAACCGGATGATCCGGAAGGGCTCGCCGCCGAAAAGCACCATTCGGAATCCGTGGAAATCAAGGACGAGGCGGAGGAGCAGCGCAAGCCGAGCGGGACGATCAAGATCGTCGATCTCGGCAAGAAGGGCTGATCAAGCGGGTTGGCCAGGAGCGCTGCCGGGCCGTTCGAGACCGGCTTGCCGGCAACACAGCAGCGGGAGTCGAAACGCCTGAGTCTCGGGCCACTGACGGTCCGAGAACCCTTGCATTTGGCCTCGCCCCTATAGCATTTGATGAGGCACGCGACGGAGCGATCCCCTATCTGCGAGACGTCATCCGACGTGGCAGGACAAGAATGGACAAGCAGCACTATCTGGAACGGCTCGTTCTCAAGCTCGAGACCCATGTTCCCTTGCCTTCGGCCGAGCGGGAACAGCTGCTGGAGCTGCCGCTCACGCTGAAGCGCCTGGAAGCCAACCACGACATCGTGCGCGAGGGCGAACTGACGAAGCAGTGCTGCCTCGTCGCCGAAGGGCTGGTCTGTCGCTACAAGATCGTCGGCGACGGCGCCCGGCAGATCCTGTCGCTCCATCTGCCGGGGGACATACCCGATATCCACTCGCTGCTCATCGAGCGCATGGATCATTCCCTGGGAACCCTGACTCCGGCGGTGGTCGGCTTGATCCCGCACGAGGCCGTCCGGACCCTCACGCGCGCGTCCTATCGCATCTCCGAAGCCTTCTGGCGCGAGACGCTGATCGAAGCCGCGATCTATCGTGAGTGGATGGTCGGCATCGGACGCCGCGCGGCACCGAGCCGTATCGCCCATCTGTTCTGCGAATTCATTACCAAGATGACGGCGATCGGCTTGTCCGACGGCGTGACCTGCGATCTCCCGCTGACCCAGCTCGAAATCGCCGATGCGCTCGGTCTGTCGACGGTTCACATGAACAAGAAGCTCCGCGAGATCCGGGAGGCCAAGCTCATCCGGATCAGGGCCAACCGCCTGACGGTTCTCGATTGGAAAGGCCTCTGCAGCCTCGCCGAATTCGATCCGGATTATCTGCATCTCCAGCCCGGCGCCGCCAAAATCGAAAGCGATTGAGGAACAGCTTGGCGCTGGCTGCATTAGGCTGGCATGCCCAGCTACTTCTTTCACACGCGCGACGGCCAGAAGCTCGAAATCGACGAGGAGGGTACGGATCTGCCCGACGACCAGACCGCGCGAAATGCCGCGAAGGAATTGTTGTCGGCCCTGAATCGCGAAAAGCTGCCCAACGGCGACCACATGTCGCTTTCGGTCATCGTGCAGAACGCCGAGGGGGCGGAAATCTACGTCGTCAACCTGCGCCTCGACGTCGCCTCAGCCGGCGCCCCGGCGGCCCCGAAACGCGAGGGGACCCGCTGAAGCATCGGCGCGCACCTGTCGCCCAGCGCTCGGCCTCCTGCTTCCGGCTGTCCGCAGCGCCGTTCAATCGAGGGGATGGCGGACGGACTTGCCCTTCTCGCGGTCGTGGAACTGTTCCGCGGCGATGCTGTGCAAGAGTTTGGAACTGATCGTCATTCCGCCGCGCGACCAGATCACGGCAGTGCCGTCTTTCGCGACTTTTGCCTCTGCGAACAGCTTCCTGTCCTGAAGCGCCGCGAATTCCGATTGCGGCGTGGCGATCGATGGCCCGAGATCGACGACGATGCGGCCACCGTCACGTCGTTCTATGAGCAGTGTCGCTGGCGCGCGGGTTCGAACCTTCGCCAACAAGGGCGCGTTCAGGAGCTCCGGCTGATTTGCTTGCTGCGGCGATTGCGCGCGAGATTCTTCAGTCATCATCAGACCCGCCACTGTTAGCGCCACAGGGAGAACGATTTTAGCCGATAGGCGTCGCATCGGATGTCCAGTTCTCGCTAGGGCACCGCGACCGGCGCGAGCCTGACGAGCGATGGCGCGAAGTCGCTGGGTGTGCAGGGCGTTCCGGCGCTGGTGAACCATGTCGCGGCCGCTCGCTGCCAGGGCGAGGCGTATCTGGCCCGCAGATCATTGCCGGTCGCCATGATTTCCCCGCTGTCGGGGTCCGTCGCCACGCAATAAGGCGTCGAAGGTGTCGTCACTTCGCATGCGTGAGTGAAGCCGAGATCATGACCGATTTCGTGGACGGCCGTGTTGAAAGGTTTCGTTTGATTGACGTAGGTGCCCACGGGGTCGGTTTTCAGGTCGGCATCATCAAGCAATCGCGAGTCGGACCGGAAAGACCCGCCGTTGCTTTGGCCGGCCTTGGCGACCCTGATGAGCTGGTGTGCTGCCCCGGGGTGCGAAATCACGCATTTCAGGATGCAGTGAAGATTCACGCGACGCTTTCCTCCGCCGGGGTCACTGACTTCGAGCTCATGGAGTTTGGCCGGGGTAGAAAGCCAGATCCTTTCGCTCCATGCGGATTCGACCGTCCGCTTGAATTTCGCGGTCCAGCTGTTCCACTCGTTGCCCCACTTGGAGGCGGTGAAGCTGGTGCCGTCAGTGTCCGTAACAGGGCCGGCTGGGACCGGGATCAGCGCAACCTTCCATTCGATGACGACCGATGCATTGTAATTCGGGCCGATGCCCTTCGTGTCGACATAATAATTGAAGGTGACACCACGAATAGGAGGCCTGTTCGTCGTTTTCACTTTCCCCTTTATGTCGAGGGTGAAACGATCCCAGACGTAATTGGTGTTGGTGTCGACCGCCGTAATTTCGGTCGAGCCTTCATATAGTCCGACGATTTCGTACCAGGCGATCCCGTTCGTGGCATCCTCGACGGCTTCTCGCTTGGTAATGCGCACACTCGGGTTGTTGGCGCGAACGTCGATCCAGGACTGGGTATCCTTGAAGCCAACGCGGATGGATGTACCGACCGAAATCAATTGATCCTGCCGTTTGACAGGGGGCGGCGCGGATTGATGAGGGTTTCCAGCAAACTTTACGAAATGCGGCATCGGACCCTCCTGCCAACGATCGTCCAACAACCGGATTGCAACGCGCGAAGGTTCAAGTCCTGCAATGTGCGGGCTGCCTTGCGGGACATCGTCCTTCAAATGGAGGATCGGCGAGATCGTCCGGTGTCCTCTTCGGCCTATCAACGAAGCCCGACACAGCGGCCGGCCGTCGAGGAACAGCAGCGGACGCTGCGGTCGCGCGTGATGGACTGGTCCGCGCGGGATACCGCTCCTTCGAGGCGACGAGATCGCTTTGCTGCAGCATCGTCTCGATCCGGGGCGCGGCACAGCCGCTGTCGAGCACGGTCTTTTGCAGATGGGCATCGGAGGCCAGGGCGGCGCAGCTTGCCGCAGCGGCCCCAATCAGGAATCACCCATCGAGATGAAAGCGGGCGCGCCGAGGCCACCCGCTGTCCTCGGCAATCGTCACTTCGCCTTCTGGAGCCGGGTGACGGTGATCTGGCCGTTGACGCGGTCGGCATCGAACTTGACCTTGGTTCCGGCCTTCAGCCCCTTGAGCATGGCCGGGTCGCCGGCGCGGAACACCATGGTCATGCTGTCCATGTCGAGGTTCTTGATCGGGCCATGGTTGATGGTGAGCTTGCCCTGGGCCTCGTCGATCTTGGTGACGGTGCCGCTGACCGACTGGGCGGCAGCCGGCAGCGCGGCAACGAGGAAGGCGAGGGTGGCGGCGGTCTTCAGCATGGGAGGCTCCTTTCGCTGGGAGGCGTTCACTTGACGATGATCTTGCCGGTCATGCCGGCTTCCCGGTGACCAGGGATGAGGCAGGAAAAGTCGAACTCGCCCGCCTTGGTGAAGCTCCAGACGATCTCGCCGGTCTTCTTCGGCGCGAGACGCTTCGCATTCGGGTCGTCATGCTCCATGTCTGGGTTCTTCTGCATCTCGACGGCGTGCTTGAGGTTCTCCGCCAGCGTCGCCAGCACGAGCTCATGGTCGAGCGCGCCGTTGTTGCGGAGCTGGAAGCGGATCTGCTCGCCGCGGCGGATTTCGATCCGGTCCGGGATGAACGACATCTTGCCGTCCCGTTCGGCCATCACGACCTGGACGATCCGGGCCGGCTTCTTCGGGTCGCCGGCCTTGCCGTAGGCGGTCTCGTCGCCATGGCCGTGCCCGGCGGCGCCGGGGCCCGCGAGCGCTACCCCGGCCGAGAGGAAGACCGCGATCGCTGCGAGCTTGAATGCTGCTGTGCTCATGAGATTCTCCTGATCCCGGAACGGCATGTCAGTGGCTGGAATGCGGTTTCTTGGTCGCGGGGCGGGGCTTGCCGTCCGGTCCGAGGTTCGGCTTGCGCGGGTCTTTCGCGCGCCATTCCGCTGCCTCGACGCCGCTCTCGGGCGGTGCCGCGCGCGGCGCCTCGCCGAGCTTCGTGCCCTTGAGCTCGTAGGCGACGGTTCCCGCGGGATGCTTGAACCAGCCGGGGTCCTTGTAGTCGGTCTTCGCCAGGCCATCGCGGACCTTCACGACCGAGAACATGCCGCCCATCTCGACCGGGCCGAACTGGGCGAAGCCGGTCATCATCGGCAGGGTATTGTCCGGGAGGGGCATCTCCATCGCGCCCATCTCGCCCATGCCGTTCGAGCCCATCGGCATGTAGCCGGGCGCGATCTTCGCGATACGCTTGGCCAAGTCCTTCTTGCTGACGCCGATATAGTTCTTCACCGAATGGCCCATGGCATTCATGGTGTGGTGCGACTTGTGGCAGTGGATCGCCCAGTCGCCCGGCTCGTCGGCGACGAAGTCGAAGGCGCGCATCTGGCCAACGGCGACGTCGATCGAGACCTCATCCCAGGCTGCCGCGGGGTCGACCCAGCCGCCATCGGTGCAGGAGACCTTGAACTCGTAGCCGTGCATATGGACCGGGTGATTGGTCATGGTCAGGTTGCCGAAGCGGATGCGGACCTTGTCGTTCCTCCCCACGACGAAGGGATCGAGCCCCGGAAACACGCGGCTGTTCCAGCACCACATGTTGAACTCGGTCATCTCGGCGACGCGCGGCACATAGGAGCCGGGTTCGATGTCGAAGGCGTTGAGCAGGAAGACGAAGTCGCGGTCGACTCGGCGGAAGGCGGGGTCCCTGGGATGGACGACGAAGAAGCCCATCATGCCCATCGCCATCTGGACCATCTCGTCCGAATGCGGGTGGTACATGAAGGTGCCGGAGCGCCGGAGCAGGAACTCGTAGACGAAGGTCTTGCCGGGCGGGATATGCGGCTGCGTCAGCCCGCCGACGCCGTCCATGCCGTTGGGCAGGCGCTGGCCGTGCCAATGGACGGCCGTATTCTCCGGCAGCTTGTTGGTGACGTAGATGCGGACCTTGTCGCCCTCGACCGCCTCGATCGTCGGCCCGGGCGACTGGCCGTTATAGCCCCAGAGATAGGCCTCCATGCCGGGTGCGAGCTCGCGCACCACCGGCTCGGCGACGAGATGGAACTCCTTCCAGTCGCCGTTCATCCGCCAGGGCAGCGACCAGCCGTTGAGCGTGGCGACCGGCTGATAGTCGGGCCCCGTGGTCGGCACGAGCGGGGCCTGCGTCGTCGCCTCGGCCATGGTCGGCGCCTCCGGCACGGCGGCGAAGGCGGTGCGGCCCGAGACCGCCGCGGCGCCGGCCAGCACCAGCCCGGACGAGCCGATGAAGCCTCTGCGGGAAAGGGATGTCATATCCGTCAGCTCCTTCAGTGGCCGGCGCCGCCGGCTTCGCCGCCGCCGGCCGATGCCACGGTGGCCGAGCCGCCACCTCCGCTGCCGCCGCCGATCAGCGCATGCTTGAAATCGGTATGGGCGATCCAGAAATCGCGGCGGGCATTGATCGCGGCGACGTTGGAGAGGATGCGGCTGCGGGCATCCGCGATCAGGTCCGTGACGTCGTTGAGCATGCCGCTGTACTGCAGCAGCGACTGCTCCTGGATGATCTTGCGCAGCGGCAGGACGTTGGTCTGGTACTGGCGCGTGATGTCGTAATGGGCGCGGTAGGCGGTGTAGGCCTCGCGGGCTTCCGAGCGGATGTTGACCGCCTTCTCCGCCAGCCTGTTGGCGGCCTGCAGATAGGTCTGCTCGGCGAGCGCGACCTTGGAC
>NZ_JAELTI010000087.1 GCF_016428755.1 Allobosea sp. ASV33
AGGGCCAGGGCCATTCGCGGTTCTCATAGCATTTGTCGGTGGTCGCGATCACGACGCTGCGCACGCTCGGCTGGGCGCGGATCGCCTCCAGCAGGTTGAGCGTGCCCATGACATTGGTCTCGAAGGTCAGGCGCGGGTCGCGATAGGACGTGCGGACCAGCGGCTGGGCCGCGAGATGCAGCACGATCTCCGGCGCGACCTGCTCTAGGGCGGCCCGCATCGCCCCGATATCGCGGATGTCGCAGGCGACGCTTGGCATGATGCTGTCCAGGAAGCCGAGGCGCTCGCTTTCCGCATCGTTCTGCGCTGGCAGCGACAGGCCGAACGCCACAGCGCCGAGCCGCTTGAGCCAGAGCCCGAGCCAGCTCCCCTTGAAGCCGCTATGGCCGGTGACCAGCACGCGCCGCCCGCGCCAGAAAGCGGGATCGGGATTCACCAGACCCGCCATGGTGCCTCGCCGGTGTCCCAGAGCTCCTCGAGGCGGCGCTTGTCGCGCAGCGTATCCATCGGCTGCCAGAAGCCGTCATGCGGATAGGCCATCAGCTCGCCGTCGCGGGCGAGGCCCTCCATCGGGCCGCTCTCCCACACCGTGTCGTCGCCGGCGATCTGGTCGAGCGCCTGCGGCGACAGCACGAAGAAGCCGCCATTGATGAAGCCTGAATCGCTCGCAGCCTTCTCGCGGAAGCCGGTGACGCCGTTGCCGTCGAGATCGAGCACGCCGAAGCGGCCGGGCGGACGGACCGCCGTCACCGTCGCGGCGCGGCCATGGCTTTCATGGAAGGCGATCAGGCGGTCGATCGGCACGTCCGAGACGCCGTCGCCATAGGTCAGGCAGAAGCTCTCGCCCTCCAGATAGGGCCTCACGCGGGCGATGCGGCCGCCCGTCATCGTCTCCTGCCCGGTATCGACCAGCGTGACCTTCCAGGGCTCGGCCCGGCCGGCATGGACGGTCATGCCGCCCTGCGTGAAGTCGAAGGTCACGTCGGAGGAATGGAGCAGGTAGTTCCCGAAATACTCCTTCAGGGCATAGCCCCGGTAGCCCAGGCAGATGACGAACTCGTTGATGCCGTAGCGGGAATACAGCTTCATGATGTGCCAGATGATCGGCCGGCCGCCGATCTCGATCATCGGCTTCGGCCGGTGTTCCGATTCTTCCATGATCCGCGTGCCGCGGCCGCCCGCCAGGATCACCGCCTTCCTGATCTTCATCGCTCGCTTCCGTATGTGCGCCGAGATCGGCGAGGCCAAAAACGTGAGAAATTTTCCCACTCGACATTGACGTGGGAATTATTCCCACTTATTGGGCCTGTCAACCCGCCGCCGTTCGTTTCTTGCGGATCGCGGCGGACTGAATGTCCGTTCGAGGAGATTGGCTGGTGTCAGCCCCTGCGATGCTTGTTCACGATGCCCGATGCCGCGGCCGCCATCCCTGGCGTGGCGCGATCGCTGATGCCGCCAAAGCGCTCGGCCTCGTCGAGCTCTGGCTCACCATGGGCTGGTACGATGTCCGCCAACGCTACAGCCGCTCGGTCTTCGGTCCGTTCTGGGTGACGATTAGCCTCGCCGTCTTCGTCGCGGGGCTCGGCCTCACCTACGCTGCGCTCTTCCGCGTGCCGGTGGTCGCCTACCTGCCCTATGTCACCGTAGGAATGGTGCTGTGGTCGCTGATCACCGCCCTGCTGAACGAGGGCGCGGCGACTTTCACGGCGGCCACGGCCGCGATCAAGCAGATGCCGGCGCCGATCGGCATTCATGTCCTGCGCGTCGTCTGGCGCAACCTGATCATCCTCGCGCATAACGCGGTGATCGTCCTCCTTGTCCTTCTTGTCTGCGGCGTCAGGCCCGGCTGGGCCGGGCTTGCGGCCTTGCCGGGGTTGGCGCTGCTCCTGCTCAACGGCATCGGCTGGAGCGTGACGCTCGGCCTCCTCGGCGCGCGCTTTCGCGACATGATGCCGCTTGTCGCCAATGCGACGCAGATGCTGCTGTTCGTGACGCCGGTGCTCTGGCGCGCCGATGATCTCGGCACGCGGCGCGCCCTCGCGGAGCTCAATCCGCTGTTCCACCTGATCGAGATCGTGCGCGGGCCGTTGCTCGGAGCCGGCTTTCCGGCCGAGAGCTTCGCCGTCGCCCTCGTCGTCACCTTGCTCAATCTCCTCCTCGCGTTCGCCCTCTATGCGCGGCTGCGCTGGCGCGTGGCTTATTGGCTGTGAGGCGGCGATGAGCTCGATCCGCCTCGACCGCGTCAGCGTACAATTTCCGCTTTATGGCGGTAGCGCCCGCTCCCTGCGCAATCGCATCGTCAGCGGTGCCACCGGCGGCCGCATCGGCTCCGACGCGAGGGCGCGGACCTGCGTCGAAGCCCTCAGCGGCATCGATGTCGGTATTGCTCATGGCGAGCGCGTCGCGCTGGTCGGCCATAACGGCGCCGGCAAGACGACGCTGCTGCGCGTGCTCGCCGGCATCTACGTCCCGCAGCGGGGGCGCGTCGCCGTCCACGGCAAGATCGCGCCGCTCTTCGACATCGGCCTCGGCATGGATGGCGAGGCGAGCGGCTACGACAATATCCGCCTACGCGGCCTCTATCTCGGTCTCAGCCGCCGCCAGATCGAGAACCGGATCGACGAGATCGCCGATTTTACCGAGCTCGGCGGCTTCCTCGACATGCCGATCCGTACCTATTCAGCGGGCATGCAGACGCGATTGTCCTTCGCGATCTGCACCAGCGTCGATCCCGAGGTGCTGTTGCTCGACGAGGGCATCCTCGCGGGCGATTCAGCCTTCATCGCCAAGGCGCAGGCGCGGCTTGCCGCCTTCGTCGCCCGCGCCGGCATCCTCGTCCTCGCCTCGCATAGCGACAGCCTGCTCGCCAGCCTGTGCACGCGGGCGCTGCGGCTGGAGCACGGCCGGCTCGTCGCCGACGGGCCGCTGCACGACGTGCTCGCGCCCTCCCAATCGCCTTTACCCAGGAGAATCCCGGCATGACCGTTTCCGCCGAAAAGCCGACGCGCTGCGTCGCCGGCATCGTGATCTATCGCCCGGAATGGGAGGCGCTGCAGCGGCTCGTTGCTTCGCTGACGGACGACGTCACGACGATCGCCATCTACGCCAATTGGCCGGTCAGCGGCGAGGAGCAGCAGGCGCTCGAGGCTGGGGCCGGGGCGGCCGAACTGGTCGTGCTGAGGCCCGGCCTCAACCGGGGCCTGGGTGCCGCCTACAATGTCCTGCGCCAACTGGCGGAAGCCTGCGGCAGCGAATTCCTGTTACTTCTCGACCAAGACAGCAGGCCGCCGGCGGGTCTCGTCGGCGCCCTGGCCGCGACCTATCGCGATCTCACGTCGCGCGGCGAGCGTGTCGCCGTCGTGGGGCCGCAGCCGGTCGATATCGAAGGAGAGGCCATGCGGTTGTCGGCGGTGCGGGCGCAGCTTCGGGGCGAAGGCGATCCCGTGCGCAGCCGTTTCGTCATCTCGTCGGGCTCGTTGATCGGGCTCGACGCCTTGGCGGCGATCGGCGCTTTCCGCGGCGATTATTTCATCGACGCGATCGATATCGAATGGTGCCTGCGCGCCGGGGCTGCCGGGTATTCGATCTGGGTCGATCCAGCGGTTTCGATGCCGCATCAGCTCGGCCGCGGGGTCATCCGTCTGCCGCTCGGATTGCTGCTGACCGACCAGCCGGCGCGCCGGCTCTACACCTATGTCCGCAACCAGCTCGCCATGCTGCGCCTGCCCCATGTTCCGATGCGGCACAAGGCGAAGTTCCTGATCTCGTTGCCGGTCAGGCTCGCGGTTCATCTCGTTCATCATCGTTTCTCGCGCGACTGCGTGACGGCGCTGGCCAACGGCCTGATAGACGGCGCCCGCAACCGGCTGGGCCCGCCAGATCGCGCCCTAATCCCGTGGCGGAATGCCGGCCTTGGCTCTCGCTTCGCCCGCAATGCCGGGGCCGCCGCCGATGCGGCAAGCGGACCGCGTCCGGCATGAAAGCGCCGGTCATCCTGGTGCTGGGGCGCTCCGGCCTGCTCGCCAGGGCGCTGGCCGATCGCGGCGGCGGCGATATCGTGACCGCAGGTCGTCCCGATTTCGACATCACGCAGCCGGGCGCATCCGAGCGCCTCCTTGACCAGCTCCGCCCCGCCGCCGTCATCAATGCGGCCGCCTATACGGCGGTCGATCGCGCGGAGAGCGAGCCGGAGCTGGCTTTCGCCCTCAACCGGGACGCCGCCGCGGCGCTGGCCAGGGCCTGTGCGCGAGCGGGGCTGCCGCTCATCCATGTCTCCACCGACAGCGTCTTCGACGGCGCGCAGGACCGAGCCTATCGCGAAAGCGATACGCCGCGGCCGATCAATGTCTACGGCGCCTCGAAACGCGCGGGGGAATGCGCGGTCCTCGATGCGCTGCCTTCCGCGTTGGTCGTGAGAACATCCTGGATATTTGGAGCGTCCGGCGACAGTTTCGTGAGCCGCCTGCTGGGCTGGGCCGAGGGGCGCGACCGGCTCACGATCGTAGGCGACCAATATGGCCGGCCGACCTATGCGCCGGCGCTTGCCGAAGGCCTGTTGACGCTCGCAAGGCGCCTGCTCGACGGAGCTGCAAGCAGCGGGCTGATGCACCTCGCCGGCGAGAGCGTGCTCAGTCGCGCGGAGCAGGCGCGGATCATCTTGGAGGCGGCCGGCCGCCGCGGCCGGGCGGCTACGACGGTCATCCCCGTTCCGTCGAGTCTGCGTCCGACACCCGCGAGGCGGCCTCTCAACGCGGTTCTCGATTGCAGCCTGGCGCTCAGGCAGGGCCTGGCGCTCGGGCCATTCCGGAACGATCTCGAGCCGACGCTCGATGGCCTGCTCGGGTCGGCCGCGTCGGGCGCGCAATCGGGCGCCTGAGAGGGTCTCGCGACCGTCCCGTCAGCGCCCGGGCCCCGCTCCGCCGGAGCCGCCCCCGCCTGGTCCGCCTCCGCCCGGCCCGCCAGCTCCCGGCCCGCCGCCGTGGCCGCCAGATCCGGCGCCGCCCGGGCCCATTCCGCCGGGGCCGCCGAATCCGCCGCGGCCGCCCATCTCGCCGCGCCCGCCGGGGCCAAAGCCCCCCGGTCCACCGGTCAGGCCACCATGGCCGAAGCCACCGGGACCGAACGATGGCCCTCCGGCCGGGCCGCCGCCATTGCCGCCGCCATCGCCCTCGGGCCGCGCCACGCGCAGATTGTCGATGCTTGGCACGCCGCCGGGGCCGATGCGCCCCTCCAGGACGGCCCGGACATCCTGCCAGGGCGAAAGGTCGTAACTGAAGGCTTCGCTGCGCAGCGAAAGTCCCGAGCCCAGCAGCAATTGCCCTTCGCCGCCGCGAAGATAGCTCTCGACCGAGAAGGTGCCGGTCGCAGGCAGCGCGGAGGCGGGTGCGACGGCGCTCGCCCGGAAGCCGCCCCGCGCGATGCGTCCGGAGACGGCCACGCGCCGCCCGACGAAGCTCTCGTCGATATCCAGCAGCTTGAGCCCGCCGATCCAGAGCCCGTCACCATCCTTCTCGACGACGCCGACGACATGCGCCGTTTCCTGGCCGGAGCGTTCGATCAGGCTGGCGACGATCGTCCCGTCGAGCCGTCGCAGGCCGCTGACGGCGACAGACTCGCCCTTGCGCCAGCCCCTGGATTGCTGACCGGGCCGGGTCTGAACGGGCTGCCCGAGGACATCGATCCCGTCGCGATAGACGGCGGTGATCGGCCCGACCACCTCCCGCTCGACGGCGATCCCGTTGGTGACGAGTCCGCTCCCGTCGGGCCGCGCGACCACACGCACGACATGGCCGATGCGCAGGTCGCGGGCGCTGCGGACCAGCCCGTCTATGGTGACCGGCACCTCCTGCGGATAGGCGATGCGGCTGTCGTTGACGATGATGCTGCCGAAGCGCTGGATCGTGCCGACGAAACCGGTGCCGCCGATGCCGCGGTCGGAGCCGGCATTGCCTTCCGGTGCGAAGCCGGTGCCGCCGATGCCGACATCGCGCGGCCGTTCCGGCGCGGCAAGGGCCGGGCCCCAGGCCAGAGTGGTGCCGAGGGAGGCCAGCAGCGCCCGGCGCGTCAATGCGGGACGCTTGCTCATCCCCGGATGGCCCCGGCGTCGTCTTCGCGGGGTTCCTTCTGGCGGAAGACATAGACGCCGCAATTCCAGCGGTGATCGCCGCCGGCATCGCTCTCGCAGGCGGCATTCGCCTCGCGGTTGAGCTGCTGCAGCATCTCCAGCGCAAGCTCCCGCGAGCGCGCTTCGAGCCGTTCGGCCAACTCGGCCGAGAGCCCGTCATAATGCACCGAGCGCTCGACGAAGGGCGGCTTGGCGGCGAGCACATTGGCGACCGAGGCCGCCAGGTGGTCGTGCAGGTTTCGGCCGAAATAGTACAATTTGTCGTCGTCGCCGTGCTGGGGAATGAAGGCCGCTTCGGCCAGCGCGATCCGGTCTTCGGCGTCGATTGTGACAATTCGGCGGTCGACCCATTCGTCGAGCACGGCGCGTGGGCGTAGGTCGCGCGTGACCGAGGCCACGAGCTCCTCGAAGGAGGGCTGTCCGGCGTCCGCCGTGCGCGGCAAGGGGAGGGGGGCGCCGGCGGCATCGCAATAGCGCGGCGAGGCGATCCAGCGCGCGATGATCGCACCCGTGCGCGAAACCGAAGCCGGCACCGCGTTCACCGGTGCACCGGCGCCGCGCAAACGGCTGACCTCCTTGCGGTGGATCCCGGTCAGCAGGCTGACGCGACTGTCGGTCTGTTCCTTGCCGGGCAGGGCGAAGTCGTATTCGGCGACGTTGACGTAAAGCTCCCTGAGCAGCTGGCACAGCGCGGGGAACGTCATCCCGGCGCGGATGCACAGCCGCACGAGTGGGCGCAGCAGCCGCGCCAGCGGCGGATAGAGCTTCTCGGCGGTGGGATCCTGGGCTGCGTCCGACATGTGGCGATAATTAGGCTTTTCCAATGTGGGATACAATCCCACAAAAATTCTGGTAGCCTCTTGTGTGGCCGATGGGAAACAGTTAAGTGGGAATAATTCCCACTTATTTGTGATCCTGCAATGTCGCCCTCTCACTCCTCGTCACGCTGGTCCCGTATCAGCCTGTCGCTACGCCGCTCGGAACTGGCGGCTGCGACGACGCGTGCCGCTTGCTGCCTGATCGCGTTCTCGGTGCCCTATGTTCTGTTCGTGCTCGAGAGCGCGTTGCACCCATGAGCGATACGCCCCATTCGGCAAGCGCCCCGCCGCTGTCTGGATCGCGCTTCACGGCAAGAGCTGGAGCGCGATCCGCCACGCGCATTCCGCGCCTTGCCGGGCGCTTCCTGCTGGCCGCGATCGCGTTGGGCATCGCCTGGCTGCTGGTGTCTGCGGAAGTTACGCGCGAGGGCGGGACCGACTGCCATTCTCGCGGCTATCGCGACCCCGTGACCGGGCATCAGGTGCAGCGGCCTTGCTAGCGGACATGCGCTGCCCGGATTGCCGATGGGCCAGCGCTAGATCTCGATCTCGACGCCGACCTCGACGACCTGCTTGGCGGGAATATGGAAATGGGCCGCCGAGCGCTCGGCATTGCGCTGCATGAAGGCGAAGAGATGCTCGCGCCAGACCGCCATGCCCGCGATCTCCTCCCGCGGGATGATGGTCTCGCGGCCGATATAATAGGAGAGATCGTCGAGCTGGATGCCGGGCAGGAGGCCGCGTTCGACGCCGCAGCGCAGCCCGTCGGGAATGCGTGGCGTTTCCATGAAGCCGAAATGCAGGACGACCCGAGTCATGCCGGGTGCCAGCTCGACGATCTCCATGCGATCGGCGTCCGCGACGCGCGGCACCTCCTCCGGCTTGCCGGTGACGAGCAGGATATGCTCGTGCAGCGCGTGGTTGTGGCGCACGAAATGGGACAGCGACAGCGGGACGCCGCGCGCGGCCGAGGCGAGGAAAGCCGCCGTGCCCGGTAGGCGCATCGGCGGCTTCGTCGCCAGCATCGCCAGAAAGTCCTTCTCGGATTCGCGCTGGCGGTTGCGCGCGGCTTCGACCAGGGCGAGGCCGCGCCGCCAGGTCAGCATGATGACGGTGAGCACCAGCGCCATCAACAGCGGGTACCAGCCACCATCCGCCAGCTTCACCAGATTGGCGGAAAAGAAGACGAGGTCGATCAGCAGGAAGAAGCCGTTCACGGCGAGGACCGCCGGCAGGCTGTAGCCCCATTTCAGTGCGATCAGCGCGGCGAGGCAGGTGGTGATGGCCATCAGCAGCGAGACGGCCACGCCATAGGCGCCGGCCAGCGCATCGGACGAGCGGAACGCGAAGACCGAGACCAAGGTCGCCACGCAGATCATCCAGTTGACGATCGGGATATAGATCTGCCCCTTCTGGTCGTCCGCCGTGTGCCTGACATGGACGGAAGGAAACAGCCCGAGCTGCATCGCCTGCTGGGTCAGCGAGAAGGCGCCGGTGATGACCGATTGCGCGGCGATCACGGCGGCGGCGGTGGCGAAGACGATCAGCGGGTAATGGGCCCAGTCCGGCGCGAGCTGGTAGAACGGGCTGTCGATGGCCGCGGGGTCGGTCAGGAGCAGTCCGCCCTGGCCGAAATAGTTCAGCATCAAGGCGGGCAGCACCACGCTGAACCAGGCGAAACGGATCGGCTGCGGCCCGAAATGACCCATGTCGGCATACATCGCCTCGCCGCCGGTGACCGCCAGGAAGGTCGCGCCAAGCACGACGAAGCCGACGAACGGCGAGGTATGCGTGATGAAATAGAGCGCGGCGAAGGGATTGATCGCCGCGAGGATGCCCGGCGCCATCAGGATGCCCCTGATGCCCAAGAGAGCGAGCGCGATGAACCACAGCAGCATGATCGGCCCGAACAACTGGCCGATGAAGCGCGTGCCTTTCCGCTGGACGAGGAAGATGCCGAGGAGGATCACGGTGGTGATCGGTACCACGGCCGGCGCCAGGAAAGGCGCGTCGATCTTGAGGCCCTCCACCGCCGAGAGGACCGTGATCGCCGGGGTGATGGCGCCGTCGCCATAGAGCAGGGCGGCGCCGACGAGCCCGAGCACCAGCACATGCGCCCGAAGCGTCCCCGGCTTGGCGTGGCGCGCCCTGAGCAGGGCGAGCATCGCCATGATCCCGCCTTCGCCGCGATTGCCGGCGCGCATGATCAGCAGCGCGTATTTGATGGAGATGATGAGGATCAGCGCCCAGAGGATCATCGAGACGCAACCGATGATCGCCCGCGGATCCGGCGCGCCCTGCGTGCTGGCCGCGCGGACCGCCTCCTTCAACGCATAAAGCGGGCTCGTACCGATATCGCCGTAGACGACGCCGAGCGCCCCCAGCATGGCGATGCCGATCGGGGAGCGATGGCCGTGATGCGCGTCCGGCCCGCCATGGACCTGTACGGCTGCTGGCTTGGACAAAGGCCGCCCCCCCCCCTTTTTTATTCTCTTTGTTTCCCTTGGGGTAAGCCATGTCGGACGGTGGCCGCAAGTGCCCCCGAAAGAACTCCCGGTTCCGCGGCGATGCTGCCTCGCCGAACGTGGCGGCAGGCTCGCCTGTCGGACAAAGTCGGCGTTGACGCATCGCAACATGAATTTTATATAGATGCTTATGATCAGCACGCCTAAGAAGCCGTCGCCGACGGTCGGTTTCCTGCTCCATGATGTCGCCCGTCTCCTGCGCAAGCGCTTCGAGCAGCATGCGCGCGATTCCGGGCTGACACGTTCGCAGTGGCAGGTGCTCGCCTATCTCGACCAGAATGCCGGCATCCAGCAGGGTGCCCTGGCCGAGCTGTTGGAGGTGGAGCCGATCACGGTCGGGCGCATCCTGGACAAGCTCGAAAGCTGCGGCCTGGCCGAGCGCCGCCCGCACGCGAGCGATCGGCGCATCTGGCAGCTCTATCTCACCGAGAAGGCCCGGCCGAAGCTGACGGAGCTGCGCGCGCTCGGCGACGTCACGCGGGCGGAAGCCTTCGACGACATTCCGCTGGCCGAACGCGAGCAGCTTCTCGCGACGCTGGGGCGGATGAAAGACAATCTCACGGCCGCCTGCCAGATGCCGGTGGCCGAAAGGCAGGTCCAAAATGGATGACGCAGCCAGGAATACGGAATCGACGACCCGTGAAGAGTCCGAACCCGGCTCTTCAGGCGGCGGGGCGGAGATCCGGCAGTTCGAGCCGAAGGCTCGCACCGAGACGACCGCGAAGGAAGCGCCCGAGACAAAGCCGGAATTGCCCCCGAAGGTCGTGCCCGGCCCGGAGCCACGGCATCGGCGCAACCGCACGCGCCTCGTGCTTTTCGCGTTGCTGCCGATCGCGCTGATCGCCGGCGGCTATTACTACGTCACCGGCGGGCAGGTGATGTCGACCGACAACGCCTATGTCCAGGCCGATATCCTCGCGGTCTCGACCGATGTCGCCGGCATCGTCGGCGAGATCGATGTCCGCGACAATCAGGTGGTGAAGGCCGGCGATGTCCTGTTCCGCCTCGACGACAGGCAGTTCCGCTTTGCGCTGGAGCGGACCGACGCCCAGATCGGCATCGTCCATAACGATCTCGAAGCCTTGAAGGCCAGCTACAAGGGCATGCAGAGCCAGATCGAGCAGGCCCATACCGACATCGCCTTCTACGAGACCAGCTTCAAGCGCCAGCAGGACCTCGCGACCAAATCGGTCGCCTCGCAGGCGACCTTCGATCAGGCCAAGCACGATCTCGACGGCGCAAGGCTCAAGCTCGCGCAGCTCGAAAGCCAGCTCGCCGGCATCGCCGCCAACCTGAACGGCAAGCCCGATGCGCCGGTCGAGAACCATCCGCGCTACAAGGATGCGGTTGCGGCGCGAGCCGAGGCGCAGCGCCAGCTCGACCATACGACGGTCCGTGCGCCCATGAACGGCGTCGTCACCAATGTGCCCGCGCTGCAGAAGGGCCAGTATCTGGAGGCGGCGACCAATGCCTTCAGCCTGGTCTCGACCGACCATGTCTGGATCCAGGCCAATCCCAAGGAGACCGAGCTCACCTGGGTGAAGCCCGGCCAGGAGGCGGAGGTCTATGTCGACACCTATCCGGGCGCCGTCTGGAAGGGCTCGGTCGACAGCATCAGCCCAGCCTCGGCCGCGAGCTTCTCGCTGCTGCCGGCGCAGAACACCAGCGGCAACTGGGTCAAGGTCGTCCAGCGTATCGCCATGCGCGTGAAGATCGAGACGCCGCCGGACCAGCCGCGCTTGCGCGCCGGCATGAGCGTGACGCTCGACGTTGATACAGGCCATGCCCGCGGTCTGCCGAGTTTCGTCAGCGAAGCCGTCGGCAAGGTCAGCAAGTAACGAAGAGGCCTGCCATGGCCAATGCTGCCACTCCGGCTGCCGCGCCCGTCGCCAATCGCGGCGCCATCACCGCCTGCGTGATCCTCGCGGTCATCATGCAGGCGCTCGACACCACCATCGCCAATGTCGCACTGCCCTATATCCAGGGCAGCGTCTCGGCGAGCGCGGACCAGATCAACTGGGTCCTGACCTCCTATATCGTGGCGGCGGCGATCATGACGCCGCCCTCAGGCTTCCTCGCGGCCCGCTTCGGCCGCAAGCGCGTGCTCTCGGCGGCGATCATCGGCTTCGTCGTCGCCTCGATCCTGTGCGGCGCGGCGCAGTCGCTGACGCAGATCGTCGGATTCCGGTTGTTGCAAGGCTTCTTCGGAGCCTCGCTCGTGCCGCTCTCGCAGAGCATCCTGCTCGACATCTACACGCCGGAGGAGCGCGGCTCCGCCATGGCGCTGTTCGGCATCTCCGTGATGGTCGGGCCGGTGCTCGGCCCCGTTCTCGGCGGCTGGCTGACCGAGAACATCTCCTGGCGCTGGGTCTTCTACATCAACCTCCCGCTCGGCATCCTGGCGCTGGCGGGCGTCTCGATCTTCGTCTCCGAGACCAAGGCGAGCGCGCTGGCCAAGCTCGACTGGACCGGTTTCGGCGCGCTCAGCATCGCGATCGGCGCGTTGCAGCTCTTCCTCGATCGCGGCGCCCAGCTCGACTGGTTCGACTCGCTGGAGATCATCGTCGAGGCGGCGGTCTGCGTCGGCGCGCTCTACGTCCTCGTCGTGCACACCTTCACGGCCGAGAACTCCTTCATCAAGCCGCGGCTCTTCCTCGACCGGAACTTCAATGTCGGCCTGATCTTCATCTTCATCGTCGGCATCTGCTACCTCGCCTCGCTCGCGCTGCTGACGCCTTTCCTACAGACGCTGCTGGGCTATCCCGTCGTAACGGCCGGCATCGTCATGGGCCCGCGGGGCCTGGGCACGATGGCCTGCATGTTCATGGTCGGCCGGCTGATCGGCAAGGTCGACACCCGCCTCCTGCTCGGCGCCGGCTTCCTCGTCAGCGCCTGGGCGATGTACGACATGGCCGGCTGGACGCCTGATGTCTCGCAGCAGCGGATCATGCTGACCGGCTTCGTCCAGGGCGGCGGGCTCGGCCTGCTCTTCGTGCCGCTGACGACCATTACCTTCGCGACGCTGCCGGCGGAATATCGCGGTGACGGCACGGGCCTCTACAACCTCTCGCGCAATATCGGCTCCAGCGTCGGCATCTCGCTGGTGAGCTACCTCCTGACCCGCAACCTGCAGGTCAACCATGCCGAGATCGCCAATTACGTGACGCCCTTCAACCGCATCTTCGAGATGCCGGCGATCAAGCATGCCTGGGACCCGACGACGCTGGCCGGGCGCGCCGCGCTCGACGAGGTCATCACGCGCCAGGCGACGATCATCGCCTATATCGACGACTTCAAGCTCTTGATGATCCTGTGCCTCGCGGCCTTGCCCTTCCTCGCCCTGCTGCGAACGCCGCGCCGGGAGGCGGCTGCGCCAGCCGACGATCACGCCATGGTCATGGAATGATCATGTCCTGCGGTGAGAGTTCGCGCGAGATCCCGACTATTTATGTCTCGAGCTGACTGCTGCGAGCAGATACGGTGTGTGCGGCCTGCCATTCGGCGCCGCTAAGCGAGGAGCTTGTCGGCCATTGCGGGCGGACCTCGGGACGCGCATATTTGATTGCGCCGAACGGCCTGCAAGCCGGTGAATACGGTAAGTAATTGATTTTTATGGCGCGCCCGACACGATTCGAACGTGTGACCTTTGCCTTCGGAGGGCAACGCTCTATCCAGCTGAGCTACGGGCGCTAACCGTGAAGGCTGGATAGCCGATCCCCGCTGCTTCGGCAATGCGGGATTTTGGATGAGGCGCAGTTCTCCGGCGGCAATGGATACGCGCTCCGATCGTGTCGGCGTGGCGCGCTTGCGGCTGGAGATCTGGAAGCCCCGCTTCGGCGCCGCGACAGCCTGCGTGGTCGGCACCGTCTCGACCCAGACACGTGCGACGCGCCCGAGCGGTTCGACCACCGTCTCCTTATCGTCGGCGAAGCGGTCGACAACTCTCTTTGCCTAGGCTCCAGCAGGGTATTCGATTTACCCAGCGCATGAGGACCTGGCAAAGGACCTCGCGGAAGATGACCTCACAGAAAGCCTACCGTGACGATGCCGTTCCCGGGACATGGGCCGTTTGTGGATATCGAGATGCCGCCAGCCGCGACCGATCTCCCGCCGCGATCGGGTTCGGGATCGCTTCAGTCGAAGAGCCGGCGCACGACGGCGGTCGTCACACCCAATGTCGCGACCTGCGCAAAGGCTTTGACATAGTTGCCGGCATAGAAGCCTCGGATCATCTCGATGCGCGTCTTCAGCTCCTCGTCGAACTTGATCGCGAAACCATCCGTCAGCTTGCGCACGATCGTGCCGCGGACCGCGCGCCCGCCGATCGTGCAGATGATGGCCGTGCCCAGAGGCGCCGGCGGTTCGCCGCGCAGCCCGGCCCCGGTGATGGAAATGTCCGTCAGCCGCAGGATCAGGCTTTGCCCGGCACATTCGAGCATGACCGCCTCATCGGTCGCGAAGCGCTCCGCCTTGCGGCGCCGCGGCTGTTCCACGCAGACGAAGCAGACGATGACGAGGACGATCAGGTTGTACCAGCTCCAGGCGAAGGCGAGGCCGCCCGACGTCAGGCTGTCGCCACGCACATGGATCGCGAAGGCATAGACCAGACCGGCCAGGGTGAGGAGTATGATGCTGCCGTAGATCTTTACGAGCGGCCATTCGATGAAGCGCTGGCCCCGGTCGCCACCTTTGGCGGTGACCTTGAATTTCTGGTGCCGCGGCCGCAGCAACCCGGTGAAGACCGCCTTCAGGATCGCCGGAGCCGCGATGAACTGGGACACGTCGGTCATGAAGACCAGCGAACGACCACGCGAGATCCAGCTCATCGTGACCGAGTGCCACAGGAAGAACGGCAGGAAATAGCCCAGCAGGTCGTAGAGATCGGCATCGACGGTATGGATGCCGAAGAGCAGGTAGCCGACCGGGACGAGCAGCCCGAGCAGCTTCGCGATATAGACCGCTGTCCAGTTGAGGAAAGTGTCCACCAGGGACAGGCGGTCGATGAAGGTGAGGCTGGAGCTGCGCGAGAACGGCCCGCTGCGCCCGCGCGTGATCTGCATGAAGCCGAGGCACCAGCGCCCACGCTGCGTGATGTATTCCTTGAGCCCCTCCGGGGCGAGCCCTAGCGTGAGCGGCTCGTTCAGATAGGCGGTGGTGAAGCCCGTTTCCTTCAGCCGCAACGTCAGCAGATAGTCTTCCGTGACGGAATCGGTCGGGAAGCCGCCGATCGCCATCAGCGGCGCGAAGCGGATGACTGAGGAGGTGCCGCAGCAGAACGCCGCGCCCCAGGCATCCTTCGCGGCGAGCACGACATCGAAGAAGAAGCGCTGCTCGTCCGGCCAGACATGGGCGGCGGCGAGATTGGTCTGGATCGGGTCGGGATTGATGAAATGCTGCGGCGTCTGCACCAGGCCGACGCCCGGGTCCCGGAACAGGCACAGCGCCCGCGACAGGAAATCCGGGAGCGGCACGAAATCCGCGTCCAGGATCGAGATGAACGCCGGAGGATCCGGCAGGGTCGCCAGATGCGCCAGGGCATGATTGATGTTGCCGGCCTTGGCATGGCTGTTGTCCGGCCGGGTCAGATAGCGGCAGCCCAGGCGCTGCGACAGCTCTTCGAGCCAGGCGCGGCGACCATCGTCGAGCACCCAGACTCGGTAATTGCTGTGGTTCATCCCGGTCGCGCCGATCATCGTGCGCTCGAGGATGGCCTCTTCCTCGTTGTAGGTGCAGATCAGGACGTCGACCAACGGCGGCTCGAGGCTTGCGAGCCAGGCCTTGTTCGCCTCGACCTCAGGCGAACGGTTGCGCGTCCGACACAGGAAGATGGAGGCCAGGATGGCCGCCGACAGCGACGCCGTTTCCGCGACCAGGAAAATGCTCCCCGCCGCGAAATCGGCCGTCCAGCCGAGCGGCGGCAGCGTCGACGTCACCCGCCACTGGAAATAGCGCAGCAGCAGCAGCAGCCCGACGCCGACCATCAGCATGCGCGCGGGCGTCCGGTCATGCCTCAGCAACGGGGTGAGCATGACGGCAAGCCCCGCGGCGGCGAGACCCGGCGCCAGCGCGGTCAGGAGATTATGCGTCACGGCGCGGAGGCCTGCTCGCCGAACACGACGCGGCCCGTTCGACCGACGGCACAGGTCTGCCCGGCGCCCAGGTCCGGCACCGAAACCGTAACCCGGTAAGGCTCCTTGCTCAGCGCGGCGGGCTCGATCGCGAGGTTTGCCGCTGCGGTGGCCCGGCCGGTCAGGTTGACGACCTTCCCTTGCAGGTCATTGCCGCCATCGGCCGGCACGAAGCGGGCGGGGCTACCGACCGAAAGGCGATTATAGACGGACTCCGTGACATTCGCCGTCACGACCGCCGTCGAGCAATCGATCAACCGGGCGAGATCCTGGCCGACGCGCACCTGCTCGCCGGGAGAGACCATCGCCTCCCAGATGCGCCCGGTCACCGGAAGCGTCATCGCGACGTCGGACTGGGCCTGATGGCGTGCGCGCGCATCGGCGAGCGCGGCTTCCAGCTGTTTCGTTTCGGCGTCGAGGCCGGCCAGTTCCGAGCCGAGATCGGCGATGCGCTGGCGCATCTCGTCGCCGCGTTGCACCGAGCTCGGCCGGTCGTTGTAGCTGTCGCCGAGGAAGATCCGGTTGCGCGCCGCTGCAAGCTCGACGGTCGCGGCCGCGAGCCGATGGCGCGTCGAGGCTTCGGTTCCCGTCGCGATCGTGACCTCGCGCGACAGGCGGTCGAACTCCGCGGCCGTGACGTTCCCGGTCCGCGCCAATGCCTCGGCGCGTCGATAAGCGGCGGTCGCCTCCTCGCGCCGGGCGATGGCGACGCCGATCTGGCTTTCGAGCTCAGCCATGCGGGCGGTCAACTGCTCGATCCTGCCCAGCCTGAACGCCTCGGCCTGACGGTCGAGATCGGCCGCCGCAGCCTGCGCGCTCGTAAGCTTGCTGCTCAACGTCGCCCGCTGGCTGGCCAGCTTGCCGAGGGCTTGCTCCAGCTCGTCGAGCCGGCCGCGATCGGCTCGCGGATTGACGATGCGGAGCAAGGTCGAGCCTTGCGCGAGAGCGTCGGAGGTAGCCAGCGTCGTCGTCGACGCGACGACCTCACCCGCGATGGGCGAGCGCAGCGTCATCAGCCGTGCGTTGACGACGGCCTCGACGCTGGAGGTCTGGAGGAGTGTACGCAACGGCGCCAGCCCGAAAACGGCGACAACGGCCGCCCCGAGCAAAATCTTGGCCGCCCGCCGGACGGCCGGCGTCATCATGGGCTGCTTGGCTGGCTGCGGTGCAGTGCCTCCGGCCTCGGGCTTGGGTTCGCCGCCATCGACGTATTGTTTCAGCCTGCTCTGCAGGGCGCGCGCGTCCTGAGGCTCCTGGCCACCGGCGGAGGCGGCCGGAGAGGCTGCCGCGTGAAGCGCAGCCGAAGCCTGATCCGGCTTGGCGTCGCCGGCTTCCAAGCCTACGGGTTTCTTGGATTGCAGAGCTTGATGGGCCATTTTTGCGTCCCTGTTATCGAACGGAACGATTGGGCAGCGCGCTTTCCCAAATCTTAAAGCCGCGCCGTTCGCCAAATGAACGCAAGAACGGCGGAAACAAGAGATGAAGCGGGAGCTTCGGAATCGTTGAAGATGTTATTAACCTCGTGCGGATCGACGAGCTTGATCGGCCTTCTCGACCGCTCGTCGGCATCGAAGACCCCGGGCGCCCGCATCGCGAAGTCGCAGGATAATGGGCGTGACGCGCTCCCTGATCTCAAGGGGAGCATGATGTCCGACGCTGTCTGGCTTTGTCGGCGTTGCGCGATCGTGCGGACAATCGATCGCTTGCTGCTTCACACAACGAAATATCGAGTAATAAATTGAATTCCATAGGGTTTTTGGGGTTCGCCTTGTGGCGATTCCCGGCTTCGGAGGGAAACGCGCTGTTGCGCAGGAGGCGCGGGCGGTGACAATGAAACGCGATGCCGATTCTCAGCGACATCCCTCCGGACATCCGGCGCGCAGCCTGCGCCTTTCACGAAGCCGGCCATATCGTCGTCGGCTGGGAGCACCGGCGCCATATCACCCACGCCTGGCTGCGGCCGCCCTACGGTTTCTCGGGCGAGACCTGCTTCGAGCCTTATGAGCGAGGCTTTCGCGGTAACAGCGCGGTCGACCGCAGGCGTGCGGAGATCGAGATCATCATCCTGTCCGCCGGCTATTGCGGCGAGATGATCTATTGGAACGCGGACGGGCTGAAATGGTACCCGGGCGCGATCGCCTCGCATGAGGACGATCTCCAGCAGATGAAGCCGTATCTCGCGCTTCTGCGGCCGACTGACGAGGCGGCGCTGCGCACCCGTTGCGCCAATGCAGCGACGGCCATTCTCTACCGTCCGACGATGCTTGCCGCCCTGGCCGCGATCGCCCGGCGATTATCGGACCAGCGCCGCATCGATCGCGACGAGGTCGATGACATCATCGGGCGCACGGCGGGTTGATGGCTGCCGTACGCCCTATCGAATGTCCAGCGGTTACGCCGCCTTCTTGCCGGCGTCGAACGGCACTTCGATATCGACCGCGAGGGTCGAGACCTGGGCGCCGCGTTCCATCCGGACGCTGACCTTGTCGTCGTCGATCTGCATGTGCTTGGAGATCGCGCGCAGGATTTCGTCGCGCAGCTTGCCGAGCAGATCGGCATCGCCGCCCGTCGCGGCGCGCTCATGGGCGAGCAGCACTTGCAGCCTTTCCCGGGCGGCGGGGGCCGAACGGGGGCGGGAGAAGAGACGAAGCAGGTTCATGCCGCCTTCCTTCCGAAGAACTTGCCGAAGAAGCCGCGCTTCTCGCCGGGGATCGTGACCGGGAGCTGTTCGCCCTTGAGCCGGCGCACGGCGTCGAAATAGGCGATTGCCGGGGCGCTGCCCTGGTCGGCCAGCGTGACGGGCGAGCCGATATTGGAGGCACGCAGCACGTCCATGCTCTCGGGGATGATGCCGAGCAGCGGGATCGACAGGATCTCCAGCACGTCGTCGACCTTCAGCATGTCGCCGCGCTCGGCCCGCAGGGGGTCGTAGCGGGTGAGCAGCAGGTGCTTCTCCATGCGCTCGCCGTTCTCGGCCTTGAGCGTTTTGGAATCGAGCAGGCCGATGATCCGGTCGGAATCGCGCACCGAGGACACTTCCGGATTGGTCACGACGATCGCGATATCGGCATGGCGCATCGCCAGCGTCGCGCCGCGCTCGATGCCGGCCGGGCTGTCGCAGATCACCCAGTCGAAATTCGCCTTCAGCGCGCCGATGACGGCGGCGACGCCCTCCGTCGTCAGGTTGTCCTTGTCGCGGGTCTGCGAGGCCGGCAGCAGGTAGAGCGTCTCGACCCGCTTGTCGCGGATCAGCGCCTGGGTGAGCTTGGCCTCGCCCTGGATGACGTTGACGAGGTCGTAGACCACGCGCCGCTCGGCACCCATGACCAGGTCGAGATTGCGCAGGCCGACGTCGAAATCGACGACCACGACCTTGTCCCCGCCCTGGGCGAGCGCGGCGCCGAGCGCGGCCGACGACGTCGTCTTGCCGACGCCGCCCTTGCCCGATGTGACGACGATGACCTTGCCCATTGACCGCTCCTTCTGAACGTTGAGTTATGTGTGCGCCTCAGGCGAGCGCTTCGACCTTGAACGTTTCGCCGTCGAGCCAGATCTGCACGGGCTTGCCGCGGAATTCCGGACCCATGTCCTCGGCCGTCTTGTAGTAGCCGTCGATCGCGATCAGCTCGGCCTCGAGCTTGCGGCAGAAGATGCGCGCCGCAGCATTGCCCATCGTGCCGGCCATCGCCCGTCCGCGCAGGGTGCCGTAGACATGGATCGAGCCGCCCGCGACGATCTCGGCGCCGGATGCGACCGAGCCGACGACGGTGACGTCGCCTTCGAGGAAGACCAGCGACTGGCCCGAGCGCACCGGCTGCGTCACGATGATCGAGGGAACCGCCTTGGGCAGGTCGGGTGCGACCGGCTCCGCGACCGTCACGGTCTCGACGGCCTCGGCCGCGGCCGGAGGTTCGAAATCGGGGGTGGGGCGCCCGTCGGCCATCGCCGGCGGCAGATCGGAGCCGAGAAGGGCGGGCGAGGCGCCCTCGATGCCCATGATCCTGACCTGGCGCTGGCCGAGCTGGCTGACGAAGGTGCGAAGCTGCGCCCGGTCGATTTCCAGCCCGGTAATGTCGAGCACCACGGGGCGCCGCAGGAAGAATCCGGCGGAGCGCGAGGCGAGATCGTCGAGCCGCGCCAGCCAATCCTCGAAGGGCAGCTCCGGGGTCAGCGTCAGCGCAAGATAGGACCGCCCCTTGAGGCGGATGGGCCGGGGTTGAGTTAACACGTCGGTTATCTTGGTAAATTTTCGGTTGCTTCGGTGTATCGAGGGAATGGTTAACAGAGGGTAAACCGGAGCCTCGGATGGGCTCGCCCGATACGGTCTGTGGGAAGCTGTCCACACCGCATGGCAGGGGCCTGACGGGCAAAAGCGTGCACCGTTTGAGGGCACAGGACGCGAGGTCGAATTTTAGAACATGCCGATTTCGTGCAGGAACCGCCCCGTCATTCCGGGGCAGGCCGCAGGCCTGAGCCCGGAACCCAGATCGATGCCGCCATGACGTGACGCGCTGGCCCAGACGCATTCCTTCCAGAAACGGCATCGGTTCTGGGTTCCGGGCTCTTCGCTTTGCGAAGCCCCGGAATGACAGCTCTATGAGCGCGGACGAGCGTTACCGTTGGAAAACCTCCGGATAGGCGTAGAGCCCCGGCGCGCCGCCGGTATGCCAGAACACGACGGTCTCGTCGGGGCCGATGGCGCCGCTGCGGACCGTTGCGATGAGCCCGGCCATCGCCTTGCCGGTATAGACGGGGTCGAGCAGGATGCCTTCGGTCCGCGCGACCAGTTCGACCGCTTCGATCATCGCGGGCGTCGGCTGACCATAGCCGGGGCCGACCTGCGAATCATCGATTTCAAGCGCGGCCTGCTGGCCCCGCTGCCGGCCCTCCAGCGCGTAGATGTCGTTCACGAGCCCGGAAACGATGGCGCCAGCCTGCTCGGACGAGCGCGAGACGCTGACGCCCTGCACGCGGCAATCGAGCCCGGCATCCTCGACGCCGGCCAGGATGCCGGCATGGGTGCCGCCGCTGCCCGTCGGCACGACGAGATGGTCGATGCGGCAATCCGTGGCCTTCGCCTGCCCGGCCAGCTCCAGGAGAGCATCGCGATAGGCGAGGCTGCCCAGCGCATTGGAGCCGCCGACCGGGATGAAATAGGGGCGCTTCCCCTGCGCCGTCAGCCCGCCTATGGCCTCGGCCGCGATGGCGGTCGCATCCCCGCCTGCCGGGAGCAGACGGATCTCGGCGCCAAAGATCCGATCGAGCAGCCAGTTGCCATTGGTCCGGTAGGATTCGCTACGGCCAGCCACCGAATCGGTCAGCAGCAGCACGCAAGCCAGCCCGTTACGCGCAGCCGCGGCGGCCGTCTGGCGGGCATGGTTCGACTGGATCGCGCCCATCGTGACCAGCGTGTCCGCGCCCTGCTTCAGGGCTTCCGCAACGAGATATTCGAGCTTGCGCACCTTGTTGCCGCCGCCGGCGAAGCCGGTGCAGTCGTCGCGCTTCATCCAGATCGAAGGGCCTACGCCATTGCGCGCCAGTGCCTCCGAGAAGCGGGGCAACGGCTCGAACGGCGTCGGCAGCAGGGCCAGTCGGATCGTCTCGCGTCGGTTCATCCCGGCAGGCTCCCAGCTTCGTGTCGCCATCGATGGCGAGGGCAGCATAGCGCGGCGCCGGAGATTCGCCGGGCGCGCGAATGCATGCCCGGCGTGCAGTCCGGGCTTACGCCTACAGCCGCCGCGACAGGCGCGGGTCGAGCCGGTCCCGCAGGCCGTCGCCGAGCAGGTTCACCGCCAGCACGACCAGCGCGAGCGCGATCGCCGGGCAGAAGATCGTCCAGGGCGCGCGGGCGAGATAGAGCCGGCTCGATGCGATCATGTTGCCCCAGCTCGGCACTTCCGGCGGCACGCCCGCGCCAAGGAAGGAAAGCGAGGCTTCGACGAGGATCGCCGAGGCGCAGATATAGGTCGCCTGCACGATCAGCGGCGCGATGGTGCTCGGCATGATGTGCCGGAACAGGATGCGCGGTGTCTTCGCGCCGCAGGCACGCGCGGCTTCGACGAAGGGCAGTTCCTTGACGCTGAGCACGATTGAGCGGACCAGGCGGACGACGCGCGGCAGTTCCGGGATCGAGATCGCCGCGATGACGATGCCGATGCTGCCCTGGTTCAGGGAGACCATGGCGATCGCCAGCAGGATGGCGGGAATCGCCATCAGCCCGTCCATCAGGCGCATGACGATGGCGTCGAAGCGGCGGTAATAGCCGGCGAAGAGCCCGATCGTCAGGCCGATCAGGATCGAGATCGTCGCGACGCTGAACCCGACGATCAGCGAGACGCGGGCGCCGTAGACGGTGCGCGCGAAGACATCCTGTCCGAGCTGGTCGGTGCCGAACCGCAATGCGGGGGAGGGCGGCTGCAGGCGCCGCGTCGGCAGCTTCAGCATGGGATCGCCGGCGATCAGGGGCGCGATGATCGCGACGCCGATGAAGAAGATCAGGATGGCGGCGCCGAGCAGCATGGTGGGATTGCGGCGCGCGAAGCGGCCGAACCGGGCGAGACGGTTGCCGGTGGCGGGAGCGGGAACGGCGGGGACGTCGATCGTGGTCATCGCGCGCGCCTCCTCAATGCCGGATGCGGGGGTCGATGAGCGAATAGGACAGATCGACCGCGAGGTTGATCAGCACATAGATGCCCGAGAAGACGAGGATCACGCCCTGGATGATCGGATAGTCGCGCTTCGAGATCGCATCGACCACCAGGCGGCCGACGCCGGGGATGTTGAACACGGTCTCGGTGATGACGACGCCGCCGATCAGGAGCGCGACGCCGATGCCGATCACGGTGATGATCGGCACGCCGGCATTCTTCAGCGCGTGCTTCATCAGCATGGTGCGCGCCGAGACGCCCTTGGCATTGGCGGTGCGGATGTAATCCTCCTCCAACACCTCCTGCATCGAGGCCCGCGTCATCCGCGCGATCAGCGCGACATAGGCGAGACCGAGCGTGATCGTCGGCAGGATGAGATGGAGGAACCAGGGACCGATGCCGTCCAGGATCGGGCGGTAACCCTGTACCGGCAGCCAGCGCAGCTCGATCGCGAAGATATAGATCAGGCCGTAGCCTACCACGAAGGTCGGCATCGAGAAGCCGAGCACGGAAAAGCCCATCAGCAGGCGGTCGATCGGTCGGCCGGTCTTCCAGGCGGCGAGCACGCCGAGCGTCACCGCGATCGAGACGGCGAAGATCATGGTCAGCACGGCGACGGAGATCGTCGGCTCCAGGCGCTGCAGGATCAGGGTCGAGACGGGGGTGTTGGAGAAGATCGAGACGCCGAGATCGCCCTGGATCACGCGCAGGCCCCAGCGCCCGAACTGGACGAGCAGGGGATCGTCGAGGCCCAGCCGCTGGCGGATCGCCTCGATCTGCTGCGGCGTGGCGTAGTCGCCGGCGATGATGGCGGCGGGGTCACCCGCGGAGAGATGAAGCAGGAGGAAGACGAAGATGCCCACCAGCGTCATCACCAGGATGGTCGATGCCAGGCGCTGTACGAGATAACTCAGCATTGCGTCGTTCGTCCTCCGTCGGCTGGTTCATTCGGTGCGGGGCTGGTGCGCCCGCTCGCACGCGGCGCTCGCATGCACGCCCTCGCGCCGCCGGCACGCCCGCCTGAAGGCGGTCGGACGGGCGGAGTACGCCGAGGAGCGGACTCCGTGAAGCGCGTCACGATCAGGCTGAAATCAGCCCTTTCTGACATTCCAGAACGGGATCAGCTCGGGCATGCCGATCAGTCCCGTCAGGTTACGTAGCGCGGCCGGCTGGAACCATTGGCCGAAATAGGCATGCGGCACGAAATCCCAGGCGTTCTGCTGGATGTCGCGGGCGATCTGCTTGCGCTCGGCATCGGTCGAGGCGCCGGCCCATTTGTCGCGCAATTGCTCGTGCAGCTCGTTGGTCGGCCAGCCGAACCAGCCCTTCTCGCCATTGGCGGCATGGCCGCTGAGCGAGACCGGATTGCCGAAGGCGTTGACCGAGCCGGAGGTGAAGAACACGTTCCAGCCGCCCTGGTCCGGCGCAGCCTTGACGGCGCGGCGGGTGACGACGGCGCCCCAGTCGGAAGCCTGGAGCGAGACGTTGAAGCCGGCCTGGCGCATCCATTGCGCGATCAGGTTCGCCGCGTTGTTCATATAGGCGATGTTGGTCGCCTGCAGCACGACGACCGGGCGCCCGTCATAGCCGGACTCCTTCACAAGCTGCTTCGCCTTCTCGATATTGGGGGCACCCTTGAACCAGTCGATATTGGCGTCGTTCTCCATCGGCGTGCCCATGCCGAACAGCGAGGAGCAGCCGCGGAAATATTTCTCGTCGCCGAAGGTCGCCTTCATCACCTCGGTCGGGTGGATCAGGTGCAGCATGGCCTGGCGGGCCTTGACGTTGTTGAACGGCGGATGGAGCCAGTTCACGCGCGCCCAGCCGAGCTGGCCCTGCTTGTTCAAGACCTCGAGCTTGATGTCCTTCTCGCCGGACAGCGAGTCGAGCAGGTCGACATTGGGATATTCGATCATGTCGATCTCGCCGGCCCGGATCGCGGCGATCGCGGTCGCCTCGTCGGCGATGTTCTCGTAGACGACGCGGTCGACATTCACGACCTTGCCGCCGGAGGTCATTACCGCCGGCTCCGAGCGGGGCACGTAGTTCGGGTTCTTGTCATAGACATAGCGCTGGCCCTGGACGACCGCGCTCTCGTTGAAGACGAAGGGGCCTGAGCCGAGGATCGTGCTGATCTGCTGGTTCGGGTCGGTACCGGCCTCCTTTTCGCGCATGATGTAGCAGACATTGGTCGCGGCCTTGGCGAGCCATTCGACCACGAGCCCATAGGGCTCCTTCATCACGATCTGGAAGGTCTTGTCGTCCTTGATCGGCGTGTCGGCGAGGCGCGCCATCATATGCTGGCCGCCGCCGTCGCGGGCGCCCCAGCGCCGGATCGAGGCGACGCAATCCCTGGCGGTGACCGGGGTGCCGTCCGTGAAGCGCAGGCCGTCGCGCAGCTCGAACGTATAGGTCTTGCGGTCGTCCGAGAGCGACCATTTCGAGACCATCTGCGGCTGCGGCTCGAACTTGTCGTTCACGCCGAACAGCGTGTCGTAGACCATGCCTGCGTGGTACGAGGTCATGTTCGCCGTCGTCCAGATCGGATCGAAGACGCGCAGATCGCCGTGCAGGACGGCCTTGAGTGTACGGGCGGCGGAAGGCGTAGTCTGGGCCCGGATCGTGGCTGGCGCGGCGACGAGCGCGCCGGTTGCCAATCCGCCCTGAACGAAGCGTCTGCGTGTCGTGGTCATGTCGTTCTCCTCCGCGTTGCAACAGAGGACCGCGGGCATTCGCCTCGTCTGGCCCTCATCGGGTCATGCTTGAACTCTCCTGTTCCGTTCGGGTGCGGGGGCGTCAGACGACGAGCCGGCCCGGCGGGAGCGGATCATGCGGCCAGAGCGGCCGGTTGATCTTGCGATAGGGATATTTGCGCACGTCGAGATGCGAGGGGCCGCCGCCATCGGTGTAGATC
>NZ_JAELTI010000088.1 GCF_016428755.1 Allobosea sp. ASV33
CGATTGCATGATATCGAACAGGTTCATCATCGACGCTTCTCCCCGGCCGGCCGTTTGGCTCGATGCCTAGGATGACGATAGCAGGGTGTCCTTGCCTGGCAAATCGATCGTGGCGCTGGGCTGCGCCGCCTTGCGTTCCAGCCTCGTGATGCCGCGGAAGGCGAAGACCAGCGCGAGCACGCCGAAGGCGACGGCGCCCAGCGCCGAGCCGGCGAGGGCGCCCTTCGGCCCGGCGAGATGGGCGCCGAGGATGGCGAGAGGCATGGTGCCGAGCGTGGCGCGGCCCCAGCTGAACAGCGTCGACAGGAACGGCATGCCGAGATTGTTGAAGGCGGCATTGGCGACGAAGAGCATGCCGACGAAGATCCACATCGGCCCGGCGATCAGGCAGAAGAACAGGACGAGCTCGGCCGTCAGCCCCGTCGCGTGGAAGGCGGAGACGATGGCGCCGCGGAAGACGAAGAGCAGCGCCCAGGAGACGAGGACGGAGGCCCCGGCGAAGATCGCCGCATCGGTCAGCCCCCGGCGCATCCGGTCGAAGCGCCCGGCGCCCCAGTTCTGGCCGAGGATCGGCCCAACCGCGCCCGACAGCGCGAAGAGGACGCCGAAGGCGACGGGCACCAGGCGGTCCATGATCGCAAGCGCCGCCACCGCCGCATCGCCGAAGCGTGCGACCACTCCGGCGAAGACGGCATTGGCGATCGGGTTCGAGAGATTGGTCAGGATCGCCGGCCCCGCGATGGCGAAGGTCCGGGCGCTGTCCTGGCGGATGAAGGCGAGGCGCGGCCGCGCGATCATGTCGTGCACGACGACGCAGCCGTGGAAGCCGATGGCGCAGATGATGATCCGCGCCAGCACGATCGCGATCGCGGCGCCGTCCGGCCCGAGCCCGAAGCCGAAGATCAGCAGCGGGTCGAGCCCGGCGGTGACGATGCCGCCGCCAAGCGTCACGAACATCGCCCGCCTGGCGTCGCCGATAGCGCGCAGGATGCCGGAAAAGCCCATGCCGACCGCCATCAGGATGTTCGACGGCAGCACGATATGCAGGAAGGAGAGGGCGACCGCATGCGACTGGTCATGCGCGCCGAGAAGCGTCAGCAGCCGGGGCAGCAGCGGCAGGGCGACAAGCGACAGGACGAGCGCGACGATCGCCGAGAGCGCCATGGTCGAGGCCGCGATGCGCCGGGCCGCCGGACGGTCGCCCGCGCCGACGCTGCGCGAGGTCAGCGCGGTGACGGCGATCATCAGGCCGACATTCACCGAGACCATCAGGTAGAGCACGATCGTGGCGAAGCCGACGCCGGCCGTCGCCTCCGGCCGTCCGAGCCAGGAGACGTAGAGCAGCGACAAAAGGTCGACGACGAACACCGCCATCAGGCCGACCGAGCCCGTCGCGGTCATCACCGCGACATGGCGCATCAGCGGCCCCTCGAGGAAGACGGCCTGTGACGGCCGCGCGGTCGCCTCGCTCATCGCTCGGGCTCGCCGACGCCGCCGACCGCGATCTCGGCGCCGCCGTCCTCGATGACCTGCCGCGTCTCGGGCGTGAGCGGCTTCGACTTGCCCTTGGGCGCGACGAGCGGCTCGGGCGAGACGCGCGGCACGCGGTTGATCGCGGCGGCGAGCCCTTCGTGGAACTGGATTTCCATGCGCTGCGCGTCGCGGTCGCGGACATGGTCGATCACGAGCTCGGCCTCGTCGCGTGTCAGGCCCAGCGTTTCCAGGGTGACGCGGCCGAAGCCCAGTGCCGATTCGAAGGTCTCGCGCATTTGGAAGTCGACATTCGCTTTCATCAGCTCGATCGCATGGATGCGGTCATAGGCCCGCACATGCAGCCGCACGCTCGGGAATTCGGCCTTGACCATCTCGACGATCCGCAGCGCCGCCTGCTTGTCGTCGACGCAGATGCAGAGAACGCGCGCCTTGCCGGCGCCGGCCGCGCGCAGCACGTCGAGCCGCGTGCCGTCGCCATAGTAGATCTTGAAGCCGAACTGCGCGGCCGAGCGGATACGCTCGACATCGGAATCGATGACGGTCACCTCGATATGCTGAAGCAGCAGTGCCTGCGTCACGATCTGGCCGAAGCGACCGAAGCCGATCACCATCACCGGGCTGTCGCCGGCGCCTTCGTAATCCTCGTCCATCGTCGCCGGCTTGATGCGCGCCAGCAGCACCGCGTCGATCAGCTTGGCGACGACCGGGCCGAGCAGCATGCTGATCGCCGCGAGCGCGGTGACCATCGCCGCTTGCCGGGGGCTGAGCAGCCCGTTCGCGAGGCCGAGCGGTAGCAAGACGAAGGCGAATTCACCGGCGGGCGAGAGCAGGGCGCCGGCCCGTACCGCCTCGAGCCAGGACGAGCAGGACAGCCGCAGGATCGAGGTCACGACCGCGATCTTGAACAGCACCAGCAGGGGCGCGGCCAGCGCCAGCAGCAGCCAGTTGTCGGCGACGAGCCTGAGGTCGAGCGACATGCCGACCGCCATGAAGAACAGGCCGAGCAGCACGCCGCGGAAGGGCTCGATATCGGCCTCCAGCTCGTGCCGGAAATGCGAGTCGGCCAGCATGACGCCGGCCAGGAAGGCGCCCATCGCCATAGAGAGCCCGACATGCTCCATCAGCAAGGCCGAGCCCAGCACGATCAGCAGCGCGGCCGCCGTCATCACGTCCTTGGCGCCGGTATGCGCGAGGATGCGGAAGAACGGATTCATCACATAGCGCCCGGCCAGCACGATCAGCACGAGTGCGAGAAGTGCGATGCCGAGGCTCGCCAGCGCCATCATCGGGCTGCCGGCTTCCTGCCCGCCCGTGGTGGCGAGCAACGGCAAGAGCGCCAGCACGGGCGCGATCGCCATGTCCTGGAACAGCAGGATCGAGAAGGTGCGCCGGCCATAGGTCTCGTTGCCGTCGCCCCGCTCCTCCAGCAATTGCAGCGCGATCGAGGTCGCCGATAGCGCAAGCGAGACGCCGACCGCGATGGCGCCCGCCACCGACAGGCCGAAATACCAACCCGCGAGCCCGATGCCGCCGGCACTGAGCACCATCTGCGCCAGGCCCGAGCCGAGAATGTCCTTGCGCATCGAATAGAGCCGCGCGGGCTGCAATTCGAGGCCGACCAGGAAGAGCAGCAGCACGACGCCGATCTCGGCCGTGCCGCGGATCGCATCGGGGTCCTTGATCACGCCGAGGATCGAGGGGCCGATGACGATGCCGGCCGCGAGATAGCCCAGCACCGCCGACTGGCCGAGCTTGCGGAACAACGGGACGGCGATCACCGCCCCGGCGCAGAAGGTCAGGATCGGCGGGAGATAGCTGGCATGCGAGGCGGCGTCGGCCATGCGGAACTCAGGGTTTTGGAACGGGCTTGGCGGTCCGGCGCGACGCTCGGCGTGGCGGTCCGTCGCTCTATCTAGGCTTTCGACGACGATCCTGCGAGAGGCAATCGGTGATCAGGACGGCCTGCGCGATTTCGCTTCCTTGACATCGCCCCGATCCCGCCGAAAGAAGACGCGGACCGATCGGAGTTTCCCCTGCGCGTGACCAAGCCGCCGCTCGACATCCTGCTTTGCGCCCCGCGCGGTTTCTGCGCCGGGGTGGTGCGCGCCATCGACGCCGTCGAGAAGGCGTTGAAGCTGCATGGCGCGCCGGTCTATGTCCGCCACGAGATCGTCCATAACAAATACGTCGTCGAATCCCTGAAGCGGAAGGGTGCGGTCTTCGTCGCCGAGCTCGACGAGGTGCCGGACGAGACGCGTCCGGTGATCTTTTCGGCCCATGGCGTCGCCAAGGCCGTGCCGGCCGCCGCCAAGGCGCGCAATCTCTTCGCCATCGACGCGACCTGCCCGCTGGTCACCAAGGTTCATCGCGAGGCCGAGGTCCATCACAAGCGCGGCCGTCATATCCTGCTCGTCGGCCATGCCGGCCACCCCGAGGTGATCGGCACGATGGGGCAATTGCCCGAGGGCGCGATCACGCTGATCGAGACGCTGGAGGATGTCGCGACGCTTCAGGCGCCGGAAGGCCAGCCGCTCGCCTATGTCACGCAGACCACGCTCTCGGTCGACGACACCCGCGAGATCGTCGAGGCGCTGCAGGCTCGATTCCCGGAGCTGATTGCCCCGCACAAGGAAGACATCTGCTACGCCACGACCAACCGCCAGGAAGCGGTGAAGCGCGTCGCTCCGATGGTCGATGGGTTGATCGTCGTCGGCTCGCCCAATTCCTCGAATTCGCAGCGCCTGCGCGAGGTCGCCGAGCGCGCCGGCTGCCCGGTGGCGCGGCTCGTCCTGCGCACCGACGAGATCGACTGGTCGGTCTTCGGCGATATCCGCAGCCTCGGCATCACCGCCGGCGCGAGCGCGCCCGAAGTGCTGGTCGAGGAGATCATCGACGCTTTCGCCGCGCGCTATGACGTCCGCGTCGAGACCGTCTCGACCGCCGACGAGAACGTCTTCTTCCCGCTGCCGCGCGAATTGCGCGGCGAGGCGACGCCGGACGCGGCCGAATAATCCAAGAGAAGAGTACGATCGTGGCCGTCTATACCGAAGTGCCCGATGACGAGATGGCCGCCTTCGTGGCGCGCTACGGCATCGGCGATCTCCTCTCCGCAAAGGGCATCGCCGAGGGCGTCGAGAACTCGAACTACCTGATCCGCACGACGCAGGGCGCCTTCATCCTGACCCTCTACGAGAAGCGGGTGAATCCGGACGACCTGCCGTTCTTCCTCGGCCTGATCCAGCATCTCGCCGCGCGCGGCGTCATCTGCCCGCAGCCCGTCAGCGACAGCCGCGGCGAGATGCTCGGCCGCCTCGCGGGGCGCCCGGCGGCGATCGTCACCTTCCTCGACGGTCTCTCGGTGCGCCGCCCGACCTCCGCCCATTGCCAGGAGCTCGGCCGCGGCCTCGCGCTGCTGCATCAGGCCGGCGCCGATTTCACGATGGAACGGGTCAATGCGCTCTCCGTGCCGGGTTGGCGTCCATTGGCCGAGCAGGCCGGCCACGACGCCGACAAGGTCTCGCCCGGCCTCGCCAAGCGCGTCGCTGCCGAGATCGCCGTGCATGAGGCGCGCTGGCCGCGAGACCTGCCGCTTGGCGTGATCCATGCCGATCTCTTCCCCAACAACGTCTTCTTCATCGGCAGCCGGCTTTCGGGTTTGATCGACTTCTATTTCGCCTGCACCGACGCCTACGCCTACGACCTCGCGATCTGCTTGAACTCCTGGTGCTTCGAGGCCGACGGCTCGTTCAACCTGACCAAGGGCCAGGCGATACTCGCGGGCTACGAGAGCGTGCGGCTCTTGAACGAGGCGGAGGTCGAGGCGCTGCCGCAACTCTGCCGTGGCTCCGCCCTGCGCTTCCTGCTGACGCGCCTGGTCGACTGGCTGAACGTCCCGCCCGGCGCGCTGGTCAAGCCGCATGATCCGCTCGAATACGATCGCAAGCTCGCGTTCCACCAGCGCGTCGCTGACGCGCGCGAATACGGGCTGAAGCGATGAGCGGCGATACGGTCGAAGTCTGGACGGACGGCGCCTGCTCGGGAAACCCCGGCCCCGGCGGCTGGGGTGCGATCCTGACCTTCAACGGCGTCGAGAAGGAGCTTTCCGGCGGCGAGGCCCAGACCACCAACAACCGCATGGAATTGATGGCGGCGATCGCCGCGCTGGAGGCGCTGAAGCGCCCCGTTACGGTTGCGCTCCACACCGACAGCCAGTATCTGCGGCAGGGCATCACCGGCTGGATCCATGGCTGGAAGAAGAACGGCTGGAAGACGGCCGACCGCAAGCCGGTCAAGAATGCCGAACTCTGGCAGCGCCTCGAAGCCGCGCTCGGCCGCCACAAGATCGAGTGGAAATGGGTCAAGGGGCATGCCGGCGACGAGATGAACGAACGTGCCGATGCGCTGGCTCGCGCCGGCATGGCACCGTTCAAGCCCAATGCCAGATAACCGATAAGCTGTCGTCGGTTGGGGCTGCGGGATGATCGACCTGCCTGCGGCTGCTTGAGTCGATAACAGCGACGCCGGGTTTCTCGTGACGTTATTCCATGGGCGCTATCGGCATCGTCGATTATGGCGCGCAGAGCGCTCGGCTCAAAATATAAGTGAGCCGGAAGGTATTCTCTATTCAAGAAAAATATCGCCTGTTTATCGATATTTTATAGAATATGTTTTGCTTTATTAATAGAAATTGCTTCGTGCGTCCACTGTAGGAAAGAACTATCGCTGACGTAAGCGAATTAACCTTCGCATTTCTGAAGCGAATGGTGGAAACACAGCCGGGGCGTGCATCTAAAGTCTAGCTTCCGATAACGCAGAAGCCCTGCCTTGTGGCGAGAAGGGGCTTTGATCGCGACCCGAAGCCCCACAAAGCGCAACCCGTTGCGCGTCTGCGCGGGCGCGCGGAGTTCGGCACACACCCTCGACGGAGCGATCCATATCGTCGCGCTTCGGAAGAGGCGTCGACGGGAGCGTCGCGGGCCCCGGGGCGCCCATGCGTCCCGTCGCTGCCCTCGTGCATTGATGGGGCAGGGGCTGATGTCGATCAGTCACATCATCTCGCGAGCCCGATGGCGATGGAGTGACGATCGCTGGCGCCTCACCAGGCGGACAAGCCCCTGCGGTCTCGCGACCCAATCGGGATTTTTTCGAGAAGCGCGCGCCGCAAGGGCATGGGCGCGCGTTTCCAGAGGAGCCGTCCGCGCGTGAGCGTTCCGGGACGGCGCCGGAGTCCACGAGATCGAGGCCGGGCATGCAGGAGACCCTTGTTAAACGGCCCTCCGTCCTGTTGGGATCGGCTTCCGCGGGGGGAACGCTCGCAGCCATGCGCCACCTCGCCGGTTACGGCGTCGGCGTCAATATCATCGCCGATCACACATTCTGCCCGGCCGCGTGGTCGCGCTGTGCCACGCATCACTATGCCGGGCCGGTCGAAAGCGACAGCATGCGTTACCTCGACCGGCTGCTCGCGATCGGAAAAGCCGAGCCCGGCCAGGTGCTGCTGCCGACCTCCGACGAGCTGGTCTGGCTCTATACCTCCAACGCGTCGCTGCTCGCGCGTTATTTCCACCTGTATCAGCCGCCGATCGAAACCATCCGGCGCATCCTCGACAAGGCGCTGCTCGAAGAGGCCGCGCTAAGTGCCGGGCTTGCCGTCCTGCCGAGCTGGGACCCCCAGAATCTCGACGAGCTCGCCGAGATGGCGCCGCATCTACCCTATCCGGTCCTGATCAAGCCCCGGACCCATGTCCATCGCCTGCGAAACGACAAGGGCGTCGTCGTGCGTTCGCCGGCGGAACTGGTCGCCGAATATCCCCGCTTCCTCGCCCGCGAGCGCTACCGTTTCGACGACATGCCGCGTGCGCCGGATGCCGTGCGCCCTGTGATCCAGAAATTCGTCGAGATCGGGCGCGAAGGCGTGATTTCCATCTCCGGCTTCATCGGACGCAGCGCCGACGTGTTCGTGAGCCGGCGCTCCACCAAGATCCTGCAGCGCTCGCGGCCGGTCGGGGTCGGCGTGTGCTACGAGTCGTGCCCGGCCGAACCCGCCTTGTCCCAGGCGGTCCAGCGCCTCTGCCGCGCGCTCGACTATTTCGGGCTGTTCGAGGTCGAGTTCATCCTGCACGACGGCGCCTGGGCGGTCATCGACTTCAACCCGCGCCTGTTCAACCAGATCGGCCTCGATCTGCGCCGCGGGTTGCCGCTGCCGATGCTGGCTTATCTGGATGCGCTCGGCGAGGCCGAAGCCGTGCGTACGCTCGCCGCCGAGGCGGAGCACGAGGACCCGGCCGAGAAGGTCGTCTTCTGCGACACCTTCACGCTTCATGCGATCCTGCTGGCGCAGACGCTCTGCCTGCGCGCGCGCCCCCGGCATCTCGCGCATTGGCTGGCCTGGGCGGCGCAGAACCGCGCGCGCATGGTCCATCTGGCTTCCGATCCCGACGATCCGATGCCGGGCGTCATCCACATCCTGTCCGAGCTGTATCTCGGATTCCGGGCGGCGCCGCGGTTCGTGCGAACCATGCTTCCGTCCTCCCCCATGGTCGCGCGCGAGCTGTGAGCATGGGCAAGCAACTCGTTGCGATCATCGGCGGCGGTCCCTACGGCCTCTCGCTGGCGAGCCATCTCGCGGCCCGCAATATCGCGCACCGCATCTTCGGCCAGCCCATGGCCTTCTGGAGCCAGATCGCCAGCGCCGGGTCGCGGCGCTATCTCAAATCTTATTGCTTCGGGACGAACATCTCCTCGCCGCATCCCGGCGCGACCTTTGCGGACTACAACGAGCCGCTCGGCCTGGAGACCTTCGAGCCGTGCTCGATCGCGAATTTCGCGGCCTATGGCCGCTGGTTCCAGGAACGGCATGTCGACTGGATCGAGCCTGTCGATGTCGCGAACGTCTCCCGGCGGGGGCAGGGCTACCGCCTGACGCTCGACAATGGCGACGAGGTCGAGGCGACCGGGGTGATCGTCGCCACCGGCCTTTCGAATTTCGCGAAGGTGCCGCATGTCCTGCGGGCATTGCCCGGTCCGGTCGTCACGCACACGGCCAGGGTCGACAGTTTCGCCGCCTTCCAGGGCCTCGAGGTCGCGGTGATCGGCTCGGGCCAGTCCGCCCTCGAGGCCGCCGCGCTGCTCCATGAGGCCGGCGCGTCGCCGCGCCTGCTGGTCCGCAAACCCTCGACCTTGTGGATGACCCGCGGGAGCCGCACGCCGACGCTCTGGCAACGGGTCCGCTGGCCGATCTCGGCGCTGGGCGGCAGTCCGAAATCATGGGCCCTGATGCAGGTGCCCGGCGCGTTCCATCGGCTGCCGGCCTGCGGGCGCGCGCTCGTCCTGAAGAACTTCCTGCCGCCCGAGGGCGCGTGGTGGCTTCGCGAGCGGGTCGAGGCGCTGGTGCCGACCGAGCATGACACGGCAGTCGTCGAGGCACGGGCGATCGGCAATCGCGTGTCCCTGCGCTTGCGGCAAGGGTCGGACGGCAAGGAGCGCGAGCTGCTCGTCGACCATGTGATCGCCGGCACCGGCTATGAGGTGAATGTGGAGCGCATTTCGTTCCTCGCCCCCGAACTGCGCAGCACCATCGCCCGGCAGGGCTCCGCGCCTCGGCTCGACTCGTCCTTCCAGTCCTCCATCCCCGGGCTGCGCTTCGCCGGTCCGGCCTCCTCGATGAGCTTCGGCCCGGTCTTCCGTTTCGTCGCGGGGGCCGAGTACACCGCACGCACGATCGCAGCCGCCCTGTCCCGGCCGGCGGGCGCCCGCGCATGAACGCCGCCGGCCTGCCCGTCATCGTCCTGCCGGGTGCGAGCGGCCATGCCCCGGATTGCGCGCCGTTCTGCGCCGATCCGTCGGACCGGGAGCGTTTCGTCGCGCTGCGCTACCCGAGCTGGCAGAGCTATGCCGGCGCCGGCCTCAGCGGAGATGCTCTGGTCAACGCTCTCGCAGAGGATATCAGGCAGCGAGTTCCGCAGAGCCCGGTCGTGCTGCTCGGCGTTTCGATCGGTGGGCATTTCGCCTATGCGACCGCGCTACGTCTCGAAAGTCTCGGCTGCTCTGTCGCGGGTTTGTGCATCATCGACGCCGGCACCATCGCGGTCGCGCGATCGGCGCATTGGAAGGCTCGCCTCGTCGCCGATGCGGCCGATCTTCTCCGCCGCGGGCGTCCCGGCGCCGTCCTGCTCCTGGCCCGGCATCTCGCCTGGCGCGGCCTGTTTCGCCTCGCCGGAGACCGCCTGCCTGCGCTGGCGCGAGACCATGCCGCGCTGCTCAACCGGATCGGCATGCTCGATTCGATTTTTGCGGAAGAGCTGAGCATGCGGCTCCTGATCCGAATCACGGCCGCCTGGATGCCAGGTCTCGACGATCACGCAACGCATTTGCGGGCGCCGGCCGTCCTGCTGCGCACCGGCGTGACGGCATCGAACGACAATGTCTGGCGTGGGCGCTGCCCGAGCCTGCGCATCATCGACATCCCCGGCAATCACGAGACGATGTTCGAGGCCGAGAATGTCGGCGCACTGCGTTCGGCCTTTCTGGCTGCGACCGCGGAGTGGAATGGCGCCATCCAGGCGGCTCGGTGAAAGCGCGGCAGCCGCGCCTTCCGAGCGGCTGCCGGGGTCAAGCTCGGGACCACCGCGTGTTTCCGGGCTAAGGCGTCGGGCTATGCAGGTAGTGGGTCAGGCGCAGGAGCGGTCGCATGCCGAGCGCTTCGGCCAAGCGGATCGAGGCGATATTGTCCTCATGGACCTGGTAGCGCGCCAGCAAGCCGCGCCGGCCCAATTCATCGAGCGCTGCGCCGACGACGCGCGATCCGAGGCCGCGCCCGCGCCGGTCGGGCCGCGTGACCACGCCGCCGATCTCCCAGACATTACCGTGGCTTTCGAAGGCGAAGCAGACGGAGAGCGGGTCGTCGCCGGAGTCGATCAGGCAGGTGAAAGCCCGCCCATCCGCCAGCAGCGGCGAGAGCCATGCTCGCTCGTGTTCCTGCGTGCGATAGAGCGCGTACATCGCATTCGTGGCGCCGTTCGCGACGAGGGCGCCACCGTGATCGGGACGGCGTTCGGGCGATGTGAACGACAGGAAGCTGGTCTTGCGCAGGAGCGGATAGCGCCGCTGGACTACATCGCGCTCGGCGGCGCTGCCGAGTTTGAAGACGATGCCGCCATCGGCCGGAAGCTCGGCGAGCAACGCTTCCGTCAGTGCGGCGTCGTCACTGCGGAGCAGGGCGGCATGGGCCGCGGTCGGATAGGCCTTGCGATCGTAGTCGCTGGCCGCGGTATCGAGCAGGACGAGCGTCGCCGCGCCGAACTCCGAGCGCCGCTGAAACGCTCGAGTATGCGCGGTAAAGGCCGCAAGATGCTTCAGCAGGACGACATTGCCGAGCGGATCGGCGCCGAGCCGCTCGACGATCTCATCCCTGTCGCGGATCGCGATCACGATCGCACCCGGCTTGCGCCTCAGCCGAGCGGCTGGCGGTAGACGATGAAGCCGGACTTGTCCGCGACCTTGTCGTAGAGCGCCTGTCCCTGCAGGTTGGATTCATGCGTCTGCCAGTAGACGCGGAAGCAGTTCTTCGCCCGCGCCATCTGGTTGACGGCCTCGATCAGCTTGCGGCCGACGCCGGTGCCGCGCGATTCCGGCACGGTGAACAGGTCCTGGAGGTAGCAGATCGGCTTCTCGCTCCAGGTCGTGCGGTGGATCACCCAGTTGACCATGCCGAGCGGCTTGTCGCCCTCGAAGGCGAGGAAACCGCCCATCGGCTCCTCGCCGCCGGTCAGGCGCCCGAAGGTGATCGCGTCGATCTCCGGCGGCAGCGTCGCCTTGTAGAAGGTCAGGTATCCCCGCCAGAGCGGCGTCCAGGCATCCCGGTCGGTCGCGGCAAGCGGGCGAATGGTGATCTCGGCCATCGGGTAATCTCCTCCGGCCCGGAAGCTAGCCGGGGCTTGCCGGCTTGTCTCATGACAAGCGCAGATCGGATCGATCAACCGGGTTGGTTCGATGCGAGGAAGCGCTCGACAGCGCTGGCGCTCAGAGCTTGAGCAGGGTCTTCCCTCCAGAGATCGAGAATGATGGCTGCCAGGCGGGCTCTTGCCCGCCGCTGCTGCTGGCCACCGACGGTGCTGACGCTGTTCACCGCGCTCCAGGCTGCGTCGAAGGCGCCAGCCAATTTTGCCAGCTCCGCAGGTTCGGCAACGAAGCCTTGAAACGGCATGTCCTCACCCATGCGCCAAAGAGGTGGAACAGCTTAAGGGGTGGTGTACTGCTCGCAATGTCAAAAGCTGGGTCCGCTTACGACCCTTTGCAGACATCCCGGAGTGGCAACTAATGGCCTAGGAAGCCGTTTTATCACCAACCCTGATCAGGAAGGCTTCGCGTTCTGCGAGCATCTCTTTCTCACTTCGAACGACAACGTCTTCGTAAAGTTCCGCAGCCGTCAGCGTTTTGCCATTCTCAAGGATCGTTATGCGCTTAATGGCTTCAGACGGGCGCGGCATCATCACGCGCTCCGTGCCAAACCACCAATTCAGCATTTTTTGGAACAAGCTCATGGCCTAAAGCTACATATCGGAGGTTAATGCCGAGCTTCGAGAAACGTCAGCTTCCGACCCTTTGCAGACATTGCCCTATCCGGGCAGCCCACAAAAAAGCCCGCGCATCATCTGCGCGGGCTCCGATTTCTCTCCGTGCCCTGAGGCTCAGAGCTTGGCGAGCATCGCCTCGGCGCCGGAGGCTTCCGCCTTGCCGGCGGCTTCCTCGACGCTGAGCACCTTCACCACCCCGTCCTCGACCAGCATCGAGTAGCGCTGCGAGCGGGTGCCGAGGCCGAAGCCCGAGCCGTCCATCGAGAGGCCGATCTCCTTGGCGAAATCGGCGTTGCCGTCCGAGAGGAACTCGATCACGCCGGCACCGCCGGTCGCCTTCGACCAGGCATCCATGACGAAGACGTCGTTGACGCCGGTCACCATGATGGCGTCGACGCCCTTGGCTTTGATCTCGGCCGCCTTCTCCAGGAAGCCGGGCAGGTGGTTGCGGTGGCAGGTCGGGGTGAAGGCGCCGGGAACGGCGAAGAGCACCACTTTCTTGCCGGCGAACAGGTCGTCGGTCGTGCGCGCGGCCGGGCCGTCGGTGGTCATGACGCGGAACGTCGCCTGGGGAAGCTTGTCACCCACTTTGATGGTCATGAGCCTGTCTCTCCGTGAAGCCTGCGGCCGAAAGGGCCGCCCGGCTTCAGGGATTACGGCTTGCCGGCGGGGATGTCGAGTTCCAGCCGCGTCTCGATCGGCCGTGGCGTACCGCGCACGGTGAAGATCAGCGGGATCGGGCCGGCCGCGCCCTTCGGCCGCTCGTCGATCCGGATCTGCGCGAGGATGGTGCCGTCCGCCTGTGCCGCCAGCCGGGTCTTGCCGAAGGACCACATGCCGGACCCTTCGACGAAGACGTCCTGGATGCTGCCGTCCGGCGGCGGCTGCAGGATGAGCCGCAGGCCGGGGTCGACCACGCTGTCGTCCGGCCCGGCCTCGACGATCGCGATCTTCTCCTTGTGCGGGCCGGGCTTGGCCGGAACCGGCACGCGCGCCTCGTAATCTTCGAGGCGTGGGGAAGTCACCGTCGTCACGCCGGGTTCGAGCCAGAGGCTGGCCTCGCCCTTGGCGGGAATGCAGATCTTCTCGCAGACGGCATAGTCGAGCTTCAGCACGACGAGGACGGGCCGCGACGGATCGACCGGCTGGACCGAGATCGGGATCACGACCTCGCCGACATAGCCGATCGAATAGCCGGCCGAATCCTGGAAACGTTCCGGCACGGGCCAACGCACGTCGAGCCCGCCGATATTGGTCGAGCCGGACCAGTCGAAGGCCGGCGGCACGCCGAATTGCCCGGGATTGCGCCAATAGGTCTTGTAGCCCGGCGACATCACGATCTCGACGCCGACGCGCTGCTTGCCGGCGGCCGTGGTCGGGCCGGCGATCAGGCGCAGCTTTGCATGCTCGCTCGCCGACCAGGGCGAGAACGCAGCCTCCGTCGCCGCCTCCTGGGCACGGGCGGCAGGGCCGAGCGCCAGGGGCAGCAGGGCCAGCAAGGGAAGAATGCGGTTCACGGCCCAGCCTTTAACGATTGCGAGCCTGAAAAGCGAACAAAACCTGTCTTCCTCCGCCGGTCCACGCTGATGCGACACATCGGTAGTTTCGCGCAGGATTGGGGCGCAATGGGGATGCGGGCCGCATGCCGGGCGGATGCACGCGAACGTGATCCGGCCAAGCCGGCCCGCGCGGCTTCTGCGCCCTTCGAGATGGGTCGGCTTCAGCCGAGCCTTGCCGACAAGCCTTGCCGATCCGACCCGACAGCCTCTAGCATGGCCCCATGAAGATCGGCTCACAATCGCGCGCCAGCGGCCGCTCCTATCTCGACGGGCAATGCCTGATCGCGATGCCCGGCATGGCGGATACACGCTTCAGCCGCAGCGTCGTCTATGTCTGCGCCCATTCCGAGGACGGGGCGATGGGCATCATCGTCAACAAGCCGGCGGGCGACACGAAATTCCCGGAGCTGCTGGTCCAGCTCGACGTGATTCCCTCCGAGGAGGTGATCCGCCTGCCGAGCCGGGCGGAACGCATGCAGGTGCTGCGCGGCGGCCCGGTCGAGACCAAGCGCGGCTTCGTTCTGCACAGCGCCGATTTCTTCCTGGAATCGGCGACCCTGCCGATCGACGAGGGCATCTGCCTGACGGCGACGCTGGATATCCTGCGCGCCATCGCCAATGGCGACGGGCCTGAGAATGCGGTGCTGGCCTTGGGCTATGCCGGCTGGGCCGCAGGGCAGTTGGAGGCCGAGATCCAGTCGAACGGCTGGTTGCACTGCGCTGCCGATCCAGAACTGCTCTTCGACGAGAGCGTCGAGACCAAGTATCAGCGCGCGCTCGGCAAGATCGGCATCGACCCGGCCTTCCTGTCGCGGGAGGCGGGGCACGCCTGAACGGAAGTCTGGCCGTCATTCTCGGGCGGAGCGAAGCGCAGACCGGAGAATCTCTGGCAGGATAGGACGCCGTTCCGTCCAGAGATGCTCGGGTCAGGCCCGAGCATGACGCTCTGGTTGCTACGCCGCCTCAGTCGCCGCAGCCGCGGCGGCGCCCATCAGCCGCCGCGCTTCCGCCGCCGTCATCGGCTGGCCGAAGATGTAGCCCTGCGCGTACTGGCAGCCGAGCTGGTAGAGCTCGATCGCATCCGACTCGCTCTCCGCGCCCTCGGCGACGACGTCCATGTGGAGGTCGGCGGCGAGCTGCACGATCGAGCGCAGGATCACCGGCGGGCGGCCATTGCCCATCTGGCGCACGAAGCTCTGGTCGATCTTGATCGTGTCGAACGGGAAGCGCTGCAGATAGGACAGCGAGGAATAGCCCGTGCCGAAATCGTCGAGCGAGAGGCCGGCGCCGAGATCGCGGATGCGCTGCAGCATCTGTGCGGCATATTCCGGGTTCTCCATGACGAGGCTCTCGGTGATCTCGAGCTTCAGCGTGCCCGGCAGCACGCGCCGGCGCCCGAGCACCGTCTTCACGTCATGCAGCAGGTCGTGGCGCAGCAACTGCCGGCTGGAGACGTTGACGCTGGCGAAGATCGGCGGATCGACTTCGAGCGCCGCCTGCCAGGCCTCCAGCTCGCGCGCCGTCTTGTCCATGACATAGACGCCGAGATCGACGATCAGCCCGGTCTCCTCGGCGATGGCGAGGAAATCCTGCGGCATCAGCCGGCCTTCGCGCGGATGGTCCCAGCGCACCAGCGCCTCGAAGCCCGCGATGGTGCGGTCCTCCAGCCGGACGATCGGCTGATACATGACCTGGATCTCGTTGCGCTCGATCGCGCGGCGCAGGTCGCTTTCCAGCGCGAGGCGGTCGTTGCGGTCGGTCCGCATCGCCGGCACGAAGACCTCGATCTTGTTGCCGCCCTGGCGCTTGGCATGGGCCATGGCGAGCTCGGCATTCTTCAGCGCGTCTTCCTTGCGCGAGGCCGGCGCGGGATCGAACAGGGCAAGCCCGATCGAGGGCGTCAGCACGATCTCGCGCTCGGCATAGGTGATCGGCGTCGAGACGGCGCGGCGCACCAGCTCGGCCAGGGCCAGGATGCGCTCGGGATCGCGCTCCGAGACAAGGATCATCGCGAAGGTGTCGCCGCCGATGCGGGCGAGCGTATCCTGCGCCCGCAGCAGGCGGCCGAGACGGCGCGCCAGCGTCAGCAGGATCGAATCGCCGGCCGAGAAGCCGACGGATTCGTTGACCTGCTTGAAGCGGTCGACATCGATGACGAGCACGGTCGGGCGGATATTGTCGTCGGCGCGGGTGAAGCCGAAGATCGCACCCAGCCGGTCCTGGAACAGCTTGCGGTTCGGCAGGCCGGTCAGGTTGTCATGGACGGCATCGTGCAGCAGGCGCTCCTGCGCGGTGCGCTGCTCGGTGACGTCGGCGAGCGTGCCGATGACGCGGATGACCTCGCCGTCCGAGCCTATGACCGGCCGTGCCTTGACGTTGACCCAGTGATAGGCGCCGCTGGCGGCGCGCAGGCGCAAGTCGAGATTGAGTTTGCCGCGGCGCTGTTCCAGCACGGCATCGAGCGTGACGCGATAGCGGTCGCGATCGGCGACATGCATATGCTCCAGCCAGCGCGCGGCCGAGCCTTCGAGCGAGCCCTTGGGCAGGCCGAGCAGCGTCTCGATCTGCGGGGAGACGAAGACCTTGTCGGAGCTGACATCCCAATCGAAGACGAGATCGCCCGAACCCGACAGCGCGAGCGCCCGCCGTTCGGTATCGGAGACCAGCCCCTGCGAGATCGCGCCGCCTGCGAAGGCGTGCTGGATCACGGTGAAGCCGATCAGCAGCACGATCAGGACGAGGCCGCCGAGCAGGGCAGGCGCCACCAGATCGCGCTGGAACTGCCCGGTCACGGTGAAGCTTGCGGCCGTCACCCAGACGGCCAGCAGGAACCAGGTCGGGATCAGCATCACCGCCCGCTCATAACCATGCGTGGCGAGATGCACGACGAGGATGAAGCCGATCGCCGCCACCGCCGCGATCGAGATGCGCGCGATGCCGGACGCCATCGGAGCGTCGAAGACGGCAAGGCCGATCAACCCGGCGAGGCCGAGGATCCAGAGCAGCGTGACGTGGCCGTAGCGCACATGCCAGCGTGACAGGTTGAGATACGCAAAGAGGAAGACGAGCAGCGTCGCCGCCAGCACGACCTCCGCGCCGGCGCGATAGATGCGTTCGATCGCCGGCGTCAGCGGGAACAGGCGCTGGAAGAAGCCGAAATCGAGGCCGGCATAGGCCAGCACCGCCCAGGCCAGCGCCGCCGCGGCCGGGAAGATGACCGCGCCCTTGACCACGAAGATGATGGTCAGGAACAGCGCCAGCAGGCCGGCGATGCCGATGATGATGCCCTTGTAGAGCGTGAGCCCGTTCGTCTTCTGCCGATAGGCCTCGGCCTCGTAGAGATAGAGCTGCGGCAGGTTCGGCGACTTGAGCTCGGCGACGAAGGTCACGGTCGTGCCGGGGTCGAGCGTGATCAGGAAGACGTCGGCATCGGGGCTGGCTTCGCGATCGGGCGCGAGGCCCTGGCTCGCCGTCACCGCCTCGATGCGCTTGTCGCCGAGATCGGGCCAGATCACGCCGGAGCCGATCAGCCGGTGGAAGGGGGCGACCAGCAGACGGTCGATCTGCTCGTCGGAATCATTGGTGAGCGCGAACACGATCCAGTCCGGGCGCGCACCGGACTCGCGCGCCTTCACGGCGATGCGGCGGACGATGCCGTCCGGCCCCGGCGCGGTCGAAATCTGGATGACGTCGCCGTCCGACTTGTTGCGCTCGACGACATTGGTCAGGTCGATCACGGGGGCGTCGACGGGGACGCGGACGGCCTCGACGGCCTGGGCCGGCGCCGCAGCAGCGAGGCAGAACCACAGGACGAGGCCGGCCAGGGCGAGGCCGGCCCGCAAGATGCGCTCGGAAATGGACAAGCTGTGCTCGGCTATCAGGCGGGAAGCGATCATTCGACGTTTAACGAAAAGCCCTATCGGCCGCTCATGGCAAGGGCAAGGCGAAGCAGGCCTGTGGTCAACCGCCGCAGTCACGGCCTATGTCCGGGCAGGGCATCGGTGGAAAGGACCGCGTAGAGCAGGTGGTCGGCCCAGTTGCCGTTGATCTTGAGATAGGCCCGTGCCAGCCCCTCGTGCTGGAAGCCGACACGCTCCAGCAAGCGCCGCGAGGGCTCGTTATTGGGCAGGCAGGCCGCCTCGACGCGGTGCAGGGCGAGGTCCGAGAAGGCGAAGCGCACCGCGCCGCGCACGGCTTCCGTCATATGGCCCCGGCCGGCATGGCGGTGCCCCATCCAGTAGCCGAGCGTGCAGGCCTGGGCGACGCCGCGCCGGATCAGCCCGAGTGTCAGCCCGCCGAGCAGCGTCTCCGTGCCGGTTTCGAAGATGAAGAGCGAATAGGCTTCGTCGGTCGAGATTTCGCGGGCGGCGCGCTTGGCGCGCAGGCGGAACGAGGCGCGGGTCAGGTCGTCCTCGTTCCAGGTCGGCTCCCAGGGCGTCAGGAATTCGCGGCTTTCCATGCGCAGCACCGCCCAGGCCGCGTGGTCGCTGGCCTGAGGGGCGCGCAGATAGAGGTTCGGCGTCCGGATCAGCGGGCGGCTCGGCGGCTCGCTCGGGAAACGGAAGAGTGCCATTGCCGGTCAGTCCGCCGCCCGGGCCGCCTGGCGCAGGCGCTTGGCCGGCGGCAGGCCATGGGTTGGGCCGACCGCGGCGATCGTTGGCTGGTGTCCGAGCAGGGACCGGCCCGCAGCACGCACGTCGTCGAGCGTCACCGCATCGAGTCGGGCCGCAAGCTCCTCGCGCGGGATCGCGCGGCCGAAGAGCAGCACCTGCCGCGCCATCTGCTCCAGCTTGCCGCCGGGGCTTTCGAGCGAGGCCAGCAGGCCGACCTTCATCTGGGCGCGGGCGCGGGCGACTTCCGCCTCGCTGACATCCTCCGCCGCCTGGCGCAGGCAGCCGAGCGCGACCTCGATCAATTCGCCGGCATCTTCCGGGGCCGTCCCGGCCCCGATGCCGAAGACGCCGCAATCGGAGAAGGGCCAGTGGAAGGCGTCGATCGCGTAGGCGAGGCCGCGCTGTTCGCGCACCTCCTGGAACAATCGCGACGACAGGCCGCCGCCGAGCACCGAGGCGAAGATCTGCAGCGGATAATGCGTGCCGCCGGTGAAGGACAGGCCGGGCAGGCCGAGCACGAGATGGACCTGCTCCTCGTCGCTGCCGATGCGCGCTTCGCCGCCGCGATATTCGCCGGCTTCGCGGGCGAGGGGCGTGGCCGGGGCCGCCGGCAGTTTCGACAGATGCTCCTTGGCGAGCGCCACGAGCTCGTCATGGTCGACGGCGCCGGAAGCCGCGAGCACCATGTTGCCGGCGTGGTAGTTGCGGGCGAGATAGGCGCGGATCGCGTCGGGCGTGAAGCCCTTCACCGTCTTGGCGGTGCCGAGGATCGGCCGGCCGATCGGCTGGTCCGGGAAGGCGGCCTGCAGGAAGCGGTCGTAGACGAGATCGTCGGGCGTATCCTGAACGGCCGATATCTCCTGCAGGATCACGCCCTTCTCGCGCTTCAATTCCTCCTCGGTCAGGGACGGCGAGGTGATGATGTCGGCGAGGATATCGACGGCGAGGCCGAGGTCGGAGCCGAGCACGCGGGCGGTGTAGCAGGTATATTCGACGGAGGTCGCAGCGTTCAGGTCGCCGCCGACGCTCTCGATCTGCTCGGCGATCTCCAGCGCGCTGCGCCGCGCCGTGCCCTTGAACGCCATATGCTCGAGCAGATGGGCAAGCCCGTGCTCGTTCGGCAGTTCGTCGCGCGCGCCGGCGCCGATCCAGATGCCGAGCGAGACGGTCGCGGCATGGTCCATGCGCTGCGAGACGACGCGCAGGCCCGAGGGCAAGGTGGTCAGCGCGACATCGGGGTCATGAGGGCCTTCCGGCCGCGCCGGAGCCGCCAGCTCGGCCTCCTCGATCGGGGCGGTCGCGCTCACGCTGCAGCCCCGCGAACGGCCCGCGCATGCTCGCGCACGAAAGCCTCGATCGTGCCGAGATCGTTCGGCAGCAGCGTCACGCGCTCCTTGCGCTCCATCAGGTCGGCAAGATGGGCGGGAAGCACCGGCTCGACGCCGCTCGCAGCCTTCACCGCCGCCGGGAACTTGGCGGGATGGGCCGTGCCGAGCACGACCATCGGCGTCGCCGGATCGCGCTTCAGCGCCTGCCGGGCCGCGCCGACGCCGATCGCGGTATGCGGATCGAGCAGATAGCCGGCCTCGGTCCAGCTCTTCCTGATCTCGTCTGCGATCTCGTCCTCGCTCTGCGAAGCCGCGTCGAACTCGCTGCGGATGCGCTGAAGCGGCTCGGGCGCGATCTCGAAGCGGCCGGATTGCTGCAGCGATTGCATCAGGCGGCGCACGGCGGCACCGTCGCGCCCATGCGCCTCGAACAGCAGCCTCTCGAAATTCGAGGAGATCTGGATATCCATCGAGGGCGAGGTCGTCGCCTGGACGCCGCGCATCTCATAGGCGCCGGTCTCCAACGTGCGCGCCAGGATGTCGTTGCTGTTGGTCGCGATGCCCAGCCGCTCGATCGGCAGGCCCATCTGCTTGGCGACCCAGCCCGCGAGGATGTCGCCGAAATTGCCGGTCGGCACTGTGAAGGAGACCTTCCGGCCGGGGCCGCCGAGCGAGACGGCCGCCGTGAAGTAATAGACCACCTGCGCGGCGATACGGGCCCAGTTGATCGAGTTGACGCCCGAGAGCCCGATCTCGTCACGGAAGGCGTGATGGTTGAACATCGCCTTCACGAGGTTCTGGCAGTCGTCGAAGGTGCCTTCGACCGCGATCGCGTGGACGTTGTCGGCATCGACCGTGGTCATCTGCCGGCGCTGCACGTCCGAGACGCGGCCCTCAGGGTAGAGGATGAAGACGTCGACGCTCTTCAGCCCCTTGAAGGCGTCGATGGCGGCGCCGCCCGTGTCGCCCGAGGTGGCGCCGACGATGGTCGCACGCTGGCCGCGCTGGCCGAGCACATGGTCCATCAGGCGCCCGAGCAACTGCATCGCCACGTCCTTAAAGGCGAGCGTCGGGCCGTGGAACAGCTCCAAAACGAAGAGGTTGTCGCCGATCTGCGTCAGCGGGCAGACGGCCGGACGGCGGAAGCCGGCATAGGCCTGCCGGATCATGCCGGAGAGAGCGCTGCTCTCGATATCGCCGTCGCTCAGCGCGCCGAGCACGCGCTCGGCCACCGCCGTATAGGGCTTGCCGGCGAAACCGGCGATGTCCGTGGTGGAGAGCTTGGGCCAGCTCTGCGGCAGGTAGAGCCCGCCATCACGGGCGAGCCCGGTCAGCAATGCGTCGGAAAAGCTGAGCGCCGGGGCTTCACCCCGGGTGGAAACATGCAGCACGATCGTGGCCTCGGTGATCTCAGCCTGATGCTATAGGCCGGTCCGGCGCATTCGGCAAAACCGTTGAAGGTTCAGTTCGCCGCGGAGCCCTTCCGCGCCTGCCAGAGCCAGGCGGCGAACACGCCGAGCAGTGTCAGCGCCAGCCCGAACCAGGTAAGCGCATATTGCAGGTGATTGTCCGGAATGCGCTCGATCAGCTCGCGGACATCGACCCCGGCGGGCGGGGTCATGCCGTCGCCCTCGCGGGCGGCTTCCAGGTAGAACGGCGCGAGCGGCTGGCCGAGGGAGGCCGCAATCGCGGCGGGGTCGCGCGTGTAGAACTCGCGGATCGCCGGCAGGTCAGCGGGGGTGAAGCTGTTGCGGGTCTCCGGCGCCCGCAGGAAGCCGGTGACGGTGTCGAGGCCGCGCGCCGGGCCGACCTGGCCGAGGCGGCTCTCCGGCACGAAGCCGCGATTGACCAGGATGACGCCGCCGTCCTCCAGCTTGAACGCCTGGAAGATCCAGCGTCCGAAGCCCGAGAGCTGGCGGCTGCCGGGCGGGCCGGCGGCGATGGTGGTGCGCACGCCGGCGATCCGGTCGTCGAGATAGCTGCCCTTGGCGACGACATGGGTGAGGTCGAGCGCGGCGGGATCGAGCTTCGCCCAATCGGCGCTTGGCGGCATCGGTGCCGGCGCGCCCCCGGCCTGCTGCTGGAGGCGGTCAATATAGGCATGCTTCTCGCCCATGCGCTCGAGCTGCCAGGCGCCGAGCGTGCACAGCACCAGCGTGCCGATGACGGTCAGCAGGGTGGGCAGCAGCAATCCGGGTTTGCGGGGCGTGGGGACGGTCACGGCGGTCACGATTCGCGCCTGCCTTCCTCGGCCTTGTGGGCGTATTGCAGGGCCACCGCGAGCCCCTTCATCGGCCGGAGCAGGCCGAGGCAGAGCACGATGGCCAGCGGCAGCCAGATCAGCATGTGCAGCCAGATCGGCGGTTCATAGGCGATTTCGACATAGAGCGCCGCACCCAGCACGATGAATCCGGCGATCAGCATGATGAACACGGCCGGGCCATCGGCCGAGTCGGCGAATTTGTAGTCGAGGCCGCAGGCATTGCAGCGCGGCTTCAGCTTGAGGAAGCCGTCGAACAGCGCGCCCTCGCCGCAGCGCGGGCAGCGGCCTGCGAGCCCCGTCGAATAGGGGGAGGGCGGTGTGGGTTCAGGACCGGGCATTGCAGCCTCCGAAACAGGAAAGGCGGCCTCGCGGCCGCCTTTCAGACGTTGACCGCGAGAGCGCGGTAGAGCGTGGAGATCAGTGTCCGGCGGCCGGCGCGCCGGCGCCCCAGACATAGATCGCGGCGAACAGGAACAGCCAGACCACGTCGACGAAGTGCCAGTACCAGGCGGCGAACTCGAAGCCGAGATGCTGGTCCGGCTTGAAGTGGCCGAGATAGGCCCGGTACAGGCAGATCGCCAGGAAGATCGTGCCGATGATGACGTGGAAGCCGTGGAAGCCCGTCGCCATGAAGAAGGTGGCGCCGTAGATGTTGCCCTTGAAGGCGAAGGTGGCGTGCGAATACTCGTAAGCTTGGCACAGCGTGAACAGCACGCCGAGGATCACGGTCAGCCACAGCGCCTGCTTCAGGCCGGCGCGATCGTTGTTGATCAGCGCGTAATGCGCCCAGGTCACGGTGGTGCCGGAAGTCAGCAGGATCAGCGTGTTGAGCAGTGGCAGGTGCCAGGGATCGAAGGTCTCGATGCCCTTCGGCGGCCAGTGACCACCAGTGAAATCGTAACGGAGATAGTTGATCTGCTCGTAGGAGAACAGGCTGGCGTCGAAATAGGCCCAGAACCAGGCGACGAAGAACATCACCTCGGAGGCGATGAACATGATCATGCCGTAGCGGTGATGGATCTGGACGACGCGGGTGTGATGGCCCTCGCGCTCGGCCTCGCGGATCACGTCCATCCACCAGGCGAGCATGGTGTAGAGCACGCCGAGCAGGCCGACGCCGAAGACGAGCGGGCCGAGATGCATGCCGCCGATCGGCAGCGCCTTCATCCACATCACCGCGCCGATCGCCATGATCGTCGCGCTGGCGGCGCCGACGAGCGGCCACGGGCTCGGATCGACGAGGTGGTAATCGTGGTGCTTCGTATGGGCCCCGGCCATCGTATTCAGTCTCCGCGTACGGCGTCTTGTCCGCGCTCGTGGTCTAGCGTGGTTCTACAGTTTCGAATTGCCCGCGTCACCCTTGACGGGGCCGGCCTTGTCCTCCGCGACGGGCTGGCCCGACTTGGAGGCGAAATAGGTATAGGACAACGTGATGGCGTGCACCCCGTCGAGCTCGCGGTTATCAGCGATTTCGGGGTCGATATAGAACACTACCGGTGCCTCGAAGCTCTCGCCGGGCTTCAGCGTGTGCTCCGTGAAGCAGAAGCACTGGATCTTGACGAAATAGGCCGCGCCCTTTTCGGGCGCGATATTGTAGGTCGCAACGCCCGTGACCGTGCGGTCCGAGCGATTCGTCATCTTGTAGAACACGGTCTGGGTCGCGCCGACCTTGACCTTGATCTCCGGGCTCTCCGCCTCGAACCTCCAGCCCAGTCCCGGCGCGACATTGGCGTCGAAGCGCACCGACATCGTCCGGTCGAGGATCTTGCCGGCGCCGGCCGTGCCGACCATCGGCGTGCCGCCGAAGCCGGTGACCTTGCAGAACAGGTCGTAGAGCGGCACCGCCGCGAACGACGCGCCGAGCATGCCGAAGGCGACGCCGGTGCAGATCAGCGCGGTGCGCGCCGGATTGCCCTTGCGCGGCTGGGGGGCGGGCTGCGTCATCACAGCGGCCGGTTCATGATCGCGGGGCCGGTCTTCACCAGCGTCACCACGAAGAAGAAGATCACGAGCCCGGCGAGCACCAGCGCCAGCGCGATCGAGCGGCGGCGGCGGCGGGCCATGTCCTCGGGCGAGAACGGGGCAGGGGGGGGCTGCGGCGGGCGCTGATCGCTCATCCCAGCACCTTCGGCAGGGCCCACATCAGGCCGAAGCCGTTCTCGACGAGCAATACGGCGAACAGCAGGAACAGGTAGATGATCGAGAAGCCGAACAGCGACCAGCAGGCCTTGGTCGCGGCCGGGCCTTCGGTCCGCAGCCAGACCTGGATCGACAGGCCGATCATGACAAGGCCGGTCGTGACGGAGACGACGAGATAGAGCAGGCCGCCGAAGCCCATCAGCGCCGGCAGCACGGCGACGGGCGCCATGATCAGCGAATAGAGCACGATCTGACGGCGGGTTGCGGCAGGGCCGGCGACATTCGGCATCATCGGGATGCCGGCGCGGGCGTAGTCGCCCGACTTGACCAGGGCCAGCGACCAGAAATGCGGCGGCGTCCACAGGAAGATGATCGCGAACAGAACCAGCGAATGCCAGCCGAAATCGCCGGTCACGACAGCTTCGCCGATCATCGGCGGGAAGGCGCCGGCCGCGCCGCCGATCACGATGTTCTGCGGCGTCCAGCGCTTCAGCCACATCGAATAGACGACGGCGTAGAAGAAGATCGTGAAGGCGAGCATCGCCGCCGCCAGCGCGTTGGCGACGAGGCCGAGCACCAGCACCGAACCGATCGACAGCGTCAGCCCGAAGGCCAGCGCCTCGGAGGGCAGGATCCGGCCCGACGGAATCGGCCGCTTGGCGGTGCGGCTCATCAATGCGTCGATATCGGCGTCGTACCACATGTTGAGGCAGCCCGACGCACCGGCCCCGACCGCGATCGCCAGCAGCGCGGCGAGAGCGAGCACCGGATGCACCGAGCCCGGCGCAGTGGCCATGCCGGTCAGCGCCGTCACAATGACCAGCGACATCACGCGCGGCTTCAGCAGCGCGAAGAAATCGCGCGCTTCGCCGGTTGAGGCGGTCAGGCTCTCGGTGCGGGTTTCGAACGCAGCAGACATCAGTCCAATCGTCTTCGTACTCGTGAACGGCGCCCGTGGGCGCAGGGTCTTCGCGGCGATGGTGCCGCCCGTCTCCGGAACGCCCTAGGGCGCTCGGGGGAGGCGGCGGCGCTGTCTCTTATACACATCTCCGAGCCCACGAGACTCTAGGCGCGATCGCGTATGCCGTCTTCTGCTTGAAAAGGGGGGGGGGGGGGGGGGGGGGGGGGGGGGGGGGGGGGGGGGGGGGGGGGGGGGG
>NZ_JAELTI010000089.1 GCF_016428755.1 Allobosea sp. ASV33
CGGGCCGCGAGAACCTGCGCCTCCGCCCCGGTCGCGAGGGCGGAGCCCGTCGATTTGCGCGTGCGGGCCATGAGGGAAAACTCCGGTAGGTCGGCGGCAACAGGGTAGGAGCGCCGAACGGTAGGACTGTGCGACCAACCGCGGCGCTTGGCAATGGCTGGTATACCAGAGCCGCAGGCCTGGCGCGCATGGAACCGAAGCGTGTTCCGTGAATCGAGGCTCCCAACGATACCGATGCGGATGGATTTATCGCCCTGCCGAAATGCTCTAAGGCTTGACCCACGCCGCAATCCTCCGGCCCGGAATCCTGTCGAGCAGCCTGTTGAGCCTTTTCTCCACTCCCAAACATCCCGGCTGGCGGCCGATGCTCGTCCTCGCATCCGCCTCGCCGCGCCGCCTCGCGCTGCTGGAGCAGGCTGGCCTCAAGCCGGACGCGCTGCTGCCGGCCGATCTCGACGAGACCCCGCTGAAGGGCGAGCGCCCGCGCGATCTGGCCCGCCGCCTGGCGCGCGAGAAGGCGCAGGCCGCGCGCGAGGGCGCCAAGGCCCGGGCCGATCTCGAAGGCTGCTATATCCTCGCCGCCGACACGGTCGTCGCCGTCGGCCGGCGCATCCTGCCCAAGGCCGAGATCGTCGACGAGGCGGCGGCCTGCCTGCGCCTGCTTTCGGGCCGGGCGCATCGCGTCTATACCGGCGTCGCGCTGGTGACGCCTTCGGGCGCGGTCCGCGAGCGCATCGTCGAGACGCGCCTGCGCTTCAAGCGCCTCTCCACCGAGGATATCGAGACCTATCTTGCCTCCGGCGAATGGCGCGGCAAGGCCGGCGGCTATGCCGTGCAGGGCATAGCCGGCTCCTTCGTCGTCAAGCTCGTCGGTTCCTATACCGGGGTCGTCGGCCTGCCGCTCTACGAGACGGTCAACCTTCTCGGCGGCGAGGGCTTCCCGATCCGCTTCGGCTGGATGAACGCAGCCTGATAAGGCGCCGATGCGGGTTGTCTGATGGTTTCTCGCGGCTGATCTTGCAGCCGGAAACGCGTCAATAAGGGGAAACGGACATGACGGGGCGTCTGAGCGGGAAGGTCGCGATCGTGGCCGGTGCGGGGTCGATCGGGCCGGGCTGGGGCAACGGCAAGGCGACGGCGACGATCTTCGCGCGCGAAGGTGCGAAGGTGATCTGCGCCGACATCAACCGCGATGCCGCCGAGGAAACAGCCGCCATCATCCAGAATGAAGGCGGGCAGGCTTTTGCCGTCCAGACTGACGTGACCAGGGCCGACCAGGTCGCCGAGCTCGTCGGCCACACGCTCGGCCGCTATGGCCGCATCGACATCCTCGACAACAATGTCGGCATCGCCGAGGTCGGCAGCGTCGTCGATCTGGCGGAGGAGGTCTGGGATCGCGTCTTCAAGGTCAATCTCACCGGCGCCTTCCTGGCGATGAAGCATGTCATCCCGGTGATGCAGCGCCAGTTCGAGGAGACGGGGGAGGGCGGCTCGATCATCAACATCTCGTCGATCGCCTCGATCCGCCATACGGGCGTGCCCTATGCCAGCTATTCCGCGACCAAGGCGGCGCTGAACCAGCTCACCCGCACGACGGCGGTGCAGTTCGCTGCCCAGAGAATCCGCGTGAACGCGATCCTGCCCGGCCTGATGAAGACGCCGATGGTCGAGCATTCCGCCGGCCTCGCAGCGGTCTATGGCCAGGGCGATGTCGATGCGATGTGGGTCGCGCGCGCGGCCCAGGTCCCGATGGGCCATATGGGCGAGGCCTGGGACGTGGCGAACGCCGCGCTCTTCCTCGCCAGCGACGAGTCGCGCTATGTCACCGGCATCGAACTCGTCGTCGATGGAGGCATCACGCTCAAATATGACTGACACCGACAACGCATCGCCGGCCGCAAAACCCTGTTCGATCTGCGGCAAGCCGGCGGTGGCCCGCTTCAAGCCGTTCTGCTCGTCGCGCTGCGCCGATATCGACCTCGGACGCTGGCTCAAGGGCAGCTATGTCATCCCCGGCGAGCCTGTCGACGAAGCGGAAGAGGGCGCGCCGCCGCAGCGCGAGCACGAGGACTAATCTCCACGGAGATGGATTGAGTTCCAGGCCCGCATCGGTGCAAGCTGAGGCACTGAGGCTAGCGCGCGGTCATCCATGGACAGAGGTCTCCCCACTGTGGCGTCGCAGCCGGTTTTCGCGTCGCTGACGCGTTCGGCGATCTTCCTGGTCGTGACGATCAACCCCGGCAGCGGGCCGGAGGCTGCGGTACGCGGGCTCTGCGCCGATCTGTCCGGGCTGCTCAGGGCGATCGGCTTCCGTGATCTCGAGGGCAACCTGTCCTGCGTGATGGGGATCGGCTCGCAGGCCTGGGACCGGCTCTTCGACGGGCCGCGGCCCAGGGAGCTCCATCCGTTCCGGGAGATCCGCGGCGTGCATCACGCGGTCTCGACGCCGGGCGACATCCTGTTCCATATCCGCTCGACCAGGCGGATGGACCTGTGCTTCGAGCTCGCCCGGCAGATCATGATCCGGCTCGACGGCGCGGTCACGGCCGTCGACGAGGTTCATGGCTTCAACTATTTCGACGACCGCGACCTGATCGGCTTCGTCGACGGCACCGAGAATCCGAGCGGGCCGGATGCGATCCGCGCCACCCTGATCGGCGACGAGGATGCCGGCTTCGCGGGCGGCAGCTATGTCGTCGTCCAGAAATACCTGCATGACCTCGCCGGCTGGGAGAAGCTGCCGGTCGAGGAGCAGGAAAACATCGTCGGGCGCCACAAGCTTTCGGATATCGAGCAGCCGGACGCGCTGAAGAAGCCCTATGCCCATAATGTCCTGACCAGCATCACGGAGGATGGCGAGCCGGTCGACATCCTCCGCGACAACATGCCCTTCGGCCAGGCCGGCACGAGCGAGGCCGGCACCTATTTCATCGGTTATTCGCGCACGCCGCGGCGGATCGAGCGCATGCTGGAGAACATGTTCGTCGGCGCGCCACCGGGGAATTACGATCGCCTGCTGGATTTCAGCCGGGCCGTGACGGGCTCGCTGTTCTTCGTGCCGACCGCGACCTTCCTGGATGAGGTGACGGCCGAGAAGACCGCTCCCGAAAGCCGGGCGACATCTCCGGCCGGGCCAACCGGGGACGGCCCGCCTGCGCCGCAGAGCCCATGAGCGCCGCGGACGACCATCACGTCGTCATCGTCGGTGCCGGCTTCGGCGGGCTCGAGGCCGCGCGCAACCTTGCGGGCGCACCGGTCAGGATCACGATGATCGACCAGCGCAACCACCACCTGTTCCAGCCGCTGCTCTACCAGGTCGCGACAGCCTCGCTGCCGACCTCCGAGATCGCCTGGCCGATCCGTTTCCTGCTGCGCGGCTACAAGAACGTCACCACGCTGCTCGGCACGGTCATCGGCGTCGACCGGGCGAATATGCAGGTGCTGCTGGAGGGCGAGCGGCCGATCGGCTTCGACACGCTGATCCTGGCCACCGGCGCCCGCCATGCCTATTTCGGCCATGACGAATGGGAGCCCTATGCGCCGGGCGTGAAGACGCTGGAGGATGCGACGCGCATCCGTCGCCGCATCCTCTCGGCCTTCGAACAGGCGGAATGGGAGACCGATCCCGCCCGTCGTGCCGAGTGGCTGACCTTCGTGATCATCGGGGCCGGGCCGACCGGCGTGGAGCTCGCCGGAACCATCGCCGAACTCGCGCATGACACGCTGCGCGGCGATTTCCGCAATATCGATACCCGCAGCGCCCGCGTCATTCTGGTCGAAGCCGGCCCGCGCATTCTGGCCGGCTTCACCGAGGACCTCTCGGCCTATGCCGAGCGGGCGCTGGAGCGCCTGGGCGTCGAGGTCAGGCTGGGGCAGCCGGTCTCCGACTGTCGCGCCGACGGCATCATGCTCGGCGGCGAGTTCTTGCCGGCCCGAACCACTTTATGGGCCGCCGGCGTGGCGGCCTCGCCCGCGGCGGAATGGCTGGAGGCGCCGGCCGACCGGGCGGGCCGCGTCCGCGTCGAGCCCGATCTCACGGCGCCGGGTGAGCCCGATATCTTCGTCATCGGCGATACCGCTTTCGTCGCCGGCGCGGACGGCAAGCCGGTGCCCGGCGTGGCGCCGGCCGCCAAGCAGCAGGGGCTTTACGTCGCCGGCCTCATCAGGGTGCGGCTGCAGGGCAAGCCCGCCCCGCCGCCCTTCGCCTACAGGAATGCCGGCAATCTCGCGACGATCGGCAAGCGCGCGGCCATCGTCGATTTCGGCTGGATCAAGCTGCGCGGGCGCCTGGCTTGGTGGATCTGGGGCATCGCGCACATCTTCTTCCTGATCGGCCTGCGCAACCGGCTCGCCGTCGCGCTCAACTGGCTCTGGATCTATGTCAGCGGCCACCGCAGCGCCCGGCTGATCACCCAGCGCGATCCGGGAGGCGGCCGCGAGGCGCGGTGATGGCCCTTGCCGGAAAGAACCAGCTAACCAAACGGCAGGTTTTCGCCACCGCCGGCCCGCTTCGATGATAGTCTGAACCCTGGCTAACCGGCGCAATCTCCTTATCCTCGGAGGAGCCATGGCTGACTGGCTGCAAGATCTGCTGGCGCGCGACATCGAGACGCTGCGCGTCGACGTGCTGAAGGCCGGCATTCTCAATGCCAAGGCCCTGCAGGAACGTGCGGAGGCTCACGTCGCGCATCTTCATGACGTGCTCCACGAATCCCGCGAGCTGCATGAAGCCTCGTTCCAGGTGATGAACGACGTCATCGGCTTCGCCAGGCTGCTCTATGGCCATGCCGCGATCGCCGAATCGGAGCGCGGCCGGCGCGCGGCGCTCGCCGCGATCGATCGCCTCGCCGCCGTGCTCGGCCATTGCGAATGGCGGCAGGCGGCGGTTTCCTCCTGAACGGAGCCGGGACCAGCGGGATCGACGCCCGTTTCCGCCGTCCCCATCCACAGGCATGAAGCCAGTTGGTGCGACATTGAAGAAAGCCGGCTGAAGTGACTGGACAGGCCGAGCGCCTGCCTCTATATCGCCCCCACCAACACGGACGGCCTCGCGCCGCTCCCGGTTCGCCCAGGTAGCTCAGTTGGTAGAGCATGCGACTGAAAATCGCAGTGTCGGCGGTTCGACTCCGTCCCTGGGCACCATTTTCCTTCCAAGCGCTTCTGTAGACCTCTGAAAAGCCCGAGTTTTCGGGGCTTTCGATTGGGTTTGAGCCCTAAGCGTCCACCGGCTTCCATTGACGGCCAACTCAAGTGTTGGCCACGCTGCCCTCTGTCGGCTCAACGGTCGAGCGTGGTCGGCAGCGCTTCGCGCCGCGATCCGGGCCAAGGGCTTCGCGCGCCGCGATCGAGCAGGCTGGCGTTGGGATCGGAGCCGCGGCAGCCGGCCGGACGAGCGGCGCCGGCTGCGCGGCCGATAGGCGCTAGGCCAGGAACGCGCGATAGGCGTCGATCATATCGTCGACGGCAGCGGCAAACAGCCTTTCGCCATGCTGCGGAGTGGACAGCGACGGATCCGAGCCAATGCGGCCATCGGGATAGCGCTTGCGATAATCGAAGCAGTCGAAGAATGACGTGCTCGCCGGCGCCACCTTGGGCGTCATCTGCGCATGCTTGATCGCTTCCGGATGGTAGAATTGCGCGAGTGAAACCTCGGCGGCCGTGGCATGAGAGCCGTTGACCCCGGGATACAGTTCCTCGGCGATATCGGTCGCACGCTTGCCGTTCGACCACATCACCATCCGGCAGCGTATCGGAGAAGGCTCGCCATTGGGCAGCAGCGAGAGCGAGGCATAGACCTCGTCGAAGGCAGCCGTCACGGTCGCGATATTGCCGCCATGCCCGTTGATGAAAAAGAAGCGCTCGAAGCCGTTGCGGGCAAGGGAGCGCACGATGTCTCCGACCATCGCGATCATGGTCGACGGGCGCAAGGTGACCGAGCCTGCGAACCCGAGATGATGCTGCGACATGCCGTAGGCCAGCGTGGGGGCGACCATCGCGCCGATCTTGTCGCCGACTCCCTTGGCAATGAACTCGGCGTCGAGGTGATCCGTGCCGATCAGGCCGTTGGGCCCATGCTGCTCGGTGGATCCCACGGGCACGATGATGCCGCGCGACGTTTGGAGATAGTCTTCGACTTCGTGCCAGGTTGCGAGAGCCAGTTGCATAACCCGATATCTCCAAACGAGGCGGAATGCCTATCGATCCGTCTCAAAACCTAGGAAGCGGGAAAGCTTGGGGTCAACCGCCGTCAGGGACCGACAGCCATGCATTCGCACGATCCGAACACCTGCCAGGCTGCGTTGGTGCCTGGTGAGACTGGAGATCAGCCAAAGGAAGCGTTGACGCTGCGGGTCGATACGGAAACGATGGGGCATGCTTGCTGCTGTGGCTCCCGCGTGCCGGGGCGCTGATCGGCCGGGACGGCGACGCGTCCGCGCGAAGGCCGGCGCTTGGCTGCAGGGCCGCCAGACCCCGATCTCCCGGAGTTTCCGACGATGAACCAGACAAGCCCGCTCGCGGCGACGGCGCCCGCAGAGCCTTTGCGCCTCACCAGCCTGGCCCATGGCGGCGGCTGCGGCTGCAAGCTGGCACCGGCCGTGCTCCAGCAATTGCTGGCCGGGCATCCGGCGGCCGGTCCCTATAGCCAGCTCCTCGTCGGCACTGAAACCGGCGACGATGCGGCGGTCTGGCAGGTCGACGACAACACCTGCATCGTCGCGACCACCGATTTCTTCATGCCGGTGGTCGATGACCCCCGCGATTTCGGCCGCATCGCCGCGACCAACGCGATCTCCGACGTTTATGCGATGGGCGGCAAGCCGATCATGGCGCTCGCCCTTCTCGGCATGCCGCTCGACAAGCTGCCGATCGAGGTGACCCGCGAGATCCTCAAGGGCGGCGCCTCGATCTGCGCCGAGGCCGGCATCCCGGTCGCCGGCGGCCATTCGATCGATGCGCCGGAGCCGATCTACGGGCTTGTGGTCATCGGCCTGCTCAAGCCGTCGAACCTGCGCCGCAACAGCGGTGCCAAGCCCGGCGACGCGCTGATCCTGACCAAGGCGTTGGGCGTCGGCATCTACTCGGCAGCGTTCAAGAAGGGCGAGCTTTCCGCCGCCGCCTATGACGAGATGATCGCCTCGACGACGCTGCTCAATCGCATCGGTGCCGAATTGGCAGAGGACGAGGCTGTCCACGCGATCACCGACGTTACAGGTTTCGGCATCCTCGGCCACGGGCTGGAGATGGCGCGCGGCTCCGGCGTCACGCTGAAGCTCCGGCTTTCCGACCTGCCGTTCCTGTCGCAGGCCGAACGCCTGGCCCAGGAGGGCAGGGTGACCGGAGCGTCGCATCGCAACTGGGCGAGCTATGGCGAGGGCGCCGTGCTGCCCGCCGGCTTGCCGGACTGGCAGCGCCATCTGCTCACCGATCCGCAGACCTCGGGCGGCCTGTTGGTCTCCTGCGCCCCCGAGAGGGCTGAAGCGGTGCTCGCGCAGATCAAGGGAGCAGGCTACCCGGCCGCACGGATCGTCGGGACTGTCGAGGCCGGGCCGGCGCAGGTCGTCATCGGCTGATCGGCCTCAGCGGGCTTCCTGAACTTCGAGGTTCCGGCCCCAGACGTCGAAGAAGGCGCCCTTGTTGAGGGTCAGCCGATCCTCGCGCAAGGCGGCCTCCAGCTCGCGCAAGCGGTTGCGTGCCAGATCGTCCGGTACGAGCCCGCCATCGTTGTCGCGCGTCGGGAAGAAGGCGGCGCCGTCCCAGTTCACGCCGGCGCCGCGCAGCATCAGCACGATATCGCCCCAGTCGATCTCGTCACCGACGACATGGACGAATGTCGAGCGCAGCGGCTCGACCTTCGGCTCGGCGATCTTCACCAGCACGATCAGCGCCGTGAACGGGCCCTTGCGGAAGAGCTTGCCGAGCCAGCGGTCGAAATCGGTGCCCAGGCCTCTAGATGGCGGCATACGACATCCTGGGCAGGTGGCGGGCAATCCGGTGGAGGAGGGCGGTACCGGTCTTCGTCATGCGCCCTCAGGGAACTGGCGGAAGAGAATGGGAGTCGAACCCACCAGAGACCGTCTGACGGCCCCTCCCGGATTTGAAGTCCGGACGCCCCACCGGGGACGTTTCTCCTCCATCGCTCAAGCCGGGCTGCGGGCCGAACAGGTCGAGCCGCCGCCGGTTGATACGCCTCAGGTCGCCGCGGCGTATCGTGACGCCATGGCGATCGAAGAACTCGAGAATCTGGATAGCGACCTTTCGGCCATTGTCGAGCCTGTCGCGGAACTGGGCCGCATTGAAGCCATCAGGATGCAGCCCGGCGAGCTCGGCCGCGATGCCGACCATGTCGGCGAGCGTGCCGCGCAGGAAGAAATGGTCGAGCGCGACCTCATGGACATCGCCGCGCCGGCCAGTCAGCCGCAGCAGGCGCCGGATCTCCTCCTCGGGCCGCCCGAGCAGATGGCTGATATCGCGCACGCGCGGCGGGCGGAAGCGCTCATCATCGGCGATCAATGGCCTGATCCGCTCCCAGAGCGCCTCGTCCTCCGGCGAAAGCCTGGCCTCGTGGCCGGGGCGCCTGATCCATGAGCCCGCGGGCACGAGCACACCGTCCTCCGCCAACCGGGCGAGTGCCTGCCGGAACAGCGGGGCGGGCCAACGGGGAGCTATCGCGAAGCGCAAGCGCTCCAACCCCATGCCGGGAAGGTCGGGATGCTCGGCATGAAAGGTGTCAAGGCGCTCCGTGGCGGCCAGCGCCAGCGCCTGCCAAGGCGCGGGCAGCATCGCGAGCGGGCCGATCCTGACGAGGTCAAGCTGGTTCGTCAGGGTCTCAGCGGCCTGGGCGGCGAGTGCGCGGTCGCGGACGAAGCCGTCGATATCGGCATGGTGCGGCGGCACCGACAACAGGCCATGCAGGGCCTCCGCGGGATCGGGCAGGGCGAGCGCGGCGAGCTGGGCGAGGCGCTCCGGGCTGCGGCGCCGGCGCTCCGGCGCGCGCAGATCCAGGAAACGCCCGCCGCCGATCGTGCGCGAGGCGCTGGTGTCGCGCAGCACGAAGCGGTCGAGCGCGGCCGCGGCAAGCGGGGCATCGAGCACGAGCTGGATCACGCCGTGCGTGCCGGGCGCGATCGCGTCCCCCAGCAGCACGACGCGGGCGCCGATTTCGGCCGCTGCGTGATGCAGGCGCACCGGCTGCCACATCGTCAGCGCCTTCTCGCCGGGGAGTAGGGATACTTCCGCATCGAGCCTGGTCGTCGGGGCATGGAGCGCCGGTGCAAGCACCATGTCGCCATGCCGGATGGCATCCTTCGTGATGCCGGGGCCGGCGAGATTGAGAGCGCAGCGCTCGCCGGCCAGGCCACGCTCGGCCGCGCGGTTCTGGGCGTGGATCGAGCGCACCCGCGCCGGCAAGCCGTTGGGGGAAACGACCACGCTGTCGCCGACGCCGATGCTGCCGGACAGCACGGTGCCCGTCACCACCGTCCCGGCGCCCTGCAGGGTGAAGCAGCGGTCGACCGCGAGCCGAAAGGCGCCGTCGCCTTGCCGTTCCCGGGCTTCGCGGGCGCGGGATGCGAGCAGGTCGGCAAGCTCTGGCACGCCTGCTCCAGTCAGCGTCGAGACCGGCAGCATCGGCGCCCCGGCGAAGGGGCCCGCCGCCAGCAGCGCTGCGATCTCGCTCCCGACCGCCTCGATCCGCGCCGGCTCGACCAGATCGGCCTTGGTGATCGCGACGATCGCTTCGCGGATGCCGAGCAGCCGGGCGATGGCGACATGCTCGCGTGTCTGGGGCATCACGCCGTCATCGGCCGCGACGACCAGCAGCAGCAGGTCGATCCCAGCAGCGCCGGCCAGCATCGTGTGCACGAATTTCTCATGGCCGGGCACGTCGATGAAGCCGACGACCGAGCCATCGGTCTGCGGCCAATAGGCGAAGCCGAGGGCGATCGAGATGCCGCGCGCCTTCTCCTCCTTCAGCCGGTCGGTATCGACACCGGTCAGGCGCCGGACCAGCGAGGTCTTGCCATGGTCGATATGGCCGGCGGTACCGATGATCATGGCGCAGGCTCCGTCGGCGCGACGGCTGCGCGCGCAGCCTTGATGAAGGGGGCCGCGAGCGTGCTGCCCTTGCCCTCGGCGGCGAGCAGGAGGGCGAGCGCGCGGTCCGCATCGGGCGGCACGCCCTGGCCGAGCAGGGTCGCGGCACCGAGCATCGCCTCCGAATCCGGATCGCCGGCCGCCATGCCGCGCTGCCACCATCTCGCGGCCGCATCGGCGTCGCGCTCAACGCCCAATGCATCGTGATGCATCATGCCGAGCCGCGTCATGCTGGTAGCGATGCCGGTTGCGGCTGCAGCCTGCGCCCAACGCAGGGCCTCGGCGCGGTCGGCGGGATTTCCGCCTTCCAGTAGCATCCAGGAGATCATGTCCTGCGCCGGGGCGTCGCCCTGCTCGGCGGCGAGCCGATAGAGCCGCATCGCCTCGGCATCGCTCTGCGCGACGCCTTCGCCCTTGAAGTGTAGGGCCGCTAGATTGCGCTGCCCGACCGGATCGCCACTCTCGGCGGCCAGCGTCAGCCAGCGCAGAGCCAGGGCCGGGTCGCGCTCGACGCCGAGCCCTTCGGCGAAACAGGCGCCGATATTGTTCTGCGCCCGCCCGATGCCGGCATGGGCGAGCGGCCCCCAGAGCGCGAGGGCAGCAACGTGGTCACCGCGCTCAACCGCTGCTGTGGCTTGCGCCATCGTCGCGGCGACGTCGCCATCGGCGGTCTGATCCCGGCCGAACAGGCGCTCAAGCCAGCGCATCGAGCCGCTCGGGTTTCAGGGCATCGAGCTGCGCGATGAACAGTGCTTCATCCTCCAGGCAGCGCAGATCGAAGACGAGCGCGCCCTGCGCGATTCGTCCGATCACCGGAACCGGCACGGCGCGGAAGGCCGCCGCCAGGTTCTCGACGGCGGAGCCCGTAGCCTTGCCGGCCGGCCGCAATGCGAGACCTGCGCTCGCCAATGTCTCCAATGGCAGCGCGCCCGAGCCGATCTGGCTGGCGCAGTCGATGATCTCAAAGAGCCAGCCCGGGCCGAGCGCTGCTGTGACCTTCGGCTGAAGGCGTTCCGCCAGTGCGCGTAGGTCTGAGCCAGTCCGCGTAAACAGCCGGAGCGTCGGCAGGCGCTGAGCCAATCGATCGGGATCGCGATAGAGCCGCAGCGTCGCCTCCAGCGCCGCGAGCCGGAGCTTGTCGAGGCGCAGCGCCCGCTTCAGCGGGTTCTTCGCCAGTCTCGCGATCAGGTCCTTGCGACCGGCGACGATGCCGGCCTGCGGTCCGCCGAGCAGCTTGTCGCCGGAGAAGGTGACGAGATCGGCGCCGCCTTTCAGCGCATCCTGCACCGTCTTCTCGCGGCGCAGCCCCCAGCGCGAGAGGTCGATCAGCGTGCCGGAACCGAGATCGTCGACGAAGGGCAGGTCGTGCTGGCGGGCGAGCTTGGCGAGTTCGGCCGGCCCGACCTCGGCCGTGAAGCCCTGCACCACATAGTTCGAGGTGTGGACCTTCATCAGCAGGCCGGTTCCGGGCCCGATCGCTTCGGCGTAGTCCTTGAGATGCGTGCGGTTGGTGGTGCCGACTTCGCGGAGGGTCGCGCCGGCACGGGCCATGATGTCCGGCATGCGGAAGGCGCCGCCGATCTCGATCAATTCGCCGCGCGAGACGACCGCCTCGCGATCCCTGGCGAGGGTGTTGAGCACGAGCAGAACGGCCGATGCGTTGTTGTTGACGAGGATTGCGTCCTCCGCGCCGGTCAGCTCCGTGATGAGGCCGCGGACATGCGCGTCGCGCTCGCCGCGCTGCCCTGCTTCGATCTCGTATTCGAGATTGGTCGGCGCCCGCATCGCCGCGACCACGGCCTCGATCGCTTCCTCGGCCAGCAGGGCGCGGCCGAGATTGGTGTGCAGCACCGTTCCCGTCAGGTTGATCACCGGGCGCTGCGAAGGTCGATCGCGCTCCCCGAGGCGGTCCAGCGTCATCAGGCCGATCTGCTCCACCGAGGCCGCCGCCGGCGCACCGCCCGCCCGCAGCAGCTCGATCACATGCCGGATCGCATCGGTCGCAGCCGCACGCCCATGGCGCGCGACGGCGAGCTCGCCCTCGGCGCTGCGCAGCACGGTGTCGACCGAGGGCGGGCGGAAATGTTCCGGCTTGTTCATCAGGCTCCCTCCGGGAGACGCTTGATTGGGCGGCTCGTCCTGCTTGGAAACACAGCCGTCATCCCGGGCTTGACCCGGGATTCATCATACAGTTCCGCAGCCCTTCGATGAATCCCGGATCTCCGCTTGGCTCCGTCCGGGATGACGATGGCGGTTCCACGACGAGCCGGCAATCTCAGTACCCGAGCAGGAATGGATTCACTCCCGCGCGCCGCCAGCCGGCCTCGGTCACCAAGAGATCGAGCCCGAGGCTCGCGACATCGTCGGCCACGGGCTCCAGCTCCGGCGCCTTTCGGCGGTTCAATATCTTCACATAGGTCCGGCACTCGTCGCAGGTCTCGGCCTTGATCGTGTCGGCGACGCCCTCGATCTCCTGATAGGCGATGCCCTTGGTCGAGCCGCAGGTTACGCATTTCACCCGGACATGGTTCCACTGCGCCGCGCAAAGCGAGCAGTGGACATAGCGCACGCCCTCGACATGAAGGTCGGCGACCACTGCGCTCGCCACGGGTGGCCCACCACAGCAGGGGCAGACGCCCTCAGCTACCGGCTGGGGCAGGGCGGGGTCGATCAGGGCGCTGCGCCGGGCCGCGACGACCTGAAGAGCGGCGGCGGCGAAGATATGCTCGGCCACGGCCTCGACCGGCACTTCATCGGCGAGCACGGCGGCGAACATCGCCTGTTTCGCGTCCGGTTCGGCTGCGACGGCGCGGGCCAGAGCAGCCCGGGCGGCATCCGGCATGGCGACACTGCCCAGCAGCTCCGCGAGCCGGTCGAAGGCCTCCGAGGTGGCCGGGTCGGTCGCCAGTTTCTCGCGCGGCAGCACCGGCATGGCGTTGGCGGCCCGCAAGCGCAATTCCTGGGCGGCGGGAAGGGTGGGCGCGTCGATCGCGGCGGAGAGTATCGCCTGCGCCCCGCTCAGCCCGGCGAGAAAGCCGAGATAGCCCTCAAGTTGGTGCCCCGGCGCCAGCGCCGCGAAGCGCTCCGCGCGTGCGGCAAACAGCGTCGCAGGGGCGGGGAGGCGCACGAAGGGCGGCCTGTCGCGTTCGGGCGTGCCGACATCCTCGAAGGTGGCAAGGCCGGTATCGTCAGTCATTCAGGGCCCTCTCGAACCGCACGGGTCACGGGAGGCGGGGCATCCGGAGATGTCCCGCAGTCGAAATCATTCGGCCGGGCCGACGCCGTGATGGCGCGGCGGCGCCTGACGCTCGTCGATCACGCCCTCGCGCGCTTCCTTGCGCAGCCAGAGCCGGTGGTGGCGGAAGGCCCAGCCGCCCGTCACCTTGCCCTCGGTCATGGCGTTCATGGTGCCACGGACGTAGAAGCCGGCATAGATATGGACGATGACGACCAGCAGCATGGCGATCGCCGCCAGCGCATGCAGGATATGGCCGAAGCGCTGCTGCTCGATGGTGAAGCTCGCGCCGAAATATTCGTACCAGATCATGATGCCCGTCCCGAACAGGACGAGGATGAGCAGCGTCATCAGCCAGAAGACGATCTTCTGCGCACCATTGTACTTGCCGATCTCGGGCAGGTTCTCCTCGTGGCCGGACATGACGTCGCCGATCTGGCGCATCCACTGCGTATCGACCTTCGTCCAGAAATTGTAGCGGATCATCTGGACGAACAGGATCGCGAAGCTGGCGAGCAGGACGACCCCGAGCCAGGGATGCAGCGCGCGGGTATTGGAGCCGCCGCCGAACAGGCCCGACAGGAAGAACAGAGCCGGATGGAACAGCGCCGCCCCGCTGATCGCGAGCAGGATCAGCGAGAACGCGGTGATCCAGTGATTGACCCGCACGCGGCCGGGGTTGCGATCGACGGTCGTGCGCTCCTCTTCACGCCTGACGGCCACGGGCTGCCTCCTCGTCGATCAGATGCTCGGCCTCGCGATCCTCCGCGCGGCTGACATCGTTGCGCCGGGCCACGATGCCGTGGACGAAGGCGAAGGCCGCGGCGAAGCCGATCGCCGCCATGCCGGCATATTTGGTCAGCCCCTTCCAGAGCTCGACGACCTGGCTGATCTTCGGGTTCTGCGGCAGGTTCGCGTAAAGCTGCGGCTGGTCGGCATGGTGCAGCACATACATCACATGCGTGCCGCCGACGCCCGGCGGATCGTAGATGCCGGCATTCTTGAAGCCGCGCGACTTCAGGTCGGTGATGCTCGCCTGCGCATAATCCAGCATGGCCTGCTTGGTGCCGAAGGTGATCGCGCCAGTGGGGCAGGCCTTGGCGCAGGCCGGCGCCTGGCCGACCGAGACCCGATCCGAGCAAAGCGTGCATTTATAGGCCTTGTGGTCGGCCTGGCTGATGCGCGGGATGTTGAAGGGGCAGCCCTTCACGCAATAGCCGCAGCCGATGCAGTTCTCCGAGACGAAATCGACGATGCCGTTATTGTACTGCACGATCGCACCGGGGGAGGGGCAGGCCTTGAGGCAGCCCGGATCGGCGCAATGCATGCAGCCGTCCTTGCGGATCAGCCATTCGAGATTGCCGCTCTCCGGGTTCTCCCACTCGGTGAACCGCATCAGCGTCCAACTGTTCGGCGTCAGGTCATGCGGGTTGTCGTAGACGCCGACATTGATGCCGACCTCCTCGCGCAGGTTGTTCCACTCGAGGCAGGCCGCCTGGCAGGCCTTGCAGCCGATGCATTTGGAGACGTCGATGAGCTTCGCCACCTCGAAATCGTGGCGGACATCCGGCGGCCGGAAATTGGTCGCCGAGATGCGGGCGAAGTCCTGGCTCTGCAGTCCCATCAGACCCTCCCTAGCTCGTCGCCGGACCGTTGGACGGCTCGACATTCACCAGGAACGCCTTGAACTCAGGCGTATCGGTGTTGGCGTCGCCGACGAACGGGGTGAGGCTGTTGGGGCCGAAGCCCTTCCTGGCCGCACCGGTGAAGCCCCAGTGGAGCGGGATGCCGACGACATGGACGGTCTTGCCGTCGCAGATCAGCGGCTTGATGCGCTTGGTCACCACGGCCTTGGCATAGACCGAGCCGCGGTTGGAGGAGACCTTCACCCAGCCGCCCTTCTGGATGTTCTTCTCCGCGGCCAGTTGTTCGCTGATCTCGACGAAGAACTCCGGCTGGAGCACCGCATTCACCCAGACATGCTTGGTCCAGTAGTGGAAATGCTCGGTCAGGCGGTAGGAGGTCGCTGCATACGGGAACTTGTCCGAGGTCCCGAGCGCGGCGAGGTCGGCGGGGAAGATGCGCGCGACCGGGTTGCCGCGGATATTGGGCGCCATCACGTTGGCGACCGGGCTCTCGAACGGCTCGTAATGCGCCGGGAAGGGCCCATCCCGCATCAGGCCGCGGGCGAACAGGCGGCCCGAGCCCTCGGCATTCATGATGAACGGGCCGACATCGCGCGGCTTGGCGTTCACCGCGATGTCGGGCACGTCATAGCCGGTCCAGGCCGTGCCGTTCCACTCGATCAGCTTGCGCTTGGGATCCCAGGCCTTGCCGTCGAGATCGGCCGAGGCGCGGTTGTACAGGATCCGCCGGTTGGCCGGCCAGGAGAACGCCCAGTTCGAATAGGCGCCGGTATTGCCGGGGTCGCTGGTGTCGCGCCGGGCCATCATGTTGCCCCGCTCGGTCCAACTGCCGGAATAGATCCAGCAGCCGCAGGCGGTCGAGCCGTCGTCGCGGAGCTGGCCGAAGGTGTCGACCTGCTTGCCCTTCTCCAGCAGCACCTTGCTCGGGTCGGCCGGGTCGGTGACGGTGGAGACGACGTAGCCGTTCATCTCCTTGGCCATTTCGTCGGGCTGCGGGTCCATCGGGTCGCGATAGGGCCAGTGCAGGTTGACGATCGGGTCGGGGAAGGCGCCGCCTTCCTTCCGATAGAGCTCGCGCAGGCGCATATGGAGCTGCGCCATGATCCAGGTGTCGGCCTTCGCCTCGCCCGGAGGTTCCTGGCCCGGCCAGTGCCATTGCAGCCAGCGCCCGGAATTGACCAGCGAACCCTCGTCCTCGGCGAAGCAACTCGTCGGCAGTTCGAAGACCTCGGTCTGGATCGACTCCGGCTTCACGTCGTTATGGACGCCTTCGTCCTTCCAGAACCGCGCCGTCTCCGTCTGCAGCGGGTCCATCACCACCAGGAACTTCAGCTTCGACAGCGATTCCGTGATCTTGTTGCGGTTGGGCGCCGATAGCAGCGGGTTGAAGCCCTGGCAGAAATAGCCGTTGACCTTGCCCTGGTGCATCAGGTCCATGATGCGCAGCAGGTCGTAGCCGGAGACGTCGAGCTTCGGCAGCCATTGATAGGCGAATTCGTTCTCCGCCGTCGCCGCCGGGCCCCACATCGCCTTCAGGAAGCTCACCATGAACTTCCCGTAGTTCTGCCAGTAGCTCATCTGGTTCGGCCGCAGCGGCTTGAAGCCGCGCGTCGACATATAGGTCTTGAAGTCGACCTCGCGATCCTTGGGAATGTTGAGATAGCCCGGGATCAGGTCCGACATCAGGCCGATATCGGTAAGACCTTGGATGTTGGAATGCCCGCGCAGCGCATTCATGCCGCCGCCGCGCACGCCGATATTGCCGAGCATGAGCTGCAGCATCGCCATGGTGCGGATGTTCTGCGCGCCCTTGGAATGCTGCGTCCAGCCGAGCGCGTACATCGACGTCATCGTCTTGTCGCGCGCCGAGCACTCGGAGATCATCTTGCAGATCGCGAGGTACTTGTCCTTCGGCGTGCCGCAGATGCGCTCGACCATCTCCGGCGTATAGGCCGCGACATGCTGCTTCAGGAGCTGGTAGACGCAGCGCGGGTTCTGCAAGGTCTCGTCGACCTGGACATAGCCGTCCGCCCCGAGCTCGTATTCCCAGGTCGAGCGGTCATAGTCGCGCTTGGCCTCGTCATAGCCGGTGAAGAGACCGTCCTGGTAGGCGAAGCCTTCCTTCACGAGATAGGGCGCGTTGGTGAAGGCGCGCACATAGTCGTGCTGGATCCTGTCGTTCTCGATGCAGTAGCGGATCACGCCCAGCAGGAAGGCGATGTCGGTGCCTTGCCGGATCGGCGCATAGAAGTCCGAGACCGAGGCCGTGCGCGTGAAGCGCGGATCGACCACGATCAACTTGGCGCCGCGCTGGGCCTTGGCCTCGACGACCCATTTGAAGCCGCACGGATGCGCCTCGGCCGCGTTGCCGCCCATGACGATGATGAGGTCGGTGTTCTTGATGTCCGTCCAGGAGTTGGTCATCGCACCGCGACCGAATGTTGGGGCCAGACTGGCCACCGTCGGTCCGTGTCAAACGCGCGCCTGGTTGTCGAACGCCAGAACTCCGAGGCTTCGCACGACCTTGTAGGTCAGGAAGGCCGTCTCGTTGGTGGTGGCCGAAGCGGCCAGGAAGCCCGTCGTCAACCAGCGATTGACCGTCTGGCCATCCTGGTTCTTGGCGATGAAGTTCTTGTCGCGGTCGTCCTTCATCAGACGCGCGATGCGGTCGAGCGCCTCGTTCCAGCTGATCTGCCGGAAGGCCTTCTCGCCGGGGCCGCGATATTGCGGCACCTTGGTGCGCGTCTCGGAATGGACGAAATCGAGCAGGGCTGAGCCCTTCGGGCAGAGCGTGCCGCGATTGGTCGGATGGTCCGGGTCGCCCTCGATATGGATGACCGCCGGATGGGCGTTCTTCGACTTGTCGCCGAGGCTGTACATGATCACGCCGCAGGCGACGGAGCAGTACGGACAGGTGTTTCGTGTTTCCGTGGTGCGGGCCAGCTTGAAGGGCCGCACGGCCTGGGCCAGCGCCTCTTCGGCACCGCCAAACCCAAGCGCGGCGACGGCGGAACCGGCGACACCCGCACCTGCGGCTTTCAGAAACTGGCGACGCGAGAGCTCATGCAGCATCTCAACCTCCCAGGCGACGACGAAGCGTCGTTCAATTTGGAATAGTGAAACTCTGGGCGAGGGGCGTCAAGGCGAGGGCCTCTCGGCCGGATCGGTGGGTTCTTAGACTTTCGCCGTACGATCGTGGTGCGGCGGAGGGCGCGGCTGCGCGCTTGCGTCAGGCGCGAAGGATGGTGGCGGCCGCGCCCGGAAGCGGCTCATGGGCGACGTTGATGTCGACGGTCGCGCTGCCGCCCCAGGCCGATGCGAGCTGCGCGACGATATGCCGGCCGAAGCTCTCATAGGGGATGCGGATCGAGGTCAGCCAGGGCGCGATCCAGAAGTTGATGGCGTTTCCGTCGATCCCGACGAGCGCGCAGCGCTCGGGGATCGCGATGCCGGCTTCGGTGGCGCGGCGATAGGCGCCATAGGCGATCATGTCGCTGACGCAGAGGGCTCCGTCGGGCCAGCCGAAGCTCTCCTCCAGGCTTTTCGCGGCCGCGTAGCCGATCTCGATATGCGACAGGCCCGGCGCGCTCGCTTGGCGGATTTCGGCTTCCGGAACGCCGTGCGCGACCAGCTGGCGGATGAAGCCTTCCGCGCGTTCGGCGGTGCTCGAGGCGTTCTGTGTCGCCATCAGCACGGCCGGGCGCCGGATGCCCTGCGCCAGCAGATGATCGGCGGCATCGGCGCCGGCCTGGCGATTGTCGATGCCGACATAGGCGCCGCCGCCGAGCGGGTTGCGCCGCGCGACGAACACCACCGGGTCGCCGCGGGCCAGGACATCGGCGAGGCCCGCGCTGGCGACCGCGCTGACCATGACATAGCCGGCGACGAACTGGTCACGCATCGCCTGCAGATAGTCGTCCTGCAAATCGGCGCGGTCATGCGTGTCGCAGAGGATCATGACATAGCCGGCGTCGCGCAGCGCCGCTTCGGTCGAAACGGCGATCGCCGCCATGGCCGGGTTGTCGAGATTGGGGGCGAGCATCGCGACCACCCGGCTCGCGCGGCGCTTCAGCGCGCGCCCGACCGGGTTGGGCCGGTAGCCCAATCGCGCGATCGCTTCCTCGACCCGCGCGACCGTGTCGGCCGAGGCCCGCCCGTTCTTGCCGTTGACGATCCGCGAGACGGTCGCGACCGAGACGCCGGTCTCCTGTGCGACCGTCGCCAGCGAAACGCTGTCCGTCAGCGGCTTTGCGGCCTTTGCCGTCATGGCCCTCCCCAAGGCGCGCGGATCATGCCGCGCCTGTCGACATATCCGAAGCCGGCTAACTCAGCCATGCCGGTTCGCTTGCCCGTTGACAAGCTAGGCAAACGTTTGCCTTACTGATTGTCAAGGTGCCCGACGAGGTGCCGTGACCGGTACAGGGATGGAAAGCAGATGCAGGGTAAGCACTGGATTTCAGCGCTCGCGCTGACGGCCGGCCTCGCGATGGGCGGCACGGCCTTCGCCCAGACCACGGTGCGCATCGCCTGGTATTCCGACGGCAACGAGGGCGAGGTCGTCGCCGATCTGCTCAAGCGCTTCGAGGCTCAGAACAAGGACATCAAGGTCGTGCTCGACCAGGTGCCCTACAAGGCGATCACCGAGAATCTGCCGGTGCAGCTCGCCTCGGGGCAGGGGCCGGATATCGCCCGCGTCGTCGATCTCGGCGGCGTTGCCCGCTACGCGCTCGACATGCGGCCCTATCTGAAGGACGCCGCCTATTGGGAGAAGAATTTCGGGCCGTTCCTGCCCTGGATGCGCCCCGAGGGCGATTCCAGTGCGATCACCGGCTTCATGACGCAGCTCACCGTCACCGGCCCCTTCGTCAACAAGACGCTGTTCGAGCAGGCCGGCATCGCCATGCCATCAGCCAAGGCGACCTGGGAGGATTGGGGCAAGGCGGCGAAGGCCGTGGCCGACAAGGTGCAGGCGCCGTTCCCGCTCGCCATGGACCGCTCCGGCCATCGCTTCTTCTCGGTCGCGGTCTCGGAGGGCGCCAAGGTCCTCGACGACAAGGGCGAGCCGGCCGTGATCGACGACGGCTTCAAGCGCGCCGCCAAGCGCGTCTATGACTGGCACCAGAGCGGCGTGATGAAGAAGGAGCTCTGGGGCTCGGTCTCCGGGACCGCCTATCGCGGCGCCAATGACGAGTTCAAGAACGCCCAGGTGGTGATGTACCACTCGGGCTCCTGGCAGATCGCCCAGTTCGACAAGACGGTCGGCGACGCCTTCGACTGGGTCGCGGTTCCCTCGCCCTGCGGGGCCGGCAACTGTTCCGGCATGCCCGGCGGCGCCGGCCTGGTCGCAATCAAGACGACCAAGAGCCCGGAAGCCGTCGCCAAGGTGATGGATTACCTCGCGAGCGAGCCGGTGCTGAGCGAGTTCTATGCCCGCTCGCTCTTCGTGCCCGGCCATCTCGGCATCGCCGCCAAGGGGCTCGACTACAAGGATGCGAGCCCGCAGGCCAAGGCCGCGCTCAAGGTCTTCTCCGATCAGGTCGCGGAGCTTTCGCCGGTCGCCTACAAGCTGCAGGGCTATGTCAACAACCGCGTCATCTTCAACGCCGTGATCAGCCGGCTCGGCCAGGCGATCTCGGGCGAGGGCACGCTCGACGAGGCCTATAAGCGCATCGAGGCCGACATCGCCCAGCAGATCGCCGAGCGCAAGAAGTAGGCGCCATGGCCCCCGCCGAGACAAAGCCGCGCCGCGAGGGTGCGGTCGCCGCTGGCCTCCTCGCCGCGCCGCTCGCGCTGCTGATGCGGCTCGTGGACGGCCCGATGGGCGCGCTCCAGCGCCTGATCGGCGAGCGGCGGATGGCCTATGTCTTCATCCTGCCCAATCTCGCTTTCTTCTCGCTCTTCGTCTTCCTGCCGCTGATCATCAACGTGATCTTCTCGGTGACGGGCGGGGCAGGGCTGTTCCCGAGCGAGCGTCCTTTCGTCGGGGCGCAGCAATACGGCTATCTCTTCGATTGCGGCTCCTTCCTCGATCCGTCGTCCTGCCGCGAGGACCATTTCTGGCGCGGCGTGTCCAACACCGCCCGTTTCACCCTCTTCCAGGTCACGGCGATGGTGCTGTTCTCGCTGCTGACCGCGATCGTCCTGAACATGAAGATCCGGGCGCGCGGCTTCTTCCGCGCCGTCTATTTCTTCCCGGTCCTGCTCTCGCCGGTGGTGGTGGCGCTGACCTGGAAATGGATCCTCCAGCGCGACGGCCTGCTCAATGCCGCGATCACCTCGATCGGCGGCGAGCGCATCCTGTTCCTGGTCGATCCGAGCTGGGCGATGTTCTGGATCGTCTTCGTCTCGGTCTGGGCCCATATGGGCTTCTACACGCTGATCCTGCTCGCCGGCCTGCAGGCCATTCCGGCCGATCTCTACGAGGCCGCCGAGATGGACGCGACGCCGCGCTGGCGCGTGTTCTGGCGCATTACCCTGCCATTGCTCTGGCCGAACATGATCGTCGTAATCGTGCTCGCGCTGATCAAGGGCGTGCAGACCTTCGACGAGGTCTTCGTCCTGACCGGGGGCGGCCCCGGCACCGCGACGCTGATGATTGTGCACTACATCTACGAGACCGCCTTCGCCAATCAGGTCCAGAATTTCGGGCTGGCTGCCGCTGCCTCCGTCGTGCTCGGCGTCGTGCTCTTCGCGCTGACGCTGGCCCAGCTCGCGGCGAGCCGCCGCAAGGGGGCCGCATGAGCCTCGTGACCAAGCTCGCCACCGCCCGCCGCAAGCCCGGCCGTTGGCATTGGACCGATATCGCGGCCTATGCCTATCTCGCGCTCGGCGTCGTCCTGATGTTCGGGCCGGTCCTTTGGCTCGGCATGTCTTCGTTCAAGACGCAGGCCGGCCTGCTCGAATTCCCGCCCTCGCTCCTGCCGATGTCGCAGAAGGAGGTGGCGGTCCCCGGCCAGTCGCAGAAACTGCCGCTCTTCGAGGTCGAGATGCCGGACGGCTCGAAGCGCGTGCTGGCGCAGGTCCGCCGCATCGGCATTCAGGCCCAGATGGTCGATCCCGAAAAGTCGGGCGAGACGATCCGCGTCCCCATCGACAAGCGCACCCCCGTCCGCGAGTTCAAGCTCGCCACCGAGAACTATACCGAGCCGCTGGAGCGCTTCGCCTTCACGCGCTTCCTGTGGAACTCGGTCTTCGTCACGCTGGTCGCCACGATCATCACGCTGATCATCAACTCGATGGCGGCCTATGCGCTCTCGATCTACGAATTCCGCGGCAAGACGGCGGTGATGCTGATGGTCATCGGCACGCTGATGATCCCGATCACCATCATCCTCGTCCCGGTCTATCTGGTCGTCACCAAGCTCGGCCTCGTCAATTCGCTTTGGGCCGTGATCCTGCCGGGCGCCGCGACCCCGACCGGTGTCTTCCTGCTGCGCCAGTACATGCTGACCCTGCCGCGCGACCTGATCGAGGCCGCCCGCATGGACAAGGCCTCCGAGTGGCAGATCTATTGGCGCATCGTTATGCCGCTGGCCATGCCGGCGCTGGCCGTGCTCGCGATCTTCTCGATCATGTGGCGCTGGAACGAGTTCCTCTGGCCGCTGGCGGTGCTGACCAAGACGGAATCCTACACGCTGCAGATCGGCCTCAACGCCTTCCAGGGCGAGTTGCAGACGCAGTGGCACTACCTGCTCGCGATGACCGTGGTGACCTTGCTGCCGGTCGCGCTCGTCTTCGTCTTCCTGCAGCGGTTCATCACCACCGGCATCGCCAATACGGGAATGAAATAATGGCCGGCCTGAAACTCTCCGGCGTGCGCAAGGCCTATGGTGCGACGACGGTGCTGCACGGCATCGATCTCGATGTCGCCGATGGCGAGTTCGTCGTCTTCGTCGGCCCGTCCGGCTGCGGCAAGTCGACCCTGCTGCGCTCGATCGCCGGGCTGGAGGAGATCACCGGGGGCACGATCGCGATCGACGGCAGTGATGCCACGCATCTCCCGGCGTCCGAGCGCGGGCTTGCGATGGTGTTCCAGTCCTATGCGCTCTACCCGCATATGAGCGTGTACGCGAACATGGCCTTCGCGCTGGAGAACATGGGGCTCAAGCGCGACGAGATCGACCGGCGCGTGAAGCGCGCGGCCGAGATGCTGCGCCTCACCGACTATCTCGAACGCAAGCCCAAGGCGTTGTCCGGCGGCCAGCGCCAGCGCGTCGCCATCGGCCGCGCCATCGTGCGCGACCCGAAGATCTTCCTGTTCGACGAGCCGCTGTCGAACCTCGATGCCGAACTGCGCGTCGCCACTCGCAAGGAACTCGCCGCGCTCCATGCCGAGATTGGCGGCACGATGATCTACGTCACCCATGATCAGGTCGAGGCGATGACGCTGGCGGACCGCATCGTCGTGCTCCAGGGCGGACGGATCGAGCAGGTCGGCACGCCGCTGGAACTCTACAACCGCCCCGACAATCTCTTCGTCGCCGGCTTCATCGGCTCGCCGCGCATGAACCTTTTGCCCGGCCGCGTCGCGGCGCCCGGCCGGGTCGCCGTTGGCGAGGAGGGGCACGAGGTCGCCTGCGAGACCGCGAGCCTCGCTGTCGGTGCGCCGGTGACGCTAGGCATCCGTCCGGAGCATCTGGCGCTGGCCGAGGCCGGCGGCCTCAAGCTCACCGTCGAGTTGGTCGAGCGGCTGGGCGGTGAGAGCTATCTCTACGGCGCCGCCGCCGGCTTGCCGCAGATCACGCTGCGCCTCGACGGTCAGACACCGCATGAGCGCGGCGCGACCGTCGACCTCGCCTTCCCCCAGGCCCACCTGCACCTGTTCGACGAGGCGGGGAAAGCCGTTCGGGTTTGAAGATGCGCGCCGTCATTCCGGGGCTTCGCGAAGCGAAGAGCCCGGAACCCAGAGCAGATGCCGTCATGGAGAAGGGCCGGGCGGTCCAATCTCCTCCTGAGAGCGCATCGGTTCTGGGTTCCGGGCTCAGGCCTCCGGCCTGCCCCGGAATGACGGCGCGAATGAAATTTAGGTATTCGGAGACCACCCCATGAAAGCCCTCAGCCAAGGCCGCTATCTCGGCCGCGACGGCGAAGCCGCCCTGTTCGATCTCGGGTTCGGCCATACGCTCGCGGTCCGCATCCTCGAAGGCGATATCGGCCGGGTCACGCTGAAGCCGCAGGACGGCTACCGGCTCGACCGCGGCTGGTCGATTGCGCCTGGCGGATTGGAGCCGGCCTATGAGGGGCGTCCGCGCGACAGCCTCGACGGTTTCGCCTGTCCGAAGACGGATATCCGCGCCAGCGCTGACAAGGTCGTGATCGCTGCAGGCGGGCTGACCGCGGAGGTCA
>NZ_JAELTI010000008.1 GCF_016428755.1 Allobosea sp. ASV33
CCCGCCGGGCTCGGCTGATTTCGTCAACCCGAACTTCGACGTCGCCTATCTGGAGGCCTGGATCGCCGTCGAAGACCGGGCGCCGGTGATACTGGAGGTGCCAGAGGTGAAGGGGCGGTACTACACCGCGCAAATCCTCGACGAATGGGGCGAGGTCATCGTCAACATCAACGAGCGCACCTTCCCATCCAAACCCTTCGGCAAGTTCGCGCTGGTGAAGCCGGGCTCGACCGCGAAAATCCCTGCGGGCGCCGCTCGCATCGAGCTGCATTCCAGTAAGGCCAAGATGCTCGGCCGGGTCGAGTTCAAGGGCGACCGCGACGGAGCCATCAAGCTCCAGCACGCGTTCAAGCTGACGCCGCCGCCCAAGGTCGCCATCAGGAAGCCACCGCCGATCACCATCTTCAACAACAAGGAGCTGATCGGCGCCGAGATCTTTGATGACGTCGATGCGAAGCTCGCCAGTGCCCTGGACGTGTCCCCGGTAGCTGCAGAGATGCAGCAGAAGGTCCGCGCCGTCGCGGCCTATGTGGCATCATCGCCCGAGGCGCGCGCTGCGGTTGACGCCCAGTTGCGCAAGGTCGTCCCCGCATTCCAGGAATACGCGCTGACCAAGAGCGCGCCCTACCGCAACCACTGGGTCGGCGCGGGCCAGGCCGGCAACTTCGGCAAGGACTTTTGGCTCCGAACGTCGGTCAACTTCGCCGGTATCTGGGCGAACGTCCCCGACGAGGTGATCTATCTGGTTGCCACGCGCGATGCCGACGAGAAGCCCCTGAACGGCAGCAACGGCTACGTGATGCACTTCCCGGCCGACAAGCTGCCGCAGTCGGTGGTCAATGGCTATTGGTCGGTCATCCTGGTGGGGCTGCCCGACTACCGGGTCGTCCCGAACCCGCTCAACCGGTTCAACTTCAACAGCAACACGGCGCTTACCTTCGAGGCCGACGGGTCCCTGAAGATCGGCATCGGCTCGAAACTGCCGGCGGGCGTGCCCGAACCGAACTGGCTGCCGGCGCCCGAGGGCAAGCCGTTCTCGCTGACCTTCCGGACCTATGTCCCGAAGGATGTCGTCAAGCACGGCGAGTGGCAGCCCGCCGCGGTCACCAAGGTCAACTAAGCACCCATTCTGAGCCGACGCCCAAAACCGCAGGAGATGCACGATGTCGAAGCTAGCACTCCAGATCGTGGTGGTGGCATGGGCCGCTTCTGGCGTCGCCATGGCCCAGATGCCGCCCTCCGCTGCCAAGATCCCGGTCAACCCGGACAACTTCGTCAGAGCCGAGACGGACCTGTACGCCGGCAACATCGTGAAGGACGGCGGCCTGGGCAAGTTCGTCCATCGTCGGGAGCCGGCCGCCATCGACAACCAGACGGTCGTCAGGCTCAACCGCGACACCCTCTATTCGGCTGCCGTCTTCGACTTGGACGCCGGCCCCGTGACCATCGCGATCCCGCCAGTCGGGAATCGGTTCGTCTCGATGCAGGTCATCAACGAGGATCAATATACCCCTCAGGTCACATACGGGGCCGGTACCCGCACGCTGACCCGGAAGAACGTCGGGACCCGCTACGTCGTGGCCGCGGTCCGGACGCTGGTGAACCCCGCCGACCCCAAGGACGTGATGGCTGCCCACGCGGTCCAGGACGGGATTACGGTCAAGCAGAAGTCGGTCGGCAAGTTCGAGACCCCCGCCTGGGACCTGGTGAGCCAGAAGAAGGTCCGGGATGCGTTGCTGGCGCTGGCCGCCACCTTGCCGGATGCCAACCGGATGTTCGGGACCAAGGCCGAGGTCGATCCCGTGCGCCGGCTCATCGGCAGCGCCTCTGCCTGGGGCGGCAACCCCGACAAGGAGGCCATCTACCTAAACGTGACGCCGCCCAAGAACGATGGGGCGACCAATTATGTGCTCAAGGTCAAGGACGTGCCGGTCAACGGCTTCTGGTCGGTGAGCCTCTACAACGGCGAGGGCTATTACCAGAAGAACGATCTCAACGCCTATTCGCTGAACAACATCACCGCCGCGAAGGACCCCGATGGCTCGGTCACCGTGCGGTTCGGCGGCTGCGATGGGAAGGTCCCGAACTGCCTGCCGATCATGAAGGACTGGAACTACATGGTCCGGCTGTATCGACCCAAGGCCGAAATCCTGAGTGGCCGCTGGAAGTTCCCCACCGCGCAGCCGACGAACTGAAAAAAAACCGCGCCCTCGTTCCCCGAGAGCGCGGCTCTAAATCGTCAGGCTGACTTCAGCGCGAGCGCGACAGCTTGTCCAGGCGCTCGCGCATCTCGTTGAGCTCGCGCTTGAGATCGCCGATGTCGCCGCTGGCGGCTTCCGCCGCGGGCTTCGCGCCGGCGGCCGCATCCTGCTTGGCCTGCGCCGCCGCGGTGAACGGGTTGAACAGCCGGAAGGCCTCCTGGAAGATCTGCATGTTGGCCCGCGTCTGCGCCTGGATGGCGTCGAGCGCGTTGCCGCCGAAGGCCGAGCCGCTGAAGGCCTTGGTCATCTGCTCGCGGAACTTGCTCTGCTCCTGCGTGAGGTTCTCCATCGAGAACTCCAGGTAGCGCGGCACCAGCGCCTGCATGCTGTCGCCGTAGAAGCGGATGAGCTGGCGCAAGAACGCGATCGGCAGCAGGTTCTGCCCGTCCTTGGCCTCCTCGTCGAAGATGATCTGTGCCAGCACCGAGCGCGTGATGTCCTCGCCGGACTTGGCGTCGTAGACCACGAAATCCTCGCCCCCGCGCACGAGCCCGGCGAGATCCTCCAAGGTTACATAGGAACTGGTGCCCGTATGATAGAGACGCCGATTGGCGTATTTCTTGATGACGGTCGGTTCTTTGTCGCTGGCCATCATATCCCGCTTGACGTTGATCCGCGGCCACCGGTGGTTCCGGCATGCTCGGCGAAACGGTCTCCCATATGGCGCGACGATAGCCTGTCGGTGCTGCACCGCAAGCTCTTTGAGCGAATGCGGCAAAAATCGCCGAAGTCCTGCAACCACAAGCATGTACCCTCCGTTACGTCACGCCGACGGCGACGCCCCGGACGATTTCGGCGCCCGCCCGTCTTGACGCCGTCGCGGCAGGCTTCGAAGGTGGCGGGGAACGGTTGCGCCGGCGGGAGCGGTGCGGCCGCAACAACAAAGCGAGGAACCCTCTCATGGCAGATTCGGATATCGTGATCGTCGGCGCGGCCCGCACGGCGGTCGGTGCCTTCAACGGCGCTTTTGCCAACACTCCCGCCCATGATCTCGCCGCCGTCGCGATCAAGGAAGCGCTGAAGCGGGCCAAGGTCGAGGCCGCCGAGGTCGACGAGCTGGTGATGGGCCAGGTGCTCGCCGCCGGCCAGGGCCAGAACCCGGCCCGCCAGGCCGCCATGGCCGCCGGCATCCCGCAGGAGAAGACCGCCTGGGGCCTGAACCAGCTCTGCGGCTCGGGCCTGCGCACGGTCGCGATCGGCCTGCAGCAGATCGCCAACGGCGACGCGAACGTCATCGTCGCCGGCGGCATGGAATCGATGTCGCTCGCCCCGCACGCGGCCTACATGCGCGCCGGCACCAAGATGGGCGACGTCAAGTTCGTCGACACCATGATCAAGGACGGCCTCTGGGACGCCTTCCACGGCTACCACATGGGCACGACGGCCGAGAACGTCGCGACCAAGTATCAGATCAGCCGCGAGGAGCAGGACCGCTTCGCCGTCGGCTCGCAGAACAAGGCCGAGGCCGCCCAGAAAGCCGGCCGGTTCAAGGACGAGATCGCGCCGGTCACCATCTCCTCGCGCAAGGGCGACATCGTCGTCGATAGCGACGAGTATCCGCGCCATGGCGCGACGCTGGAGGCCATGGCCAAGCTCCGCCCCGCCTTCTCGAAGGACGGCACGGTGACCGCCGGCAATGCGTCGGGCCTCAATGACGGCGCCGCCGCGCTCGTCATCATGACCGCCAAGGAAGCGGCCCGCCGCGGCCTCACCCCGCTCGCCCGCATCGCCTCCTGGGCGACGGCCGGCGTCGATCCCGCGATCATGGGCACCGGCCCGATCCCCTCGACCCGCAAGGCGCTTGAGAAGGCCGGCTGGAAGGTCGGCGATCTCGATCTGGTCGAGGCGAACGAGGCCTTCGCGGCGCAGGCTCTGGCGGTCAACAAGGACCTCGGCTGGAACCCGGACATCGTCAACGTCAATGGCGGCGCGATCGCGATCGGCCATCCGATCGGCGCGTCCGGCGCCCGCGTGCTGGTGACGCTGCTGCACGAGATGGCCAAGCGCGACGCCAAGAAGGGCCTGGCCACGCTCTGCATCGGCGGCGGCATGGGCGTCGCCATGGCCGTGGAGCGCTGAGACAAGCGCCCCGCTCATGGCGAAGCGCACGACACTCTACCGCTATCTCACCGGCCCCGATGACGCCTCCTTCTGTCATCGGGTTTCGGAAGCGCTGAGCCTCGGCTGGTCGCTCTACGGCCAGCCGACCCTGACCTTCGACGCGGTCAAGGGCCGGGTCATCTGTGGCCAGGCCATCATCAAGGACGTGGACGCGGATTACGCGCCCACTCTCAAATTATCTGAACAATAACGGCGGCAAGCCGGAAGACGATCACTGAAAGGGAGAATGGCCTATGGCGAAGGTGGCATTGGTTACGGGGGGCTCGCGCGGCATCGGCGAGGCGATCTCGAAGGGTCTGAAAGCGGCCGGCTACAACGTCGCCGCGAGCTATGCCGGCAATGACGAGGCTGCGGCCAGGTTCACCGCCGAGACCGGCATCAAGACCTATAAATGGGACGTCTCGGATTATGAGTCCTGCGTCGCCGGCATCGCCAAGGTCGAGGCCGATCTCGGACCCGTCGACATCCTCGTCAACAATGCCGGCATCACCCGCGACGGCATGTTCCACAAGATGACGAAGGAACAGTGGGACGCGGTGATCAACACCAACCTGAACTCGCTGTTCAACATGACCCGGCCGGTCTGGGAGGGCATGCGCGCCCGCAAGTTCGGCCGCGTCATCTGCATCTCGTCGATCAACGGCCAGAAGGGCCAGATGGGCCAGGTGAACTACTCCGCCGCCAAGGCCGGCGATATCGGCTTCGTCAAGGCGCTGGCCCAGGAAGGCGCGCGCGCCGGCATCACCGTCAACGCGATCTGCCCCGGCTATATCGCGACCGAAATGGTCAAGGCGATCGACCCGGCCGTGATCGAGAAGTCGATCCTGCCGCATATCCCGGTCGGGCGCCTCGGCGAGCCAGAGGAGATCGCCCGCGCCGTGGTGTTCCTCGCCAGCGACGACGCCGGCTTCATCACCGGCTCGACGATATCCGCCAATGGCGGCCAGTACATGGCCTGATCGGCCGCACCGCCTGATGCTCGCAGGCGGCTGAAACAGAAAGACCCCGGAACCGCCTCACGGCCGGTTCCGGGGCCTTTTCGTTTGAGTGATGAGACAGCATTGGCCTTGAAGGCTTCGCCTTGTCCGACAACACGAGTCATCCCGGACGGAGCGAAGCGGAGATCCGGTATCCATGCCTGAACCTGTGCCGGATACGCTCCGGCATGGATCCCGGGTCAAGCCCGGGATGACCCGCGTGGTTCCGGCGGGACCTTGCAACCCTCACCCCTGCCGGCCGCCCTTCGGCAGCAGGAAGGTCAGCAGGCCGAAAGCCGGCAGCCAGGCGCAGATCTTGAACACCTCGATGATGCCGATCTTGTCGGCGAGCAGGCCGATGCCCGCCGCCGCCACGCCGCCGAGCCCGAAGGACAGGCCGTAGAACAGCCCGCCGACGAGGCCGACCCGGTGCGGCACGAGGTCGATCGCGTAGATCAGGATCGCCGAGAAGGCGCTCGACATGATGAAGGAGACCACGATGCTGAGCACGCCCGTCCAGAACAGGTCGGCATGGGGCAGCATCAGCGCGAAGGGCAGCGAGCCCAGGATCGAGAGCCAGATCACCCGGTCGCGGCCGATCTTGTCGCCGATCATGCCGCCGACGATCACGCCGATAGCTCCGACGACGAGATAGAGGAACAGCATGATCTGCGAGAGCTGGATCTCGATGCCGAAGCGCTCGATCAGGTAGAAGGTGTAATAGGAGGTGAAAGCCGCCGTGTAGCCGTTCTTCGAGATCAGCAGCATCACCAGCACGGCCATCGCCAGCAGCACGCGCCCATGCGGCAGGCCGTGGCTGGCGCTTTCCTCGACATGGGCTGCGGAGGATTTCTGCTCGCGCCGCATCGCCGAATAGCGGGACCCGAGCCAGCCCATCACCAGCATCGCCACCAGCACCACGCCGGAGAACCAGGACAGGCTCGCCTGCCCGCGCGGCATCACCACCGCCGCCGCCAGCAGCGGGCCGACCGAATAGCCGATATGGCCGCCGACCTGGAACACGCCCTGCGCCAGGCCCTGCCGGCCAGCCGCGGAATGGCGCGCCATCCGCGTCGCTTCCGGATGGAACACCGCCGAACCCAGTCCGATCAGCCCCGCCGCAAGCAGGACCATGACGTAGCTATGGGCGAAGGAGAGCATCAGCAGGCCCGCCAGCGTCGCGCACATGCCGGCGACCATCGCATAGGGCCAGGGCTTGCGATCGGTGACGAAGCCGAGGATCGGCTGCAGCAGCGACGAGGTCACCTGGAAGGCGAGCGTAATCAGGCCGATCTGCACGAAATCGAGCTGATAGTTCTCCTTGAACAGCGGATAGAGCGCCGGGATCATCGACTGGACGAGATCGTTCAGCAGATGCGCGAGGCTGAGCGCCGCCAGAACCGGCATCAGCGGGCGGCGAGCGACGGATTGCAGCGGGATCGTGGTCATAAAACAGGCAATGAGCCCGCTTTTGCTTGCGGTCAACGGGGCCGGGAGCATGGCGCCCATGGCTGCAAGGCTGGGTTGCGGTGCAGCACCGCTGCCGACCCATCGGCAAGCCCGGCGAAACCTGCTATCGCCGCGCGGTCTTCACGCCCGGCCCGCTCATGACCTCCCGCACCGCGACTCTCATCGGCTTCTGCGCCATCCTGCTCTGGTCGACGCTCGCGCTGTTCACGGCGATGTCGGGGCGCGTTCCGCCGTTCCAGCTCGTCGCGATGACCTTCGTCATCGGCGGCCTGCTGATCCTCGCGATCACGGCCTTGCGCGGGCAGCTCTCGCGCATCCGCCCGACGCCGGCCTCCTTTGCGCTCGGGCTCTACGGCCCGTTCGGCGACACCGCTCTCTACTATGCCGCGGTGAAGACCGCGCCAGCGGCCGAAGCCAACCTGATCCACTACCTCTGGCCGCTCCTGATCGTGCTCTTCGCGGCGCTGCTGCCGGGCGGCGGCCTCAAGCCCCGCCACCTGATCGGCGCGCTGATCGGACTGGTGGCGACAGGCCTGCTCGTGTCCGGCGGCCTCGGATCCGGCGGCGGATTGGCGCTCGGTCATGTCCTGGCCGCGCTCGGCGCCTTCGTCTGGGCGAGCTATTCGGTGGCCTCGCGCCGCTTCGCCAATGTGCCCTCGGAGAGCCTCTGCGTGACCATGTTGGGCTGCGCCATCCCAGCGCTCGCCTGTCACTTCGCCTTCGAGACCACGCTCTGGTCGCTGACACCCGTCGAATGGGGCGGCGTGCTGGGACTTGGGCTCGGCTCGATCGGGCTCGCCTTCGTCGTCTGGGATATCGGCATGAAGCAGGGCGACGTCGCCCTGCTCGGCGTCGCCTCCTATGCAGCACCGGTGCTCTCGACGCTGGTCCTCGTGCTGTTCGGCTATGCCGCCGCGAGCTGGCTGCTGGCCTCGTCCTGCGCGCTGATCGTGGTGGGAGCGCTGGTCGCGAGCGGCGGCGGGCGGAAGGCCTAGGAGACAAGGCGCGTCATTCTGGGGCTTGACCCGAGAATCTCATGACGAGAAGGCACACGTTTCCGAGATGCTCGGGTCAGGCCCGAGCATGACGAGCGTTTAACAGCCCTGCTCAGTTCCGCCGCAGCAGCCGCTCCAGGTAATCCAGTTCTTCCGTCGGCCGCAGGGGATCGCCGAGCCGCTTGCGCAGCTCTTCCAGGATGCGTCGCGCCCGTTGCGTCGCGCTTTCGTCGGCGCCGGGCACCTTGACCCTGCCGTCGGCCCAGTCGCGCTGGCGCTGCGGCCGGCCCAGTGGGTCCTCGCTACCGCGCTGCTGCGCCGAGGGCCGGCCCTGCTGGCGTCCGTCGGGCTCGCCATAGGCCTGCCCCTCGCCTTCGCCCTCGCCGGGCTGGCCCTGCTGCATCTGCTGGGCGAGGTTCTGCCCGCCCTTGCGCAACGCCTCCAGCGCACGTCCCTGCGCGTCGAGCGCACCCTCGCCCTGTCCCTGGCCGAGCTGGCCTTCGGCCTCGCGCATCGCGTCCTCGGCCTCGTCGAGCTCGCCGTTCTGCGGCGCGCCCATGCCGCGCATCCGCCGCTGAAGGTCCTGCAAGCGCTCGCGCAGGGCCTGCTGGCGCTGCGACAGGCCCTGGCCCTGACCCTGGCCGTTCTGGCCCTGCATGCCCTCGCCGCCTTCGCCGTCCTCACCCTGCTCGCCGGGCTGCTGCCCCGGCTGCTGGCCGCGCTGGCCCTGCTGGCCGCGCTGCCCTTGCTGCCCCTGTTGTCCCTGCTGGCGCTGGCCGGGCCGCGCCTGCTGCTGGCCGGGACGCTGGCCGCGCTGGGTCTGGCCCTGCCCCTGCTGGCGGCGCTGCTCGTTCTGATAGGTCTCGTCGCGCAGGTTCTGCTGGTCGCGCGTCATTCGGTCGAGGTCGCCGAGCGCCTGGTTCATCTCGCGCTGGCGCGGGTCCTGCTGACCGGGACGCGCCATCTGGAGATTGTTGAGCATCCGGTTGAGCTCTTCCATCAGGCGCTGTGCCTCGGCCATGTCGCCGCGCTTCGACAGCTCCTCGATGCGGTCGAGCATGTTCTGCAGGTCGCGCGGCGTCACCGTGCGGAAATTCTCCGGCAGGCGCGCCTGGTCGCGGTCGCCGTTCTGCTGTTGCTGGCGCATCATCTGCTCGGCGAGCTGGCGCATGAAATTGTCCATGGCCCGGCGCATCTCGTCGGTGAGCTTCTTGATCTCCTCCTCGGAGGCGCCGCGCTCCAATGCCTGCTGCAGGTTCTCCTGCGCCTGCCGCAGCGCGCGCTCGGCATCGGACATGTCGCCGTCCTCGAGCTGGAGCGCCATCGCCCACATCAGCTCGGAAACCTCGCGCAATTCGTCATCGCTGCCAGAGCGGCGCAGGCGCTCGGTCAGCAGCCGCATGCCGAGATAGACGCCGGTCTCCTGCATGAACAGGCTGGGCTCGATCATCAGCGCGTCCATGGCGAGTTGCACCTTGGAGCGGTCCTCGACATCCATGACGAGCTTGCGGCGCTGCTCGACCAGCGCCTTGGCGAGCGGCTTGGTGAAGGTGCGCTGCGGCAGCACGACCTCCAGCGGTTCGCTGCGGCCCTCCTGCCCGGCCTCGTCCTTGGCGATCAGCACCATCCTGACCTTGGCACCGGCCCAGGGATGGGCCGAGAAATCGACGGTGCTCTTGTTCTCCTCCTCGCCCGAGGCGGAGGACGGCACGGCGAGATTCTGCTTGGGCGGCTCGACCAGCGAGCGCCCGCCCTTGGCCACGTCCGGACGCGAGACGTTCACCTCGATCGAGGCGATGCCGTAATCGTCCTTGGCCTTGTAGGTGATGGCGAGCCCGCCCGACTGCGCGCCGGTGACGGGCTTCGGCGGATCGACGAAAGCGATGGTCGGCGGCTGGTCGGCGACGGAGGTGATCGAGAGCGTCGTTCCGGGCGCGCCGCTGCCGGTGAGCTTCAGCGTGCCGTTTCCGGCGAGCGTGAAGCGCTTCTCAAGCACCGCCTGCTGCGGCCCGACCGGCTGGGCGGGCTTGGCCTGGCCGTCCTTGGCCTCGCCCTCCTTGGCTTCCGGCTTGATCAGTTCGAGCCGGCCGGTCGTGGCGACATCCATGTTCGTCTTGCCGGCGATGCGCACGACGATGACGGATTTCTCGGGCGCGCTCAGATGCGGGCTCGCCAGTTTGGCGAAATCGATCAGGATCGGCGGCAGCCGCGTATAGGCGGGCGGATCGATCCAGGCGTCGATCCGTGTCGAGGCCGCGATGGCGGACGGCCCCTTCCAGTCGAAGGCGGCGGAGAGGCGCTGCGTGATCTCGGGACCGGCGACGAAGAAGCCGGTAATGGCAGCGAGCAGCGGGATCGCGCGCAGCGCCCGCCTGTCATGGCCCGCCATGCGCGGCTGCGGCGGCTGGACGCGCAGGGCCGCGACCTGCCGGCTCTGGCGCTCGACATGCAGCTTCCACAGGGCCTGCGAGACGGGATCGGTCGAGCCGATCGCGAGGCTGTCCTCCAGCGACGAGGCCGGGCGATGCCCTTCGGCAAAGGAACGGTCGAGCCGCGTCAGGGCATCGCGATGCGTCGGCAGGATGAGGCGGGCGACATGCCAGAGGCTGGCGGCGAAGGCACCCGCGAAGGCGAGCACGCCGATGATCCGCCCATACCAGGGCAGATGCGTCCACAGGCCGAACCAGGACACGGCGAGGAAGGTCAGGACGATGCCGAGCGGCAGCCAGAGCCGCGGCCACAGCCGCTCCCAGCCTAGCGAGACCCGCGAAGCCAGCGCGAGACGGCGCAGCCGCAGCCGGATGCCGTCGATCGTGTCGGGCGCCTTGCGGCGCTCTGCCTCGCTCATGCCATCGCTCCGGGCAGCCCCCATTCCTGTCTGAACTCGTCTGACTGAAGCAGGCTAGCACGGGAATGTGGCATTGCCAGTCCTCGCGCGGGCCTTTGCACCGCGCTCGACGTTTCGTGAACGGGCGCACGCACCGTCATGCCAAAGGGCGCGTTCGCGGAAACGCTTTGCCGTCATGGTCGGGCTTGTCCCGACCATCCACGTCTTCATCGATGCAATGCGGTGTTGAAGACGTGGATGCTCGCCGCAAGGGCGAGCCTGACGGCGGGTATCAGGCGAACCAGCCCGGCAGCTTGTCCGTCCCGATGAGCTCCTCATAGCTCTGGCGCGGGCGCGTCACGGCGTATTGGTCGCCCTTGACCATGACCTCGGCCACCAGCAGGCGCTGGTTATAGGTCGAGGACATCGAGGCGCCATAAGCGCCGGCCGTCATGAAGGCGATGAGATCGTTCTGGCGCAATTGCGGCAGCTTGCGCCCGGTGGTGAAGGTGTCGCCCGATTCGCAGATCGGCCCGACCACGTCGTAAGCCGCTTCCGGCCCGCCGATCTCGGGCTCCGTCACCGGCCAGATCTCGTGATAGGCCTCGTACATCGCCGGCCGGACGAGATCGTTCATCGCCGCGTCGACGACGAGGAACTGCTTGGTGGGGCGCGGATTGAGATGCAGCACCCGCGTCAGCAGGATGCCGGCATTGCCGACGATGAGGCGGCCGGGCTCGAAGCCGAGCTCGACATCGAGCCCTTTCGTCACCTTGGCCACCATCGCGGCATAGGCATCGATCAGCCCCGGCCCGTAATCGAAGGTCCGGGGGATGTCGTAGGGAATGCCGAGCCCGCCGCCGAGATCGAGCCGGTCGACGCGATGGCCCTCGCCCTTCAGGTCGCCGACCAGCGCGACCATCTTGGTATAGGCGGCCTCGAAGGCGTCGATCTCGCGGATCTGGCTGCCGATATGGACGGCGAGGCCCATGATCCGCACGCCCTGCATGTTCGCCGCCCGGGCATAGAGCCGGCCGACCTCCTCGAAGGAGACGCCGAACTTGTTCTCCGAGGAGCCGGTCGTGATTTTGGCATGGCCGCCGGCGCCGATATCGGGATTGACTCGGAACACCGCCTCCTGCCGCTTGCCGAGCTGGCTTGCGACCTTGGAGAGCAGGTCGAGCTCGCTCTCGCTCTCGATATTGACCTGGTAGAGCCCGGCCTCGACCGCGAAGCGCAATTCCTGCTCGCTCTTGCCGACGCCCGAGAACACGATCTTCTCGGGCGGAATGCCGGCAGCGAGCGCCTTGCGCACCTCGCCTTCCGAGACGGTGTCGATGCCGGCGCCGAGCGCGCCCAACGTCTTCAGCACGCCGAGATTGCCGTTCGCCTTCATGGCGTAGAAGACATGAGCCTTTCCGGCCGGCGCGGTCGTCTTCATCGCCGCCTCGAACAGCTTGTAGTGCCGTTCGATCGTCGCGCTCGAATAGACATAGACCGGCGTGCCGACCTCGGCCGCGATGCGCTGGAGATCGACGCCTTCGGCATGGAGCGAACCGTCGCGATAGGCGAAATGATGCATGGGACTAACCCTGGAAAGGCTTGCTGAAATTCACGCCGTCATCCCGGCCGGAGGAAGCGCGGAGCCGGATCCATACCGGAACCTTCGGCAGCGCTCAGGCCCGGATACCGGATCTTCCTTCGGTCGCCCGCGATGACCGCGGGGGAGCCGAGATCACATCAACGGGTCGAGGACGAAGGGCTTGTCCGGGATGGTGATCGCCCTGTTCGTCTTGGCCGGCTTCGCCAGCACGGAGGCCGAGCCGAGAGAGCTCGGATCGTTCTCCTTCGCCCCGGTCTGATCGTCCGGCAGGTCGATGGCGCCGGTCACATTCGGCGGCGGCTCCAACGGCCCTTTGCGCCCGCAGGCGCCGAGCGCAACGGCGAGCAGGCCGACGACCAGCAAGGTGCGGCCGAGTTTCAGGCGGGAATCAAGCACGAAAACGAACCCTCGGGCGAAACGTGGCGGGACCTTAGCGGAGGATGCGGCGGAGCGCGAGCGCTTGTGACGGAAAGCCGTCATCCCGGACGCAGCGAAGCGAAGATCCGGGATCCATCATAGAGCGCAACGCCCTTCGATGGATCCCGGGTCAAGCCCGGGATGACGCCGGGGCTGCGGCGCGCTTCAGCGCTTCGCGAGCAGCTTCAGCCAGCGCCTGGCCTGCTTGCGGACATTGGCCGGGGCCGTACCGCCATAGCTGACGCGGCTCTTCACCGACTGGTCGACGCCGAGCACGGCGAAGACGGCCTCGGTGATCTGAGGCTCGACGGCCTGCATCTCGGCGAGCGAGAGTTTCTCCAGCCCGACCTTTTTCTCCGAGGCGATGCCGACGAGCCGGCCGGTGACGTGATGCGCATCGCGGAACGGCATCTTCAGCACGCGCACTAGCCAGTCGGCGAGATCGGTCGCCGTGGCATAGCCGGCACCTGCCGCCTTCTTCATCACCTTGAGATCGGGCTGCATGTCGCGCACCATGCCGGTCATGGCCGCGAGGCAGAGCGACAGCGTCTGGAGGGCATCGAACGTGCCTTCCTTGTCCTCCTGCATGTCCTTGGAATAGCTGAGCGGCAGGCCCTTCATCAGGGTCAGCATGGCCTGCAGCGCGCCGAAGACGCGGCCCGCCTTGCCGCGCACCAGCTCGGCCGCGTCCGGATTGCGCTTCTGCGGCATGATCGAGGACCCCGTCGAGAAGGCGTCGGAGAGCCTGACGAAGCCGAATTGCGGCGTCGCCCAGAGCACGATCTCCTCGGCCAGGCGCGACAGATGCATGGCGCAGATCGAGGCGGTGGAGAGCGTTTCCAGCACGAAGTCGCGGTCCGAGACCGAATCGAGCGAGTTCGCCGTCGGCCGGTCGAAGCCGAGCGCCTTCGCCGTCATGTGCCGGTCGATCGGGAAGGAGGTGCCGGCGAGCGCGGCGGCGCCGAGCGGGCATTCGTTGAGGCGGGCGCGCGCATCGCGCACCCGGCTGCGGTCGCGGCCGAGCATCTCGACATAGGCGAGCAGATGGTGGCCGAAGGTGACCGGCTGTGCCGATTGCAGATGGGTGAAGCCCGGCATCACCGCGCCGGCATAGGTATCGGCCTTCTCGGCCAGCGCCTGCTGGAGATCGGCCATCTGGCCGTCGATCTCGTCGAGCGTATCGCGCACCCAGAGCCGCATGTCGGTCGCGACCTGGTCGTTGCGCGAGCGGGCGGTGTGCAGGCGGCCGGCGGCAAGGCCGATCTTGTCCTTGAGGTTGGACTCGACGTTCATGTGGACGTCTTCGAGCGCCCGCGAGAACGTGAAGGCGCCGCTCTCGATCTCGCCCTCGACCTTCTTCAGGCCGGCGGTGATCGTCGCGACGTCGTCCTTGGTCAGGATGCCGGTCTCGGCCAGCATGGCCGCATGCGCCAGCGAGCCGCGGATATCCTGGCGCCAGAGCTTCCTGTCGAAATCGATGGAGGCATTGATCTCCTCCATGATGGCGTCGGGACCTGTGGCGAAACGCCCACCCCACATGCGATTGCTCACGACGGTCTTTCCTGCTTTTGAGGACGCGCGATGACGTCTGGAAAAAAGATCGGACTGGCCCTCGGGGTCGTGGCGGCGCTCGGCCTCGCTGGCGTAGCGGCCTTCTACTCCGTCCGGGGCGATGCCGGCAACGGATCATGCAGCGCCGCGCGCGCGACGGCCGAGCGCATGAAACCGCTGGTCAAGGGCGAGGTTGCGGCCGTCGAACTGCGCACCCGCCCGCAGCCCGCGCCCGCGCTCACCTTCACCGGGCCTGACGGTCAGCCGATGACGCTGGCCGCGCTCAAGGGCAAGACGCTGCTGGTCAATCTCTGGGCGACCTGGTGCGCGCCCTGCCTGAAGGAGATGCCGGCGCTCGACACCCTCCAGAAGGAGATGGGCGGGCCGGATTTCGCGGTGGTCGCGATCAATATCGACACCCGCAATCTCGACAAGCCGAAGGCCTGGCTCACTGAGAACAAGGTCACCACCCTGCCCTTCTACGGCGATCCGCAGGCCGCGACCTTCCAGGCCCTGCGCGCCGCCCACAAGGTCGAAGGCATGCCGGTCAGCCTCATCGTCGACAAGGCCGGCTGCGAGCTCGGCATCATCCAGGGACCGGCCGACTGGGCCAGCGCCGATTCGAAGGCGCTGATGAAGGCCGCGATCGGGCGCTGATTGACGCCTTTGCACCATCCGGGCTTATTGCGCGACGGTGGGAGGGAGCATTCGACGCAAGCGAGGTCTTCGATCGTGAACGCATCCATTGTCCGCACGGCGCTGCTGCGCTGCCTTCTCGCCGTGTCCCTGATTGGTGCCGGCCTCGGCCTTGCTCAGGCCCAGGAGCGCAAGGCGATCACCGGCACCACCGTCTCGCTCGTGCCGCTCGCCGGCTTCACGCCCGCGACGACCTTCGCCGGGCTCGAAAGCACGAGCACCAAGGCCTCGCTCCTCGTCGTCGAATTGCCGCCGGTGGCCCATGACCAGCTCGCCCCGCTCTTCGGCGACATCGACAAGGCCAAGACGAATTTCGCCCGCCAGAACATCACCGTCGACGATATCGAGACGATCGCGACCGGCGCCGGCCCGGCCCCGCTCATCACCGGCAGCCAGCAGGCGAACGGCACCAGCTACGACAAGTGGATCGTGCTGCTGAAGGGCGAGAAGACCGTGATGATCACCGTCCAGTCTCCCGATGGAGCCGATCTCGACTCCGACGATGTCGTCGCGATGCTGAAGACGGTCTCGCTCGGCGCGCCGCCCAGCATGGCCGAGAAGCTGAAGGCCCTGCCCTTCACCGTCGCCGCGGCCGAGCCCTTCCGGATCATCGATACGCTCGGCGGCTCCGGCGTGCTGATGACCTCAGGCCCGCTCGATGCCGATCCGTCCGGCACGCAGCCGATCATCGTCGTCGCCTCCCAGCTTTCGGCGCCCGTCCCGGCCGACCAGCTCGAAACCGGCGCCGAAGCCCTGCTCAAGCAGACCAAGAACCTCGAGACTGCCACGATCACGGCGCGCGAGCGCGTGACCTTCGCCGGGGCTCCCGGTCTCCTCCTCTCCGGCATGGCCACCGATCGCGGCACCGAAAAGCGTTTCGCGCAATACATGGCGATCGGCGCCGACGGGCGCTTCGTCCGCCTCATCGCGATCGCCCCGGCAAGCGCCTATGACGGGGTCAAGGCCGGCATCGAGAAGGTCGCGGCCAGCATCGCCTTCGCCGCGAAGTAGGCCCGCCCGCGCCGCGCTCCCCGCTCAATCCGATTGGCTGGGAGCGCGGACAAGGGTAAGGCAGGCGCCATGACCTATACGATCGGCCTTGCCACCACCTTCCACGATCCCGCCATCGCGATCATCGGGCCCGATGGCGAGGTGCTCTTCGCCGAGGCGACCGAGCGCTACCTGCAATACAAGCGCGCGCCGAACTGCGAACCGGATTCGGCGCCGCGCATGGAAGGCCTGCTGAAGCGCTATATCCCTGAGGGTGCCGAGGTCCGCATCGCCACAAGCTGGGGCGAGGATTTCACCGGCTTCCTCGACCAGATGGCCCGCGCCGGCTCCTTCACGCTCGACGCCCTGCTCAAGCTCTCGCCCGAGCTCAACCGTTCGCTGGTGCCGGAGCGGACCGAGCGCGCCCTGATCGCCTCGCTGCATCTTAGCCAGCAGCGCGCCGGCATGGGCGTGCTGCTCGGGCTCGACCGCGCCTATGGCAAGGCCAATGTCACCGACCTGAAGCGCTACGGCCACCATCTCAGCCACGCGGCCTATGCCTGCTGGTCCTCGCCCTTCGACAATGCCGCCTGCCTCGTCGTCGACGGCATGGGCGAGACCGGCGCCTCGGCGATCTTCGCGCTGGAGAACGGCAAGCTCCGCGAAGTGAAGCGCCATCGCGGGCGAGAATCGATCGGCTTCTATTTCGGCCTCGTCACCGATCTCGCCGGCTTCGACCAGGCCAAGGGCGAGGAATGGAAGATCATGGGGCTCGCCCCCTATGGCAAGACCGATCCCGAGCTGATGGCGCTGCTGCGCAAGCTCTACAGCATCGAAGGCCACAAGCTCTCCTTCGCCAAGGCCGATGTGGTGCAGGCGGTGGCCGCCGAGATCCTGGCAAAACGCCCGGCCGACGCCCTCGACCAGGGTTGGGCCAATCTCGCCCGCTGCGGACAGGACGTCTTCGCCGAGATGATGGAAGCGCTGCTCGGAGAGGCTGCCGCGCTGGTCCCGAGCGAAAACCTCGTCATGGCCGGCGGCTGCGCGCTGAATTCCTCCTTCAATGGCAAGATCGCCGGCCGCCACGGCTTCAAGACGGTGTTCGTGCCCTCCGCCCCGGCCGATGACGGCAACGCGATCGGTGCCGCCTGGCTTGCCCACGCCGAGGCCAACCCGGACTGGCGCGCACCGAAGGGACCGCTCTCGCCCTATCTCGGCTCGACCGTCTCGACGGAGCCCTTCGAGCGCATGCAGCTCTGGGAGAAGCGCCTGCGCAAGCTCTCCCCGGACGAGATCGCGCCGGTCACCGCCAAACTGCTGACCGAGGGCAAGCTGATCGGCTGGGTGCAAGGCCGCGCCGAGTTCGGCCCCCGCGCGCTCGGCAATCGCTCGATCATCGCCGATCCGCGCCCGGCCGACGCCAAGGACACCCTCAACGCCAAGGTGAAGTACCGCGAGGCCTTCCGCCCCTTCGCCCCCTCGATCCTGGCCGAGCAGGCCGCCGACTGGTTCGAAAACTACCAGGACGCGCCCTATATGGAGCGCACGCTGGTCTGGAAGGAAGCGGTGCGTCACCGCGTCCCCGCCGTGGTCCATGAGGATGCGACCGGGCGCCTGCAGAGCGTCACGGCCGAGCGCAACCCGCGCTATCATGCGCTGATCTCGGCCTTCCACGCGCTGACGGGCGTGCCGGTGATCCTCAACACCTCCTTCAACATCATGGGCAAGCCGATCCTGCACACGGCGGAGGACGCGATCCTGATGTTCTATACGAGCGGGCTCGACGCGCTGGTGATCGAGGACTGGCTGCTGGTGAAGTGAAGGACAGCGCCGCTCGCCGCTGCCTTCCACTCGAACGCCGTCATTCCGGGCGCAGCGAAGCGGAGACCCGGAATCCATCGTAGAGCGCCGCGTCCTCCGATGGATTCCGGATCGGCGCCGCTTCGCGGCTTGTCCGGAATGACGCCGGGCTTCGAGAGATCGTTCCCGCAACGGACAGCCAACTGACCGATCCACCCCGTTGATCGGTCGGATCACGCGAAATCGCTGGTTTCAGCCCGGTTTGCGGTCATTCTTCCGGCCATCGGAAGGAGACGACGCCATGCTGCAATTGCGCCCGAACTGCGAATGCTGCGACCGCGACCTGCCGCCGCAATCGCGCGATGCCCTGATCTGCACCTTCGAATGCACCTTCTGCGCCGGTTGCGCCGAGACGCGCTTCGCAGGCACCTGCCCGAACTGCGGCGGCGACCTCGTGCGCCGGCCGATCAGGCCGGAGCGAATGTTGGAGAAATACCCGGCATCGACCGAGCGCATCCGCAAGCCGCACCCGCAATGCGCGGCGGCTTGAGATCGAGGCGCAGATTGGCGCGAAGAGGTGGTGCGTGCTAGCCAAAGCGGCATGACGACCCCACAGCCGCAGTTCTGGATCGTTGCCGGCCCCAATGGCGTCGGCAAGACCACCTATGCCTTCCGCCATATCAAGGCCGTCTCAGGCAGCACGCGTTTCGTCAATCTCGACGAGATCGCGCGCGGGCTCTCCCCACTCGACCCAACGGCTGAGCAGCAACGCGCCGGCCGCGTCGCGCTGGAGCTGACACGCTCGCTGATCTCTGAAAAGCGTTCGTTCTCGATCGAGACGACACTCTCGGGCAAGACGCACCTGCGCACGATCGCAACCGCCCGGGAGGCCGGCTACATCGTCAACCTCTTGTATTTCCTGATAGCCAGCCCGGAGGTATCACTGGCTCGCATCGCCCGCCGCGTCAGCGAAGGCGGCCACAACGTTGCGGAAGCCGATGTCCGCCGCCGTTTCTCCCGCTCGATCGAAAACCTGCCGGCCTATATCGATACGGTCGATCAATGGCGCGTCTTCGACAACGCCACCCTGCGCCCGAAAGCCGTCGCAGAAGGGCGACGCGGCTGCATCTCGCTGATCCAGCGCGAGGGCGATCTGCCACAGGCGCTTTGGGCGGCGCTTGAGACGCTGCCGCCCTGTGCGGAAGGCTGAACCCGGCGAGCCTTCAGCTCGCCTGCTTCACCGCGATGCCCTTCTCTTCGAAGAGCGCCTGCAATTCGCCGGCCTGGAACATCTCGCGGGTGATGTCGCAGCCGCCGACGAACTCGCCCTTGACGTAGAGCTGCGGGATCGTCGGCCAGTTCGAGAAGGCCTTGATGCCCTCGCGGATTTCCTGGTCCTCGAGCACGTTCACGCCCTTATAGGGCACGCCGATATAGCCGAGGATCTGCGCGACCTGGCCGGAGAAGCCGCACATCGGGAATTGCGGCGTGCCCTTCATGAAGAGCACCACGTCGTTGTTCTTCACTTCCGCTTCGATGCGGGCATTGACGTCGGACATCGTCTCGTCTCCTGAAGCGGGTTCAAGGCCCGCCGGATGGTCTCGTTCTAATCTTGGGGAACACTGGTCGTCAGCGCAAGGGCGTGCAGCACGCCGCCCATATTCCCCTGGAGCGCGGCATAGACCATCTGGTGCTGCTGCACCCGGGTCTTGCCCTTGAAGGCGGCCGAGACGACGGTCGCGGCATAGTGGTCGCCGTCGCCGGCCAGATCCTTGATCTCGATCGCCGCGTCGGGCAGCGCGGCCTTGATCATGCGCTCGATCTCGTGGGCATCCATCGCCATAGGTCGAACTCCTCAGGCCGCCTTGCCGGCCATATAGGACGGCAGCCAGTCTTCATGGATCTTGCGGAGATCGGCGATCGCCACAGCGGGCTCGCCCGGCAGAGCAAGCGAAGCGCCGCCCGTCTTGCCGATGGCGAGCGCCGGCACGTCGGCAGCCTTCGCCGCTGCGATTATCGCCTCGGCCTCGGCAGCGGGAACTGTCAGGACATAGCGCGCCTGATCCTCGCCGAAGAGCGCGGCATGGGCGGGGCCCACCGGCAGCGTCTCGATCTTGGCGCCGACGCCCTTGGCCATCGCCATTTCGGCGAGCGCCACGGCCAGGCCGCCATCCGAGAGATCATGGCAGGTCGAGACCTTGCCACCAGCGATCAGCCCGCGCACGAAATCGCCGTTGCGGCGCTCGATCGCGAGATCGACCGGCGGCGGAGCGCCCTCCTCGCGGCCGCAGACGGTCGCGAGATAGGCGCTCTGTCCGAGCCAGCCGGCGGTCTCGCCGATCAGGATGATCGCCTCGCCCTCGGCCTTGAAGGCGACGGTGGCGTGCTTGGTCACGTCCGCCATGACGCCGACGCCGCCGATGGTCGGGGTCGGCAGGATCGAGACGCCATTGGTCTCGTTGTAGAGCGAGACGTTGCCGGAGACGACCGGGAAGTCGAGCCCCTTGCAGGCCTCGCCGATGCCGCGGATGCAGCCGACGAGTTGGCCCATGACTTCGGGCTTCTCGGGATTGCCGAAATTCAGGTTGTCGGTGATGGCGAGCGGCGTGGCACCCGTCGCGGTCAGGTTGCGCCAGGCTTCCGCCACCGCCTGCTTGCCGCCCTCGAACGGATCGGCCTCGCAATAGCGCGGCGTCACGTCGGCTGTCATGGCGAGGCCCCGCGGCCCGTCCTCGATGCGGATCACGCCGGCATCGCCGCCGGGCGTCACCGCCGAATTGCCGAGGATCAGCGTGTCGTACTGCTCCCAGATCCAGCGCTTGGAGGAGAGGTCCGGCGAGCCGATCAGCTTCTTCAGCGCCTCGGCATTGCCGCAAGGCGGCGTCACGGTCTCGGCCGCGATGCGCTGCTGCGGCGCGGTCTCGATCCACGGGCGATCATATTCCGGAGCCTCGTCGCCGAGCTCCTTGATCGGCAGGTCGGCCATGACCTCGCCCTGGTGCTTGACGACGAAGCGCAGCGTGTCGGTGGTATGGCCGATGACGGCGAAGTCCAGGCCCCATTTGGTGAAGATCGCCTCGGCGGCGTCCTCATGGCCCGGCTTGATCACCATGAGCATGCGCTCCTGGCTCTCCGACAGCATCATCTCATAGGCGCTCATGCCCTCCTCGCGGCAGGGCACCTTGTCGAGGTCGAGCTCGACGCCGAGATCGCCCTTGGCGCCCATCTCGACGGCCGAGCAGGTCAGGCCGGCAGCGCCCATGTCCTGGATCGCATCGACATGGCCGGCAGCCATGATCTCGAGGCAGGCTTCGAGCAGGAGCTTCTCGGCGAAGGGGTCTCCGACCTGCACGGTCGGGCGCTTCTCCTCAGACTTGTCGTCGAATTCGGCCGAGGCCATGGTCGCGCCGTGGATGCCGTCGCGGCCGGTCTTGGAACCGAGATAGACGATCGCCTTACCGACGCCCGACGCCTTGGCGTAGAAGATCTCGTCGGCCTTGGCGATGCCGACTGCCATCGCGTTGACCAGGATGTTGCCGTCATAGCGCGTGTGGAAGCCCGTGGCGCCGCCGACATTCGGCACGCCGAAGGAATTGCCATAGCCGCCGATGCCGGCGACGACGCCGGAGACGAGATGGCGGGTCTTCGGATGCGCCGGATCACCGAAGCGCAGCGCGTCGAGCACAGCGATCGGGCGCGCGCCCATCGTGAAGACATCGCGCAGGATGCCGCCGACGCCCGTCGTCGCGCCCTGATAGGGCTCGATGAAGGACGGGTGGTTGTGGCTCTCCATCTTGAAGACGATGGCCGTGCCCTCGCCGATATCGATGACGCCGGCATTCTCGCCCGGGCCCTGGATCACCCAGGGCGCCTTGGTCGGCAGCGTCTTGAGATGGATCTTCGACGACTTGTAGGAGCAGTGCTCGTTCCACATCGCCGAGACGATGCCGAGCTCGGTGATCGTCGGCTCGCGGCCGATCAGATGCAGGAAGCGCTGGTACTCGTCCGGCTTCAGGCCGTGCTCGGCGACGAGCTGCGGGGTGATCTTGATGTCGTTCGGAATCACGGGCTCAGGCTTCCTGGCGGTCCGGCGATAGGGGTTGGCAGGGGCATAGCCTGCCTTAACGTGCGAGACAACGGCTTCCCGGTTCGGGCTTGAGCCTAGCGGGCTATATGTGTATGATTTACATACTTTCTACACATAGAGTGCTTCGATGCGCACCAATATCGAGCTTGACGACGAATTGCTCGCTGAAGCCATGGAGGCAACCGGCTTGCCGACCAAGCGCGCGACCGTCGAGGAAGCGTTGCGGCTGGTCGTTCAGCAGCATCGCCAACGCCGCGCCTTGCAGGAGCTGGCTGGATTGGGCTGGGAAGGCGACCTCGAGGCCATGAGGCGCGATGCAGCTTCGCCGGATCGGCAGTGATCCTCGTCGACTCCTCAGTCTGGATCGCCTTGCTGCGTCGGGAAGCGTCACCCCAAGTCGCGCAACTGACCGCTATCGAGCACACCTCCGATATCCTGATCGGAGACCTCATTCTGACGGAAGTGCTGCAGGGAGCGCGCGACGACAGGCACGCCGCGACGATCGAAGCCTCGATGTCGGCGTTTCCGATCGCCCCGCTGCTCGGGCCCGCGCTCGCTCCCCGCGCTGCCGCGAACTACCGCCTGCTTCGTCAGCGTGGCATCACCATCCGCAAGACGGCCGACATCATCATCGCCACGTACTGCATCGAGAACGGCCATCTGCTGCTTCATCAGGATCGCGATTTCGACCCGATGGTCGAGCATTGCGGCCTGCGCATCCTCTAGTCAGACAGCGAGCCGCTCCAGAGCAGCCCTGAGCGGAGCCGGGATCGGCACGGGCTTCTGGCTCGCGCGCGCGACATAGACATGGGTGAAGCGCCCTTGTGCCGCCGCCTGCTCGCCGCCTTGCCGGAAGATGCCGATGCGATAGGTGACCGAGCTGTTGCCGAGCCGCTCGACCGCGATCCCGGCCTCCACCGTCTCGGGAAAGGCGACGCTCTCGAAATAGGTGCAGCCGGTCTCCGCCACCAGCCCGACGATCTCGCTGCCGGAAAGGTCGAGGAAGCCGTTCTCGATGAGCCACACATTCACCGCCGTGTCGAACCAGCCGTAATAGACGACATTGTTGACGTGCCCGTAGGCGTCATTGTCGTGCCAGCGCGTCGGAATGGCGCGGAAGACACGGAAATCGGCGCGCATAAGGCGCGGCTGGCGCTCGCTCATCTCCTGCAAACCTCTCCACCGTCATGCTCGCCCTTGTGGCGAGCATCCACGTCTTGAGCATGACGCGCACCGAAGGAAGACGTGGATGGTCGGGACAAGCCCGACCATGACGGCAAGGGCGCAACCACTCTCAACCTTCCCCGGGCTTCTCGCCCGCCCTGATCTCCGGCACGCCCAGCGCATCGGCCAGACGAGCCTTGGCCGAACCAGGCTTCAATGGCTTTTGCTGGCTTTCATGTGGCGCCCAGCCGGAGACCCAGACGAATTCGAAGGTTGCGGGCAGGCGCCCGTCCGGATCGGCGAAGCGTTCCGCATAGATAGTCGCCGCGCGCAGCAGGGTCTCGCGCCGCGAAGGCGTCTTGCGCCGGGCGACGAGCGCATTGGCCCAGCCCATCGCCCTGAGATCGCGAAACAGCCCGAAGGCGTCGCGATAGCGCACCGTCACGATCTCGCTGTCGATGACGGGCAGTGCGAATCCCGCCCGCTGCAACAGGCTGCCGAGATCGCGCAGATCGGCGAAGGGCGCGACGCGCGGGCTGACCCCGCCCATCGTCTCGCTCTCGGCTTCGAGCAGTGCCTGTCTGAGCTCCTGCAACGTCCGCCCGCCGAGCAGGCAGCCCATGAACAGGCCATCGGGCTTGAGCGCCCGCTTGATCTGGATGAGTGCGCCCGGCAGGTCGTTGACCCCGTGCAGCGCCAGCAGCGAGACGGCGAGATCGAGCGAGCCGGCGGCGAAGGGCAGGCTTTCGAGATCACCGACGAGATCGGCCTGCGTCCCTTCCGCCTCGGCCATGCGCAGCAACCGGCCGGCCCGGCCGGAGAGCACGGGCGCGGCGACGGGCAAGGCCGTGCCGAGATCGGCCGCGACCGCGAACTCGCGCAGCACGGCACCGAGCCGCTCTCCCAGATCATCGGCCGCGCGCTGCAGCAGGAAATCCGGGTAGTCGCCGGCGAGCGCGCGCTTCAGCCGCGAACGGCCGAGCGGGCGGTCGAACACGAGGCTCTGGTCACTCAACGGGGCATCTCCTGCATTGCCCCTCATCCGGCATTTCCCACGGAATGGCCACCCGGCAAATCGGCTGCGGAAGGCGGTTTCCCATGCCTATGAAACGCGGGTCATCCCTGACGGAGCGAAGCGGAGATCCGGGATCCATGCCTGAACCGTTCCGGCATGGATCCCAGGTCGACCTGCGGTCGCCCGGGATGACCCATGTCCTTCCCTTCCGCCTCAGCGCTCCAGCAGCTTCTCGATCTCGGCGCGCAGTTGCGGGCCGAGATCGCCGCGGTCGAGCGCATAGGCGACATTCGCCGCCAGAAAGCCGATCTTCGAGCCGGCATCGTAGATATCGCCATCGAAGCGCACCGCGAAGAACGGCTCCAGATGCGACAGCGCGATCATCGAATCGGTGAGCTGGATCTCGCCGCCGGCGCCCTTCTCCTGGTTGGCGAGCAGGTTGAAGATCGTCGGCTGCAGGATATAGCGGCCGGAGATGTGCAGGTTCGAGGGCGCTGTGCCTTTCGGCGGCTTCTCGACCATGCCGGTGATCTTCGAGACCTTGGCCTTGGCATCCTGGACGCCGACGATGCCGTATTGATGCGTCTGGTCGTCAGGCACCGGCGCAACCGCGATATGGTTGCCGCCATGCTGCTCATAGGCCTCGATCATCTCGGCAAGGCAGCCCTTGCCCTGGCTGTAATGCAGCATATCCGGCAGCAGCAGCGCGAAAGGCTCGTCGCCGACGATCTCGCGCGCGCACCAGACCGCATGACCCAGACCCAGCGGCGCCTGCTGGCGGGTGAAGCTGGTCGCGCCCGCGGCCGGCAGGTCGTGCCTCAGCGCCTCGAGTTCCCTGGTCTTGTTGCGCTTGGCCAGCGTATCGTCGAGCTCGTAGGCCATGTCGAAATGGTCCTCGATCACCGCCTTGTTGCGGCCCGTGACGAAGATGAAATGCTCGATACCGGCGGCGCGCGCCTCGTCCACGACATGCTGCACGACCGGGCGGTCGACGATGGTGAGCATCTCCTTCGGCACCGCTTTCGTGGCGGGCAGAAAGCGGGTGCCGAGACCGGCGACAGGAAGAACGGCCTTGCGGATGCGTTTCGTCATGAAAAATCCATTGGGCGCAATAGCCTTGCCGAAGCCAGGCGGTGGTGGGAGCGGCCGTACAACTGTCATGGTTGCCGGCCATCAGGCGGTATTAGCTGACAGGCCTTGAGAACCCGTCAACGGTTTTCGACTAAGTCCGGTTCCTGACGAAGATGAGGCGAGAGAGACGATGGCGGTATTGGTTTCCGGCGGCGCCGGCTACATCGGCAGCCACATGGTCCTGGAATTGCTCGACCGGGGCGAGAAGGTCGTGGTGCTCGACAATCTCTCCACCGGCTTCTGGTGGGCGGTGCCGCCCGAGGCGATCTTCGTGCAGGGCGATATCGGCAACCAGGAACTCGTCGAGGGCCTGATCGGCGAGTATGAGATCAGCGAGATCGCGCATTTCGCCGCCAAGATCGTGGTTCCGGAATCGGTATCCGACCCTCTGGGCTATTATTTCAACAATACCGTGAAGACGCGCGCGTTGATCGAGAGCGCCGCCCGCAAGGGCGTCAAGCACGTCATCTTCTCCTCCACCGCCGCCGTCTATGGCGAGCCGCCGGTCTCGCCGGTGCCCGAGGAGATCGCGCTCAACCCGATCAACCCCTATGGCCGCTCCAAGCTGATGAGCGAGTGGATGCTGCAGGATGCGGCCGCGGCGCATGGCTTTACCTACATCGCGCTGCGCTATTTCAACGTGTCCGGTGCCGATCCGAAGGGCCGCTCCGGCCAGTCCTCGCCGAACGCCACCCATCTGATCAAGGTCGCGAGCCAGGCCGCGCTCGGCCAGCGCGACGGCCTCACCGTCTTCGGCACCGACTATGCGACGCCGGACGGCACCTGCGTGCGCGACTATATCCATGTCACCGACCTCGCCCGTGCCCATCTCGCCGCGCTCGACCATCTGCGTGGCGGCGGGGCAAGCCTGACGCTGAATTGCGGCTATGGCCGCGGCTATTCGGTGAAGGAGGTCGTCGAGGTCGTGAAGAAGGTCTCCGGCGTCGATTTCCCGGTGACGCTGGCCGGCCGTCGCGCGGGCGATCCGGCCTCGCTGATCGCCCGGGCCGATCGCATCCGCGCCGAACTCGGCTGGCGCCCGGAACATGACGACCTCGAGGAGATCGTCAGCCAGGCGCTGGCCTGGGAGGAAAAGCTCAGGATCAAGAACGCCTCGACCTGAGCCGGCCGGGCTTGAAGGAACCACCGCCGTCATTCCGGGGCTTCGCGCCAGCGAAGAGCCCGGAACCCAGAACCGATGCGGGTTCTGGAAAGCCTCGCGTCGGCTGGTACGGCAAATCTCGACCGATACGGTTATGGGTTCCGGGCTCGCCGCTTCGCGGCGCCCCGGAATGACGGCGCTTTTCGGAACAGGCGATCCGCCCGACCTCAGGACGCAGCCTCCTCCTCGGCCGGCTCGTGCACCGCGAGCACGGTCAGGCGCTTCACGTCGCCGGAGCGCGTCGTCCAGTCGATCGAGCGCTCGGCCGCCATGCCGATCAGCGCGACGCCGATCGGCGTCATCACGGAGATGCGGTTCTTCTCGATATCGGCATGCTCGGGCCAGACCAGCGTGACGGTGGTCTCCCGCTTGGTGGTCTCGTCGCGATAGACGATCCGGCTGCCGATCCGGGCGTGCTCTGCGGAGACCTTGCTCCCGGCGAGGATGCGGGCACGGTCGAGCTCATGGGTCAGCTCGGCGGCAAGTTCGGGCATGGTGTGGGCCGCGCCGGCCGCGATGCGGCTCAGCATGGCATGGTCCGCGGCCGTGACGGTGATGGCGGGACGCTTGGCGGTCATCGGTGGAGGTCTTTCATCGAAAAGGCGAGCGCCCGCCGGCGAACGCAATCGCGCGGCATGAAAAAGGTCGAACTCGCAGGAAATTGCAGGAGAGGACGCACCCCCGAACCGGAGGCGGCAAGCGCGACAGGTCCGGGGGCTAGAAGCCCGCGATAAGATTGCCCGAGCGGTGCAGACCGCGGCGGAAGGGGGACGCGCTATTCATCATCGGAGAATCTGACAATCGCCGGAGCTTGTCAAATCACGAACCTGCCTTGGAGAGCTTGGACAGGCCGGCCTGCCACCGCCGTCATTCCGGGCAAGCGAAGCGCAGACCCGGAATCCATCAGGGGCGCCACGCTTCACGATGGATCCCGGATCGGCGCCGCTTCGCGGCTTGTCCGGGATGACACGGCAAAAGCGCATCCGCCGCACGCGAACGGACCTTCCTTCGCTCCCGTCTTAACCCTTGATTAATCTTGTTCGGGCGCTGTGAAGGTGGTTCCATCCAGCATCCGCCGGGAGTCTCCATGCGCCTGTCCGTCATCGCAGCCTCGGTCTTGATCAGCCTGGCGCCGGCGTTGGCCCAGACCACCGGCTCGATCAACGTCTCCGGTGCCCATGCGCGCAATGCTCAGGCGACCCCGGCGAGCGCATCCTTCGACATCTTCCTGCAGCGGCTTTGGCCGCAGGCGCAGGCGCGCGGCATCTCGCGCGCGAGCTTCGACCTCGCCTTTCGCGGGGTGACGCCGGATGCCTCGATCGTCGCCCTGACCAAGAAGCAGGCCGAGTTCAGCGCCCCGATCTGGAACTATCTGGAGAATGCCGTCGGCGGCGCGCGCGTCCAGCGCGGACGCGAGGCTGCGGCCGAGAACGCCTCCGTCCTCGCCCAGGTCGAGGCGCGCTACGGCGTGCCCAAGGAGGTCGTCCTCGGCGTCTGGGGCATGGAGACCAATTACGGCTCGTTCAAGGGCAGCAAGGACGTCATCCGCTCGCTGGCGACGCTGGCCTCCATCCGCTATCGCGGCGACTTCTTCCGCGACGAGTTGCTGACCGCGCTCGAGCTGATCGAGAAGGGCTATGTCGAGCGCAGCGAACTCAAGGGCTCCTGGGCCGGCGCCATGGGCCATACTCAGTTCATGCCGTCGAGCTACATGAAATATGCCGTCGACTGGACCGGCAACGGCCATGCCGACATCTGGACCTCGTCGAGCGACGCCATCGCCTCCACAGCGAATTACCTCAAGGGCTACGGCTGGGTGCCGGGGCTGCCCTGGGGCATGGAAGTGACGCTGCCGGACGGCTTCGACTATCGCCTGGACAAGGCGAGCTTCTCCGCCTTCGCCTCCGCCGGCATCCGCCGCGCCGATGGCGGCCGCCTGCCTTCCTCCGGCGAAGGCCGCCTGTTCTATCCGGCCGGCCATACCGGCCCGGTGATGCTGCTCACCGCCAATTTCGACGTCATCAAGAAATACAATTCCTCGGATGCCTATGCGATGGCCGTCGGTCATCTCGGTGACCGCATTGCCGGCCGCTCGGCGATCCAGGCGAGCTGGCCGACCCAGGCGCCGCGCCTCGACATGGCCGCGACCCGCGATCTCCAGAACCGCCTGAAGGCCATCGGCCTCTACAACCACGATGCCGACGGCCGCATCGGCACCGGCACGCGCGAGGCGGTCCGCCGCTACCAGATCAGCGCCGGCGAGATCGCCGACGGCTATCCGACCCCCGCCCTGCTGGCGAAACTGCGCGGCAAGCGCTGACTCCGGGCCGGCACCGGCCTATAATGGGGGGACGAAGGGGAACCGCCGGATCGGCCTATGCGCCTGCGCTCGCTCGCCATGGTTCTGGGTGCCGCCTGCCTGCTCCTGCTGACGGGCGGGCCGGTTTCCCTCGCCCAGCAACAGCCGCGGCAGCAACAACCGCAACAGCGCAGCCTGTTCCAGATGTTCTGGCAATTGCCGGCTCAACCGCAAGCCGTGCCGGCGCAGCCACGCCAGCGCGTCGCGCCGGTCGTGCGCCGCCGCGAGGCACCGGTCGTCGTCCGCGACGATCCGGTCATCCCCAAGGTCGATGTCAGCAGTCATATCGTGGTGATGGGCGATTCCCTCGCCAATCTCCTGGCGAACGGGCTCGACGACGCCCTCAACAACCGCCCCGATGTCGAGGTGGTCCACAAGGCCAAGCCCGATTCCGGCCTCGTCCGCAGCGATTTCTACGACTGGCCGAAGGCCGTGTCCGATCTCCTCGCCAGCGACCAGAAGATCAGCATCGGCGTCGTCCTGCTCGGCCTCAACGACCGCCAGCCGATCCGCGAGGGCGAGACGGTGCACGATCCCCTCAGCCCGCGCTGGCTCGAACTCTACCGCGACCGCATCGACGCCATCGCCAACGCCTTCGCCGGCAAGCGCGTACCGCTGATCTGGGTCGGCGCGCCGCCGATGCAGAACGGGCGGCTCTCGGCCGATCTCGTCACCCTCAACGATCTCTACCGTCAGCGCGTCGAGAAGGCGGGCGGGCAATATGTCGATCTCTGGGGCGGCTTCGTCGATGCCGAGAACCGCTACACGGCGACCGGCCCCGACGTCTCCGGCCAGCCGGTGCGGCTGCGCCTCGGTGACGGCATCCATTTCACCACCGCAGGCGCCCGCAAGGCCGCCCATTTCGTCGATCTCGTCATCCGCCGCATGATCGAGGCCGCCCCGCAGAACAGCGTCATTGCGCTCCCCGTTTCGCCCGAGACCGGCGCCCCCAGCGCACCGGAGCTCCAGCCCGGCGGCGTCGAGCGCCTGATCGACCAGATGGTCGCGGGCGTGCCGACGATCGGCCTGCCCGCCGCCTTGCAGGCCCGCCCGCTCGCCGGGCCGATCCAGCCCCTCACCGGCCAGGCCGCGCCTTCCGAACAGCCGCTCCTCGCCTCGATCACCGAGGCACGCGGCCGCGGCGACGCCGCCCTCCAGCTCGAACGCGTCTTCGGCCAGGGTATCGCGCCCGACCCGGTCTCGGGCCGGCTCGACGATTACCGCTGGCCGCGCTGATCACCCCGCCATCAGCCGGTCGAAGACCGGATCGGGATCGTCGACCTCGACCAGCTTCTTGCCGGTGATGACCCAGATCCGCGTCGCCACCGCCCGCACGAAGGCGCGATCATGGCTGACCAGCAGGCAGGCCGTCTCCTGCTTGATCAACTCGCTCTCCAGCATGTCCTGCCCCTCGATATCGAGATGGTTGGTCGGCTCGTCCAGCAGGTAGAAATTCGGCTCGATCAGGCGCAGCAGCAGCATGGCGAGCCGTGCGCGCTGCCCGCCCGAGAGGCGTGCAATCGGCGCGGTCTGCGCTTCGCTGGCGATCCCCGCGCCGGCCAGCACGGTACGCGCCGTCTGGTCGCCGAGATCGCTGGAATGCTTCACAGCGTCCCAGGGCGTGCGCCAGGCGTCGAGCTGCGACAGGCCCTGGTCGGAATAGCCGGCCTTCAGGGTTGCCGCGCCACGGATATCCGAATCGGAACCGTCCAGCGCCGCTCGCAGCCGGGTTACGAAGCGCGTCTTGCCGCTGCCATTGGCGCCGAGCAGCGCGATCCGGTCACCCTTCTCGATCCAGAGCGGCCCGGTGCGGAACAGCAGGCGCCCGTCCGGCGTGCTGATAGCCGTTTCCTTGATCGAGACCAGCGCCTTGGCATGGGTGCCGCTGCTGGCGAGCCGGATCGTGCCGGCCGAGCGCTCCTTGTGCCCGGGCTTCGCCTGTTCCTCCAGCTTGTCGGCCCGTTCGGACAATTGCTTGGTCTTGACCACCAGCAGGTCCGAGCCGGAATTGATGCCGATATTCTTCAGCTTCGCCGCTTGCTGCCTGAGCGCCTTCACCTTGCGCATCTCGTTCTCGAACTGCCGGCCCCGCGCCTCGTCGCGCTCCTCAAGCGCCAGCAAGGCGCGCGAATAGGGCAAGGCGAAATCGGCGCTTTCTGACGGGCGCAGGAACAGGGTGCGCGTGCTGATATCGTCGAGGAAGGCTCGGTCATGGCTCGCCGCGACCACGGCGCAGTCGCGCGGCAGATTGGCGAGGAAAAGCTCCAACAAGCCGATCCGTTCGAGATCGAGATGGTTCGTCGGCTCGTCCAGCAACAGCAGGTCGGGTTCGGTCACGACCGCCCGCGCCAGCAGCATCGTGCGCTGCCAGCCGCCGGAGAGGCTGCCGACAGCGCGATTGCGCAGGCTCTCCTCGACCATGAGATCGTCGAGCAGCACGTCCACGCGCCAGCTCTCGGTCTCCGCCGCCTCGGGATCGAGCGCGTCGCGCACGGCATCGTAAAGGCTCATCGGCAGCAGCCGATCGGGCGGGTCCTGCGGCGCGAAGGCAGTCACGAGCCCGCGCGAGCGGGTCAGCGTGCCGCCACTCGCCTCCTCGGTGCCGGACAGGATGCGCAGGAGCGATGACTTGCCGCGCCCGTTGGCGGCGACAAGGCCGAGGCGGTCGCCCTTGGCGATGGCGAGGTCGAGGCCGGCGAAGAGTGGCGCGCTGCGAGCGAGCGAGAGGTCTTTCAGGGTGATCAGGGACATCGGAATCTCATGAGGTCAGTCATGCGCGCAGGAGCGCGCCGAGAAAGGCTGACGATGAGACGACGATGCGTTCCCGGTCAGCCCCGCGAGGTTAAGCGCGGGGCGCAGACAGGTCCGCGGGTGCGGCAATGGAAGCGGCGGCGCGGCGCCTGCTTCCCCTTCAGGTTCGATTCCATGGGGGCGATCATAGCGATGGCGGAGGCGATGAACAGGGCCTTAGGGCCGGACCTTTCTTCGTCCCCTTGGAACCACCCGTCATTCCGGACAAGCCGCGAAGCGGCGCCGATCCGGAATCCATCATAGGGTTCCGCGCTCTACGATGGATCCCGGGCCAAGCCCGGGATGACGAGGTGTTTCCGCGGACAATCGGCGCCCCGTGCCGTTGGCGTCACATCGGCAGGATCGTGGCGCCCATCAGTTCCTTGTCGATGGCATGCGCCGCCTGGCGGCCTTCGCGGATGGCCCAGACCACCAGCGACTGGCCGCGGCGCATGTCGCCGGCGACGAAGACCTTGCCGACGCTGGTCTTGTAGTCGCGGTCATTGGCGACGACGTTGGCGCGCTTGTCTACGCCTACGCCCGACTGCGCGATCATGCCCTCGATCACCGAGCCGGCGAAGCCGATGGCGAGGAAGCAGAGATCGGCCTGGAGCACGAATTCCGTGCCGGGAATGGGCTTGCGCTTCTCGTCGACGCGGGCGCATTTCACGCCGGTGAGGCGTCCGTTGCGGCCTTCGAGACCGAGCGTCGCCGCTTGGAATTCGCGCTCTGCGCCTTCCGCCTGCGAGGAGGAGGTGCGGAACTTCGTCGGCCAGTACGGCCAGACCGTGAGCTTGTCCTCCAGCTCCGGCGCCATCGGCCGGATGTCGAGCTGCGTCACCGAGAGCGCGCCCTGGCGGAAGGCGGTGCCGACGCAGTCCGAAGCCGTATCGCCGCCGCCGACAACGACGACATGCTTGCCGGCCGCGCTGATCGGCTCGAGGCCCGAAACATCCTCGCCGCCGACGCGCTTGTTCTGCTGCGTCAGGTACGGCATCGCGTAATGGACGCCGGCGAGATTGGTGTCGGGCAGGCCGGGATCGCGCGGCGCTTCCGCCCCGCCGGTCATCAGCACCGCGTCATGCTCGGCCATCAGCGTGGCGAAGGGCAGATTGACGCCGATATTGGCGTTGTAGTGGAAGGTCACGCCTTCCGCCTCCATCTGCTTCACCCGGCGGTCGATATGCTTCTTCTCCATCTTGAAGTCGGGGATGCCGTAGCGCAGCAGACCGCCGGCCTTGGCCTCGCGCTCATAGAGATGGACATCGTGCCCGACGCGGGCGAGCTGCTGCGCCGCCGCCATGCCGGCGGGGCCCGAGCCGACGATGGCGATGCGCTTGCCCGTGCGCTTGGCCGGGATTTCCGGCGCGATCCAGCCCTCTTCCCAGCCCTTGTCGGCGATCGCCTGCTCGATCGTCTTGATCGTCACCGGCATGTTCTCGAGGTTGAGCGTGCAGGCTTCCTCGCAAGGCGCCGGGCAGATGCGGCCGGTGAATTCCGGGAAGTTGTTGGTGGAGTGGAGGTTGCGAAGCGCATCCTCCCAGCCGCCGGAATAGACCAGCTCGTTCCAGTCCGGGATCTGATTATGCACCGGGCAGCCGGTCGGCCCATGGCAGAACGGGATGCCGCAATCCATGCAGCGCGCCGCCTGCTTCTTGATGTCGCGCTCCTCCAGCGGAAGCGTGAACTCGCGGAAATGGCGAATGCGGTCGCCGGCGAGCTGATACTTCTGCTCCTGCCGGTCGTATTCGAGAAAGCCTGTGACCTTGCCCATGCCGTTTCTCTCGCCGTGTGCGCGGGGTGTCCCCGTGCGCGTGCCTTAACCTGATCGAGATGCCGGGACCGTTGGCGGCCCCGGCGGGGTGGCGTTCGTTTATTCCGCGGCCTGCAAGGTGCGGGCCTGTTCCATCTCGCGCAGCGCGCGGCGGTACTCGACCGGCATCACCTTGACGAACTTGGTGCGGTAATCCGCCCAGTTGTCGAGGATGGTGCGGGCGCGCTCCGAGCCGGTGTAGTCGACATGGTTCGTCAGCATCTGCATCAGGCGCTCTTCATCGTGGCCCGACATGTTGGTCATGTCGATCCGGCCCTTGTGCTCGAGATCGCCGCCGTGATGGTGCAGGCGCTCCATCAGGTCCTCTTCCTCCTCGACCGGTTCGAGATCGACCATCGAGAGATTGCAGCGCGACTTGAAGGTGCCGTCCTCGTCAAGAACATAGGCGATGCCGCCCGACATGCCGGCCGCGAAATTGCGCCCGGTCTGGCCGATGACCGCGACGACGCCGCCGGTCATGTACTCGCAGCCATGGTCGCCGGTGCCTTCCACTACCGCGATGGCGCCGGAATTGCGCACCGCGAAGCGCTCGCCCGCGACGCCGCGGAAGTAAGCCTCGCCCGCGATCGCGCCGTAGAGCACGGTGTTGCCGACGATGATCGAGCGCTCGGCCACGGCCTTGGTCGCCGGATCGGGCTTCACGATGACCTTGCCGCCGGACAGGCCCTTGGCGACATAGTCGTTGGCCTGGCCGGTGAGCTCGACGGTGACGCCGGCCGCCAGGAAGGCCGCGAAGCTCTGGCCCGACGTGCCCGTGAGCTTCACCGTGATCGTGTCTTCCGGCAGGCCGGCATGGCCATACTTCTTGGCGACGGCGCCGGACAGCATCGCGCCCGTGCTGCGGTCGACATTGCCGACCGGCTTCTCGATCACGACCGGCATGCCGGTCTCAATCGCGTTCGCCGCCTCGGCGAGGAGCTGGCGGTCGAGCACGGTGTCGATCGGGTGCTTCTGCAACTCGACATGGCGGATCGCCACGCCCGGCAGGTCGACCTTGTGGAAGAGCTTGGTGAAGTCGAGCCCGTTCGCCTTCCAGTGTTCGATCGCGTCGCGCTTGTCGAGCAGGTCCGAGCGGCCGACGATCTCCTCGATCTTGGTGAAGCCCATCTCCGCCATGATCCGGCGGACATCCTCGGCCACGAAGAAGAAGTAGTTCACGACATGCTCGGGCAGGCCCTTGAAGCGCTTGCGCAGCACCGGGTCCTGCGTCGCGACGCCGACCGGGCAGGTGTTGAGATGGCACTTGCGCATCATGATGCAGCCGGCCGCGATCAGCGGCGCGGTCGAGAAGCCGAACTCGTCGGCCCCGAGCAGCGCGCCGATGATCACGTCCCGCCCCGTGCGCAGGCCGCCGTCGACCTGCAGCGCGACGCGGCCACGTAGGTGGTTCAGCACCAGCGTCTGCTGCGTCTCAGCGAGACCGATCTCCCAAGGCGAACCCGCATGCTTCAGCGAGGTCAGCGGGCTCGCGCCCGTGCCGCCCTCAAAGCCGGAGATGGTGATGTGGTCGGCGCGCGACTTGGCGACCCCGGCCGCAACCGTGCCGACGCCGATCTCGGAGACGAGCTTCACCGAGACGTCGGCCGCCGGATTGACGTTCTTCAGGTCGAAGATGAGCTGGGCCAGATCCTCGATCGAATAGATGTCATGGTGCGGCGGCGGCGAGATCAGGCCGACGCCCGGCGTCGAATGCCGGGTCCGGGCGATCTTGGCGTCGACCTTGTGGCCGGGGAGCTGGCCGCCCTCGCCGGGCTTGGCACCTTGCGCCACCTTGATCTGCATCACGTCGGCATTGACGAGATATTCGGTGGTGACGCCGAAGCGGCCGGACGCAATCTGCTTGATCGCCGAGCGCTTCGAGCGCCCGTCCGGCATCGGCTTGAAGCGGATCGGCTCCTCGCCGCCCTCGCCGGTGTTCGACTTGCCGCCGATCTGGTTCATTGCCAGCGCGATCGTCTCATGCGCCTCGCGCGAGATCGAGCCGAAGGACATTGCCCCGGTGGCGAAGCGCTTCACGATATTCGCGGCAGGCTCGACGCTCTCCAGCGGCACCGGCGCGCGGCCGTTATCGGTGGCCATCTTGACCTTGAACAGGCCGCGGATGGTGCTGAGCCGCTGCGCATCGTCGTTCACCTGGTTGGCGAACTCCTCGTAGCGATCCTGCGCGTTGAGGCGCACCGCATGCTGGAGCGAGGCGACCACATCCGGCTTCCAGACATGGTCCTCGCCGCGGACGCGATACATGTACTCGCCGCCGATATCGAGGCTGTCGCGGTAGAGCGGCGAGTCGCCGAAGGCGTCGCGATGCCGGCGCAGGCTCTCCTCGGCAATCTCGTCGAGGCCGACGCCCTCGATCGCGGTGCCCGTGCCGAAGAAGAACTTGTCGACGAAGGCGCTTTTCAGGCCGACGGCGTCGAAGATCTGCGCGCCGCAATAGGACTGGTAGGTCGAGATGCCCATCTTGGACATCACCTTGAGCACGCCCTTGCCGACCGACTTGATGTAGCGCTTCACCACCTCGTCGGCATCGACCTCCTCGGGGAAGGCGCCCTGCGCATGCTGGTCGAGCAGGGTGTCGAAGGCGAGATAGGGGTTGATCGCCTCGGCGCCGTAGCCGGCGAGGCAGCAGAAATGGTGGATCTCGCGCGGCTCGCCGGATTCGACGACGAGGCCGACCGAGGTGCGCAGGCCCTTGCGGATCAGGTGATGATGCACCGCCGCCGTCGCCAGCAGCGCCGGGATCGGGATGCGGTCTGAGCCCACCTGCCGGTCGGACAGGATGATGATGTTGTAGCCGCCATGGACCGCGGCCTCCGCGCGCTCGCAGAGCCGCGCCACCGCGCCGTCCATGCCCGCCGCGCCCTCGCGCGCCGGATAGGTGAAGTCGATCGTCTTGGTGTCGAAGCGATCCTCGTAATGGCCGATGCAGCGGATCTTCTCGAGATCGTCATTGGTCAGGATCGGGGTGCGGACCTCCAGGCGCTTGCGGCGCGAAGTGCCCTCCAGATCGAGGATGTTCGGACGCGGCCCGATGAAAGAGAGCAGGCTCATCACCAGCTCCTCGCGGATCGGGTCGATCGGCGGGTTCGTCACCTGCGCGAAGTTCTGCTTGAAATAGGTGTAGAGCAGCTTCGACTTGAGCGAGAGCGCCGAGATCGGCGTGTCCGTGCCCATCGAGCCCACGGCTTCCTGCCCGGTCACCGCCATCGGCGCCATCAGCAGGCGGACATCCTCGGTGGTGTAGCCGAAGGCCTGCTGGCGATCGAGCAGCGGCACGTCGGTGCGGGAAGCCCGCGCCTCGACCGGCGGCAGGTCCTCCAGGACGATCTGCGTGCGCTTCAGCCAGTCCTTGTAGGGATTGGCGAGGCAGAGCGAGGTCTTGATCTCGTCATCGCCGATGATGCGGCCCTGTTCGAGATCGATCAGCAGCATCTTGCCGGGCTGAAGCCGCCACTTCTCGACGATCTTCTCCTCCGGGATCGGCAGCACGCCGAACTCGGAAGCCAGCACCACGAGCCCGTCATCGGTGACGAGATAGCGCGCCGGACGCAGGCCGTTGCGGTCCAGCGTCGCGCCGATCTGGCGGCCGTCGGTGAAGGCGATCGCGGCCGGCCCGTCCCAGGGCTCCATCAGCGCGGCGTGATATTCGTAGAAAGCGCGCCGCTCGTCATCCATCAGCGGGTTGCCGGCCCAGGCCTCGGGCACCAGCATCATCATCGCATGGGCCAGCGAGTAGCCGCCCTGCACCAGGAATTCGAGCGCGTTGTCGAAGCAGGCCGTGTCGGATTGGCCCTCGTAGGAGATCGGCCAAAGCTTCGAGATATCCGAGCCGAACAGGTCGGAATCGACGCTCGCCTGCCGCGCCGCCATCCAGTTGACGTTGCCGCGCAGCGTGTTGATCTCGCCGTTATGGGCGACCATCCGGTAGGGATGGGCGAGGCGCCAGGACGGGAAGGTGTTGGTGGCGAAGCGCTGATGGACCAGCGCCAGCGCGCTGACGAAGCGCTCGTCCTGCAAATCCTTGAAGTAGGAGCCGAGCTGGTTCACCAGCACCATGCCCTTGTAGACGATGGTGCGGCAGGACATCGAGACGGGGTAATACTCCGCCGTCTTGCGCTCCTGGTGCTTGTAGACCTTGTTCGAGACCGACTTGCGGAGGACATAGACCTGCCGCTCGAACTCGTCCTCGTCGGTGATGTCGTCGGGGCGGCCGACGAAGAGCTGGCGATGCACCGGCTCGGTCGCGAGCACGGCCTGGCCGAGATCGCTGTTGTCGACCGGAACGTCGCGCCAGCCGAGGAAGACGAGCCCCTCCTCCTCGACAGTCTGGGAGATGACCTCCTCGCACAGCGCCCGCGCCGCGGGATCGCGCGGCATGAAGAACTGGCCGATCGCGTAATGACCGGGCTCAGGCAGGGTCATGCCAAGCCGCGCGGTCTCCTCGCGGAAGAACTGGTCGGGGATCTGGACGAGGATGCCGCAGCCGTCGCCGAGCTTCGGGTCGGCCCCGACCGCGCCGCGATGGTCGATATTGTGCAGGATCTGCAGGCCCTGCTCCACGATCGCATGGCTCTTGCGGTTCTTCATGTCGGCGATGAAGCCGACGCCGCACGAGTCTTTCTCGTTATTGGGATCGTACAGGCCCTGGCGCACCGGCATGGCCGGATCGCGCACGGCCGGAAAACGCTCGAAAGCCCCTGCGCCGCTCGACTTGCTGGTCACGCTCATCGTCAAACCCCGCTTCCCAGAACCCCGCGGGCTTGCGCCGGCAGGGAAACCCGTCAGTCCATGATCCCGACCGCTGCGGCCCTCAGTGCCGACTGGACGTCGGCAGCAAGGATGGGCCAGCGCGGTCCGGCCGTCGTCTTTTTGGAGGCTTTGCTTGCGCTTTGTTTCCACCGCGCCCGCGTCCTCCGCAGGCGCCTCGGGCGTGCCTCGCCCGTTCGCGCCTGTCTTCAGGCCGTCGTTTTACGGACGGCGCGCGTGCGATTGGCTTTGGCGTTGGTAGCCCGGCCCTTCGTCATGCTCCGCTCCGTTGCGACGGCGCGACCTCAAGCTAGAGCAGCTTTCGGTCGGCGCGGTGAAAAATGGGACAGCAACACTGTCCTATTGCGATGAACTTGCCAGAATTCCAATCTAGGCACAAGCGCCGATTTCGCGCTGCAGCGAAATTTTATTGCAAAATCAAATCCGCGCCAGACATTTCCGGAACGAAAGCCCGACTCAGGCAGTCCGGTTCTTGTTTTCGGGCATGACCCAAGGTCTCACCCCGGCGCCGTGCGCAAGCCCCCTCTCCACCCACACCGCTTGGCAGGAAAGCGCCCTCCGCATAACCCTCAGGCCATGGATTTCTTCAGCGACAACACCGCCGCCGCCAGCCCCCGCGTCATGGCCGCGCTTGCCGCCGCCAACGCCGGCGCCGCCTCCCCCTATGGCAAGGACGACTGGACGCGCCGCGTCGAGGAGCGCTTCGCGGCGATCTTCGAGCGCGAGGTCGCGGTCTTCCTCGTCCTCACCGGCACGGCGGCGAATGCCTTGGCGCTGGCCAGCATCGTCAAGCCCTGGGGCGCGATCCTCACCCATGAGGAGGCGCATGTCGTCGAGGACGAATGCGGCGCGCCCGAATTCTTCACCAACGGCGCCAAGCTGGTCGACTTGCCCGGCACCGGCGCCAAGCTGAAGCCGGAAACCGTGACGAAAGCGCTCTCCCATCTGCGCGCCGGGGATTTCCATCAGGTCCAGGCGCAGGTGCTGACGATCACGCAGGCGACCGAATGCGGCACGATCTACACGCCAGCCGAAGTGCGGGCGCTGAAGGACGCCGTCACGCCGCGCGGACTCAAACTCCACATGGACGGCGCCCGCTTCGCCAATGCGCTGGTCACGCTCGGCTGCACGCCGGCAGAGATCACCTGGAAGGCCGGGGTCGACGTGCTCTCCTTCGGCGGCACCAAGAACGGCGCGCTGGCGGCGGAAGCCGTGATCTTCTTCGACCCGGCCGAAGCCGAGGAGATGAAATGGCGGCGCAAGCGCGCCGGCCAGACACTCTCCAAGGGCCGCGTCCTCGGCGCCCAGTTCGAGGGCCTGCTCGCCGACGATCATTGGCTGGACCTCGCCCGCCATGCCAATGCCCGCGCCAAACGCCTGGCGGATTCGGTCAGCCAGGGCAGCGAGGCGCGTCTCGCCTGGCCCTGCCAGGCGAACGAGGTCTTCCTCATCCTGCCGGCCGCCGTGCAGGAGCGCCTGAAAGCCGCCGGCATCGGCTATTACGACTGGTCGGCCCGTTCGCTGCCGCCGGAGGCGCCGCTCAAGGCGGGCGAGATCGTCGGCCGCTTCGTCATGTCCTTCGCGACGGAAGCCGAAGACGTCGAGAGCCTCATCACCGCGATCGCGGGTTGAATGAGCGCATTTGCGCCCCGTTTCCAGCCGCATACCTGCCGCAATCCCTAACAAGACTGAATGCCAAGCAGTCAGTCGTTAAGGGAATGTGGCATGGCAGATCGTTCGACCGCACCGGGGCGCATCGCTCTGATGGGCCTGGTCGTGGCCGGCGCAATGGCCGGCATGGCGGGCACCGCCAGCGCCCAGTACTACTATTACGATGACGGATATGATCCGTATCCGGCCTATGGCTATGGCTATCGTTACGACTATGGCTATGTCCCGCGCCCGCCGGCCGTCGTGCCGCGCGCGCCGGCTGCGGTCTCGCCCTATTCGGTCAACGGGATCGCCGCCCGCCGTTACGGCCTCGCCCGGATCGAGCGTTCGATCCGCCGCGACGACACCTATATCGTCGACGGCGTCACGCCCGGCGGCCAGCGCCAGCGCCTGATCCTCGATGCCTATGCCGGCGATTTGATCCGACGCATCCCGCTGCGCGGACAGGCGCCTGCCCCCAGCGTCGCCCGCGCCGACCCGCGCGAGGAGCACGCCCCGCCGCGCCAGCGCCTCGTGCCCCAGCCGCCTGAGCGCCCCGCCGAGTTCAAGGGCCCGGCCGAGGCCAGCGCCCCGGCGACGACCGTCCTGCCCTCGCCGGCCGCACCGCCTGCGCCTGAGCCCGTCCAGCCGGCGGAAAAACCCCCGGCCGAGGCCAGCGCGCCCGCGACGACAGCGCCGCCCTCACCGGCCGCGCCGCCGGCGCCCGAACCGGTGAAGCCCGTGGAAACCGCACCGGCCGAAGCCAGCGCACCGGCAACGGCGGCCCCGCCGCAACCCGCCAAGCCGGCGGAGCCCTCGCCCGGCGCGACCAATCCGGAGACCGGCGCCGACAAGCCGAAGCTCGTCAATCCCAGCGATGTCCGGAATACCGAGGGCACCGAGCGCAAGCCACCCCTCTCGACCGCCGCGCCGGCGCCCGAGACCTCGGCTATCCCGCCGGTCCAGAACATCGACTCCACGCCATCGACGCCGAAGCCCGAGACGCCGATCGCGCCGGTCGCTCCGATGAACTGAGGACACGCTTTCCGATAAACGAGCCGTCATTCCGGGCAAGCCGCCTCTGCGGCGCAGACCCGGAATGACGCTCTGTTGCTGCTGCCAAAGAAAAAGGCCCCCGTTTCCGGGGGCCTTTCGCTTTCATCGAAAGCTTGGCGCTGGCAGCGTCGGTTACGCGGCCTGGGCGACCTTGGCCTCGAGGACCTTGGCTGAACCGCCATTGCCGATCGGAATCTGGCGCGGCTTCTTGGCCTCGGGGATCTCGCGCACGAGGTCGATATGAAGCAGGCCGTTCTCGAGGCTGGCACCGGTCACCTGCACGTAATCGGCAAGCTGGAAGCGGCGCTCGAAGGCGCGCGCGGCGATGCCCTGATGCAGGACCTCGCGCTTCTCAGCACCCTCGGCAGGCTGCTTCTCGCCCTTGACGGTCAGCGCGTTTTCCTTGGACTCGATGGAGAGGTCGCCCTCACCGAAACCCGCGACCGCGATGGTGATACGGTAGGCGTTCTCGGCGGTCCGCTCGATATTGTAGGGCGGGTAGCTCGGGGCGGCTTCGTTGCTCGAGGCCTGGTCCAGGAGATTGAACAGGCGGTCGAAACCGACGGTCGAGCGATAGAGCGGGGAGAGGTCGAAATGACGCATGATATGTCCTCCGAAGAAGCGACAATGATGTCGGTCCGCCTCGCCTGAGCGCGGACCTCGGTTGCTTTCGCGCAGCCGGTTCCGGCCTGCGCAGACCTGATCTGGGGAGGGCTCTGAGCTTTTCAAGGGCCCTTTTTTCCGACGCGAAATCGGCCCTCGCATTTCTTTGTTGGCACACCGACATGTTTTCGCAGGATATCCAGTGCAGGATATCGAGCTTGTTGCAGCCGCGGTCCGAGGGCGCGGTGGCGATGCGGAGCACCTGATGGCCGAGGCCGCCTTTTTTGCCGATTCGGATTATCCCGTCCCCGGGCACGGCAAGACCTGGCTCGCGACGACGCGCGACGGCGCCGCCTTGCGCTTCGCCAGCTGGCGCCCGACGGTGAAGCGGGTGCGCGGCACGGTCGTCGTCGTACAGGGCCGGGCCGAGTTCATCGAGCGCTACAGCGAGACCGTCGCGGAGCTGCGCCGCCGCGGCTTCCATGTGCTGGCCTTCGACTGGCGTGGCCAGGGCGGCTCGCAGCGTTTCGTCAGGCGCACGCGCAAGGGCCATGTCGGGCGCCTACGCCACTACGAGGCCGATCTTGCGCTGGCGATGGCCGAGATGCAGGCGAAGCTGCCCCCGCCCTATTTCGTCCTCTCCCATTCGATGGGCGCCGCGCTCTGCCTCGATGCCGCCCGCTCGAACGCCTTGCCGGTCGCGCGCATGGTCGCGCTCGCGCCGATGCTCGGCATCGCGATGATCGCGCATCCCGGCCGGGCCAAGATTCTGGCGAGCCTGTTGTATTGGCTCGGCCTCGGCCGCGCCTTCGTGCCGGGCGGCGGCGATACCGCGATCGCGACGAAACCCTTCGAGGGCAACCGCCTGACCAGCGATCCCGTGCGCTATGCCCGCAACGCCGCGCTCTCGGCCGCGGCGCGCGATCTCAGCATCGGCGACCCGACCATCGCCTGGGTCAGGACCGCTTTTCGCCTGATCGCGCGTCTCGCCACGCCGTCAGCCCCGCTGGAGGTGAAGGTACCAACCCTGATCATCGCCGCCGGCCGCGATCCGGTCGTCTCGACGCCTGCGATCGAGCGCTTCGCGGCGCGGCTCAAGACCGGATCGGCGCTGGTCCTGCCGACATCGCGCCACGAGATACTCATGGAGAACGACGACATCCGCGCCCAGTTCTGGGCCGCCTTCGACGCCTTCATCCCCGGCGAGGACCAGGCGCTGCCCGGCTCAGCCGGCGAGCCTGGCCATGGCGGCCTCATGCAGCGCCTTGCTGCCGGCCGCGAGGATGCGCCCGCCCCCGGCAGCGCTGCCGCCGTCCCATGAGGTGACGATGCCGCCCGCGCCCTCGATGATCGGGATCAGCGCGACGATGTCGTAGGGCTTGAGCCCGCTCTCGATCACGAGATCGACATGGCCGGCCGCGAGCATGCAATAGGCATAGCAGTCGCAGCCATAGCGGGAGAGCCGGACTTCGCTTTCGACGCGGGCGAAGGCCTCGGCCTCCTCGCCCTTGAACAGGGCCGGCGTCGTCGTCATCAGCGTCGCGGTGGCGAGATCGGTGGTCTGGCGGGTCCGCAGCTTCTTCGGGCCGCCCGGCCCCTCGTAGCGCGCCTCGCGCCCGTCACCGGAAAAGCGCTCGCCCGAAAAGGGCTGGTGCATCATCCCGTAGACCGGCACGCCGTTGCGCGTCAGGCCGATCAGCGTGCCCCAGACCGGAATGCCCGAGATGAAGGCGCGCGTGCCGTCGATCGGATCGAGCACCCAGACATATTCGGCATCGGTGTTCTCGCTGCCGAATTCCTCGCCAAGCACGCCATGGGCCGGGAACTGCCGCTTGATCATGTGGCGCATCACCGATTCGCCGGCGCGGTCGCCCTCGGTCACGGGATCGAACACCCCGCCGCGCGACTTGTCCTCCGTCGCATGCAGCGCCCGGAAGAAGGGCAGGATCGCCCGGCCGGACTGCGTCGCCAGCTCCGCGACGAAGGCGCCGAAATCGACTGCGCTCATGAACAGGCACTCCAGTTTGCTGCTTTGCAGCATCGACTCCGCGGATCGGTCACTCAAACCGAGGCTCGGATGCGGAATACCCGAAAAACCCCGGCATTTCGTTGCGGCATTATGCGCCAATCGCATAGCACCTTTGATTTCGCTGATTTCAGTTGCGTTTTGCAGCGCACTCTCATATTGTGCACTGCGAAGGGGAGATGACCTCAAACCTTCATTGCCCTCCTTGGGCGTTTCCTCCCTAGACTTGGGCCGCCACGCAAGTGTGCGGCCCTTTTTTCTTGGAAATGGTCCCCCGCTTCGCCGGCAATCGCTACTCGGCCGCCTCGCGCCATTCGTCGAGCCAGCCGCTCCAGCGCGCGAAGCAATCCGCCATCACGCTGGCGATCGCCTGCTCGACCGCGCCGAAGCCGGCATGCGGCTCCAGCGTCGCCTCATTCATGTAGAGCGCGCGGTTCACCTCGATCTGCAAGGCATGCACGCCGGCGGCCGGCGCGCCGTAATGCTCGGTGATGAAGCCGCCGGCATAGGGCCGGTTGCGGGTGACGCTGAAACCCAGCCGCGTGAAGGCCTGTTCGGCGATGTCGATGATGTAGCCGGCCGCGCTGGTGCCGAAGCGGTCGCCCAGGATGATGTCCGACTTCGCCAGCCCGTCGCGGTCGAGCCCGGCCGAGGGCATCGAATGCGCATCGACGAGGATGCAGGTGCCGAACACCCCTTGCGTGCGCTGGACGAGGCTGCGCAAGCCTGCGTGATAGGGCCGGTAGAGCTCCTCGATCCGGGCGAGCCCCTCCTGGATCGGGATCCGCCCGAAATAGATCTCCTGCGCGTCGCCGACGATGCGCGGGATCGTGCCGAGCCCGCCGGCCACCCGCATCGAGCGGGTATTGGCGAAGGGCGGCACCCGCCCTTCGAACATGCGCGGATCGAGCTCGTAGGGCTCGCGGTTCACATCGAGATAGGCGCGCGGGAACTCGGCCACGAGCAGCGGCGCGCCGAGCGAGACGCTCTGCGCGAACAGCCGGTCGACATAGGCATCCTCGGAGCGCCGGAGGCTGCGCAGCGGCAGGCGCGCCGCCTCGACGAAGCCGCGTGGATAGCAGCGCCCGGCATGCGGCACGTCGACCACAACCGGCACGACCTGGAGGGCCGGCTGGTACAGGCTGAACGGCCGCTCGATCTCGGCGACGACGTCGTCCGGCGCGGGCGGGAAGGGGGCGGAGGACAGGCTCATTTCGGCCGACTGAAGCACACAAAACGGGACGGTTGAAGCGAAGTCGCAAAACCCCGGAAATTCAGCGCCTGGATTCACGCCTTGTTTACCATGATGTTGCCTTATGGAGAGACATGGTTCCAACTGTGCGGCCGGGTGAGTACCCAACCGTTCCAGACCCGGCTCCGAGTCGGGGCGCCAGACGTTTAGAAACACAGGCCTCAGGGACGACAGATCAGGCCCATGACGAAGATACTGCTCGCTGAAGACGACAACGATATGCGTCGCTTCCTGGTCAAGGCCCTGCAGAACGCAGGCTACGACGTCGCTTCCTTCGATAACGGCCTGTCGGCCTATAACCGCCTGCGCGAGGAGCCGTTCGAGCTCCTGCTGACGGATATCGTCATGCCGGAGATGGACGGCATCGAGCTGGCGCGCCGCGCCACCGAGCTCGATCCCGACATCAAGGTGATGTTCATCACGGGCTTCGCCGCGGTGGCGCTGAACCCCGATTCGCAGACGCCGAAGGATGCCAAGGTGCTGTCCAAGCCCTTCCACCTGCGCGAGCTTGTCAACGAGGTCGAGAAGCTGCTGGCGGCCTGAGGGGCCGTTCGGCACCGCGCCGATGCGGGTGCCAACAGCCCGTTGAGAATTTATGCGGCAAACGCCTTGCCACCCGCGAAGCGAGTCGCTATAGCCCCCTCACCTCGCAGCGTGACCGCGGCCAACACGGCTCGGACACGCTTCCGGAAGCCACCGCAAGGCGGCAAACGGGCGCGTAGCTCAGCGGGAGAGCACTACGTTGACATCGTAGGGGTCACAGGTTCGATCCCTGTCGCGCCCACCATACAAGCCCTTGAAATACAGGGACGAAAGGCCGCCTCACCGGGCGGCCTTTTTGCTTTCGGCCTCACCCCGCCTCGCTCGGTGCGAGCTGGCGCACGAAGCGGCGCAGCAGCGTCTCGAAGGCCGCCAGCGCCGGCGAGGCCGTGCGGCCGCCCAGCCTGATCATCACGATGTCCCGCGCGATCGAAGGGTCGGTCAGCGGGCGCACGATGACCGAGGCCGGCGCCACCGCCCGCGCATAGGTCGGCAGCACGGCGATGCCGAGCCCGGCCTCGACCAGCGCCAGGGCGGTCGTGATCTGCGTCACCTCATAGGCCGGCTTCAGCGTGATCTCGGCGGTCTCGTAGCCGACCTCGGCGAGCAGGCGGATGCCGCTGTCGCGGGTCAGCGTCACCAGCGGCTCGTCGGCAAGGTCGCGCCACGCCACCGAATCGCGCTCGGCGAAACGGCTGCCGCGCCCGCAGAACAGCATCAGGCTGTCGCGAGCCAGCGTCGTGCGCTCGATCGTGTCGTCGAGCGCCGGAAAGGTCCCGACGCCGCAATCGGCCTTGCCGAAGCGCACGGCCTCGACGACGAGATCGTTGCGCGCATCGATGATCGCGACCTGCAAGCCCGGATATTTCTGCTGCAGCGCCACGATCGTCGGCGGCATGATCACCGCCGCGAGCAGTGGCGGCACCGCGACCACGATGCGCCCCCGCCGGCGCTCGGCCAGGCCATTGGCGTTCAGCACGGCGGTGTCGAGGTCCTGCACGATCTTCAGCGCCGCGCCGTGAAACTCGCGCCCGCCCTCGGTCAGCTCGACCCGCCGGGTCGTGCGGTCGAGCACGCGGATGCCGAGTTCGCGCTCCAGATCGCGCACGAGCTGGGACAGCGCCGGCTGCGCCATGTTCAGGCGCTCGGCCGCCTTGGTGAAGGTGCCCTGCTCGGTCACGGCCAGGAAGGCCTGGATCTGGCGCAATGTGATCGCCATGGGACGTCTCGATTTATAAGGATAGCTTCCGAATTCATACGAATGTTACGAGTTGCCGTATACCCCGGCTCTCATGCCATCATCCCTCATCGCCCGGCATTTATGCGGGGCTGCCTGGGAGAGGCTGTCGGGCAAGGCATTTCGGATGATGGCGCGGAAGGATCGCGCGACCCGAGGCCATCCGCCCGAGCCGCTCCGGAATGCGGGAGCCGGCCTGATGAAATACGCCAAGAAGGACGCCAAGGCCTATGCCCGCGCTCATATGAAGGGCATCTGGGCGGCCGCGCTCACGCCCTTCACCCCGGCCCTCGCCATCGACGAGGAGGGCTTCAGCCGGAACATCCGCCACTGGCTCGAAGATCTCGGGATCGACGGGCTGTTCATCGCCGGTAAGCAGGGCGAGTTCTTCTCGATGTCGCTGGAGGAGCGCAAGCGCAATTTCGAGCTCGCGGTCGAGGCCTCGGCCGGCCGTGGCCAGACCATCATGTCCTGCTCGGACCAGAACATGGACGTCGTCATCGACCTGGCCAAGCACGCCCAGAAGGTCGGCGCCGACTACATCGTCGTGCACGCGCCGATCCTGCATTTCTTCAAGGCGCAGGACGAGACGCTCTACGAGTACTACCGGACCATCGCCGAGAAGGTCGATATCGGCATCGCGCTCTGGAGCCACCCGGATTCCGGCTATCTGATGAGCCCGCAGCTCTGCAACCGGCTCGCCGATATCGAGAACGTGGTCGCGATCAAGTACAGCGTGCCGCGCCCGATGTATGCGGAACTGACGCGGCTGGCCGGCGACCGCATCCTGGTCAGCACGGCGTCCGAGGAGGAGTGGCTCGACAATATCCTCGAGCTCGGCTGGCAGCTCTATCTCTGCTCCTCGCCGCCCTACCTGATCCAGACGGCGAACGACCGGCGCATGCGCGACTATACCGACCTCGCCTTCCGCGGCGAGGCCGAGAAGGCCCGCGCCATCCGCGACAGCCTCAACCCGGTGCGCGAGGCGCTGCGCGGCACGCGGCCGGCCGAGAAGCCGCATGCGCACCAGAAATACTGGCAGGAATTGCTCGGCCAGATCGGCGGACGCGTGCGTGCGCCCATGCTGGAGCTGACCGAGGCCGAAAAGACCGCGACGCGCGCCGCCTTCGAAGCCTGCGGCCTGGGCAAGGCGCCGCTCGCGAAGGCCGGCTGAACGACATCACGAACGAGGACGGGAGTGGGAACCATGGCGACCGAAGGACGGCTCAAGGCCTTCAACTTCAAGAAATGGATCGCGGAGCACGAGCACCTGCTCAAGCCGCCGGTCGGCAACAAGAAGGTGTTCGACGACGGCCAGATGACCGTGATGGTCGTCGGCGGGCCGAACCAGCGCGCCGACTATCATGACGATCCGGTGGAGGAGTTCTTCTACCAGCTCAAGGGCGACATGATGCTGAAGCTGGTCGACAACGGGAAGCACTATGACGTGACGATCCGCGAGGGCGACGTCTTCCTGCTGCCGCCGCATGTGCGCCATTCCCCGCAGCGCCCGCAGGAAGGCTCGATCGGCCTTGTCGTCGAACCGGCCCGCCATGGCGATCAGGTCGACGGCTTCGAATGGTACTGCTTCGAGTGCCAGGGCCTCGTGCATCGCATCGAGCTCAAGGTGAAGGACCTCGTGAAGGACCTGCCGCCGCTCTATGAGGCCTTCTTCTCGGACGAGAAGGCGCGCACCTGCAAGCATTGCGGCGCGCTCCACCCCGGCCGCAAGCCCCCAGCCGGCTGGGTCGCGCTCTAAGGGTGCCGCATCGAAAGGCGGGCTCCCCGTTCAGGGCGAGTCCGTGCTTGGATAACGGGCAGCGGCGCCTTGCGCCCCGGCCGGGGCGCGGTGATGTTGCGCGGGAACAGGCCTAAGCGCGGCGGCGCAGAAACGCCGCGTCGAACCATCTCAGAGGCAAAACGGAACGACTGGAGTCCATGATGAAATTGCGCGGATTGCTCTTCGGCATCGCGACGACGCTGGCGGCCTCCACGGCGCTGGCCCAGCAGCCGGTCAAGATCGGCATGATCACCACCTTGTCGGGTCCCGGCGGCTATCTCGGCCAGGACATCCGCGACGCCTTCAAGCTCGCCATCGACCTGGAGGGCGGCAAGCTCGGCGGCGTGCCGGTCGAGCTCGTCGTCGAGGACGATGCGCTGAAGCCCGGCCAGGGCAAGCAGATCGCCGAGAAGATGCTGAAGACCGACGGCATCAGGATCATGACCGGTATCGTCTTCTCGAACGTCGCCGGCGCGACCGTGCCCGATATCGTCGATTCGGGCGCGCTCTATGTCAGCCCGAACGCCGCGCCTTCGAATTTCGCCGGCAAGGAGTGCAACGCCAACTACTTCGTCGTGTCCTGGCAAAACGACAGCCTGCACGAGAGCGCCGGGCAATACGCCACCAATCTCGGCTACAAGAAGGCCTTCATCCTCGCCCCGAACTACCAGGCCGGCAAGGATGCGCTGACCGGCTTCAAGCGCATGTTCAAGGGCGAGATCGCTGGCGAGGTCTATACCCGCCTCGACCAGACCGATTTCGCCCCGGAAATGGCGCAGATCCGCGCGGCCAATCCCGATGTCGTCTTCCAGTTCCATCCCGGCGGCCTCGGCATCGCCTTCCTGCGCCAGTATCAGCAGGCCGGCCTGCTCGGAACGATCCCGATGGTGCTGGCCGAGCCCTCGCTTGACTCGACCACGCTGAAGGCGGTCGGCGAATCCGCGCTCGGCCTCAACGTCACCGCGCACTGGAATTCGGATTTCGACAACGCGGCCAACAAGAAATTCATGGAGGCCTGGACCAAGGCCTATAATCGCGCCCCGACCTATTATGCCAGCCAGGGCTACGACGCCGCGCTCGCCATCGCCTCGGCTCTGAAGGCGACCGGCGGCAAGACCGACGTGCCCGCGCTGCGCACGGCACTGGCCAAGGCCGATTTCCAGTCGGTCCGCGGCGCCTTCAAGTTCGGCCCGAACCAGCACCCGGTGCAGGATTGGTATTCCCTGAAGGTCGAAAAGGGCGCCGACGGCACGCCGGTGCTCAAGACCACCGGCAAGGTGCTGAGCAACCACGGCGACGTCTACGCCAAGGACTGCAAGCTCTGAGGAACCAAGCCGTCATTCCGGGGCAGGCCAAAGGCCTGAGCCCGGAACCCAGAACCGATGCCGCCGACGCGGTGGCGCTGTACCGTTCCGCTTGACGATGAGACGCATCGGTTCTGGATTCCGGGCTCTTCGCTGACGCGAAGCCCCGGAATGACAGCGTCGTTTCGATCCAAATCCAGCGCGTTCCAACCCCGGCAACAATGACGCTCGTTCTCGAACAATTGCTCAACGGCCTGCAGTTCGGCGTGATGCTGTTCCTGCTCGCGGCCGGGCTGACGCTGATCTTCGGCATCATGGGTGTGATCAACCTCGCCCACGGCTCGCTCTACATGGTCGGCGCCTATGCCGCCGCCTTCGCCGCGGCGCAGACCGGCTCATTCCTGCTTGCCCTTCTCGCCGGCCTCGCCGCAGCCGCCTTCATCGGCATGGTGATGGAGCTCGTCGTGCTGCGCCGGCTCTATGCGCGCGACCATCTCGACCAGGTGCTGGCGACCTTCGCTCTGATCCTGATCTTCAACCAGAGCGTGACCATCCTGTTCGGACGGCAACCGCTCTTCGTCGCGATTCCCCCCGCGCTGAACGGCTCGGTCCAGCTCCTGCCGGGATTGGTCTACCCGGTCTATCGCCTCGCCATCATCGCGGTCGGCCTCCTCGTCGCGCTCGGCCTCTACCTGCTGATCAACCGCACCCGCGTCGGCATGCTGGTTCGGGCCGGCGCCACCCATCGCGAGATGGTGCGCGCGCTCGGCGTCGATATCCGCCTGCTCTACACCGCCGTCTTCGGGCTCGGCGCCTTGCTTGCCGGCCTCGCCGGGCTGATGGCCGGGCCGATCTTGGCCGTGCAGGTCGGCATGGGCGAGCAGATCCTGATCATGACCTTCGTCGTGGTGGTGATCGGCGGCGTCGGCTCGATCCGCGGCGCCTTCTTCGGCGCGCTGATCGTCGGCCTCGTCGACACGTCGTTGCGCGCCTTCGCGCCCGGCCTGCTGCGCCATGTCATGACGGGGTCGGAGGCCGATGCGCTCGGGGCCGGCCTCGCCTCGATGGGCATCTACCTGCTGATGGCGATCGTGCTGCTGGTGCGGCCCAAGGGACTGTTCCCCGCCCATGTCTGAGAACGCCCTCACCCGCACCGACACCGCCGCGTCCGGATCGGGCCGCATCATCGCGCTGATCGCCCTTGCCGCAGCGCTGATCGCCCTGCCCTTCGTCGTCCAGGCGCTCGGCCAGCCGGCGCTGGTGCCGCTGGCGACGCGCGTCCTGATCTACGCGATCGCCGCCGCCAGCCTGAACCTCGCGCTCGGCTTCGGCGGGATGGTGAGCTTCGGCCACGCCGCCTTCTTCGGCATCGGCGGCTACGCGGTCGGCATCCTATACCGCACGATGATGGACGACGCGCTCTTCCTCGGCTTCATCCCCGGCACGGACCAGCTCCTGATCACGCTGCCGGCCGCGATCCTCGTCGCCGGCCTCTTCGCCTGCATCATCGGCGCGCTCTCGCTGCGCACCGCCGGCGTGCAGTTCATCATGATCACGCTCGCCTTCGCGCAGATGCTGTTCTTCCTCTTCGTCTCGCTCAAGGCCTATGGCGGCGATGACGGCATGACGATCCGCCGCCGCAACGCGCTGTTCGACCTCAACACCCGCGACGATGTCACCTTCTATTTCATCTGCCTGGCGATCGCGGCGCTGGTCTTCCTCGTGCTCTGGCGCATCGTCGGCTCGCGCTTCGGCATGGTGCTCGCGGGCATCCGCCAGAACGAGCGGCGCATGGCGGCGATCGGCATCGCGCCCTATCGCTACAAGCTCGCCGCCTTCGTCATCTCCGGCATGGGCGCAGGGCTCGCCGGCGCGCTGATGGCGAACTACCTGCGCTTCGTCAGCCCCGACATGCTGCACTGGACCAAGTCCGGCGAGCTGATGATCATGGTCATCCTCGGCGGCGTCGGCACCTTGCTCGGCCCGCTGCTCGGCGCTGCCGCGCTGGTCATCCTCGAAACCGTGCTGACGAGCTGGACCGAGCATTGGCAGCTCGTGCTCGGGCCGATCCTGCTGCTCGTCGTGCTCTTCACCCAGGGCGGATTGAACGGGCTCCTCAATCGCCTCGGCCTCGGCAGGAGCGCGCCATGACCGCGACGCTGCTGTCCGTGCGCGGCCTGCGCAAGCGCTTCGGCGGCCTCGTCGCGACCGACGGCGTCGATCTCGATGTCCGCGACGGCGAGATCCATGCGCTGATCGGCCCCAACGGCGCCGGCAAGACCACCCTGCTGACCCAGCTCTTCGGCGAGCTGACCCATGACGAGGGCGCGATCACGCTGTCGGGCGAGGAGATCGGCGCCCTGTCGACGCCGCAGCGCGTGAAGCGCGGTGTCGCTCGCACCTTCCAGATCAACCAGCTCCTGCCGGACTTCACGATGCTCGACAATGTCGCGCTCGCCGTGCAGGCCCATGATGGCCACAGCTTCCGCTTCTTCGGCAACGCCCGCCGCGACGAAGCGTTGCGCGGCCGCGCCCGCCAGCATCTTGCGACCGCAGGTCTGAGCCACCGCGCCGAGGTCAAGGTCGCCGATCTCTCCCATGGCGAGCAGAAGCAGCTCGAATTCGCGATCGCGCTCGCCTGCGAGCCGCGCCTGCTCCTGCTCGACGAGCCGATGGCGGGGCTCGGCCATGCCGAGAGCGAGCAGATGGTCGCGATGCTCTCAGGCCTGAAGGGCCGCGTCACCATGCTCCTGGTCGAGCATGACATGGACGCCGTCTTCGCCTTGGCCGACCGCATCTCCGTGCTGGTCTATGGCCGGGTCATCGCCACCGGCACGGCCGATGAGATCCGCGACAATCCGGAGGTCCGCACCGCCTATCTCGGCGAGGGAGACGCCTGATGCTCAGCGTGCGCAACCTGCAATCCGCCTATGGCCGAAGCCAGGTGCTGTTCGATGTCGCGCTCGACATCGCCGAGGGCGAGGTCGTGACCCTGCTCGGCCGTAACGGCATGGGCAAGACCACGACCGTGCGCTCGATCATGGGGCTGCTCGCGCCCAAGGGCGGCGACATCCGCTTCGAGAGCCGGGACGTCCGCGGCATCGCGCCCGAGAAGATCGCCCGCTGCGGCATCGGCCTCGTGCCCGAGGGCCGGCAGGTCTTCCCGACACTAAGCGTCCGCGAAAACCTCGTCGCCACTGCCTCGAACCGGCTCAAGCGCGCCTCGCCCTGGACGCTGGAACGGGTCTACGCCCTGTTCCCCCGCCTGCAGGAGCGCGCCGGCCAATCGGCCCGCACCCTCTCGGGCGGCGAGCAGCAGATGCTCGCGGTCGGCCGCGCGCTGATGACCAATCCGAAGCTCCTGATCCTCGATGAAGCGACGGAAGGCCTGGCGCCGGTGATCCGCGCCGAGATCTGGGGCTGCATCGAAGCATTGAAGGCGCAGGGCCAGTCGATCCTGCTGATCGACAAGAACATCAATGTGCTCAAGCGCATCGCCGACCGGCACTACATCATCGAAAAGGGCCGCACGGTCTGGTCCGGCTCCAGCACCGACCTCGCTGCCAATGCGGAACTGGTGCATCGCTATGTCGGCGTCTGAAACGGACCTCCTCGAAATCACCGCACAGAGCGTCGAGAACGACCCGGTCGAGGCCCTGCGCGACGCGCTGAGCGATGTCCTCGCCGGGCTTGTCGCGGCCGGCTGCGGCCCGCATCACCTGCGCGAGATGATCTGGGAAACCGACCGACCAGAAGCCTTCCATCTCTCTCGCCACGAAGTTGAGCTTGCCTATCGCGAAGTCTTCGCCGGCTTCCGCCCGCCGATCCGTCTCACGCCGAAGAGCGAAGCCGGCCTCATCATCCGCGCCCGTCATGCCGCGGCGCAACCGCTGCCCGAGACGCTCGTAGACGGCTACAGCTTGCGCGAGCTCGGCCGGCAATACAGCCCGCGCCTGCAGGCCGATATGAAGGCGCTGTTCCGGCAATGGAGCCGCGACGGCGAGGCCTTCCGCACCCGCCATGGCGCCGCCGATCTCGCCTATGGCCCCGGCCGCTTCGAGACGCTCGACCTCTACCGCCCGGCCGGCGCCAAACGCGCGCCGGTCTTCGTCTTCATCCATGGCGGCTACTGGCAGGCCTCGGACAAGGTCCAGCACGCCCAGTTTTCGCAAGGGCTGCTCGATGCCGGCTATGCGGTGGCCATGCCGAACTACGGGCTGGCGCCTGATATGCCGCTGGAAGGCAGCATCGCCCAGAGCGTCGCCGCCCTGAATTTCCTCGTCCGCGAAGCCGATGCGCTCGGCCTCGACCCGACGCGCCTGCACATCTCCGGTCATTCCGCCGGTGGGCATCTCGCCGCCATGGCGCTCTGCGCCCTGGATGCGCCGCCGGTCGCCTCGGCGCTGTTGCTGTCCGGCCTTTATGACCTCAATCCACTCGGCCATCTCCCGCTCGGCCGGCTGCTCGGCCTCGACGACGCCGCACGCGCCACAAGGCTCAGCCCGATCGCCCAGCCGCGTCCGGAGGCGACGCGAACCGCCTTCGCGGTCGGCGAAGGCGAGAGCGACGCCTTCAAGGCGCAATCGGCGGCACTCGCCGCAAAATGGCAAGCGCCGGCGCCCCTGATCTGCCCCGGCCATCATTTCAGCATGCTGGAAGGCCTCAACGGCGGCGCCCTACTCGACCTCGCCTTGCGAACGGCGGAAGGCTCATGACGCGCTCACACAAACCGCTCCGCCTAGCCCTGATCGGTTGGGGCGCGATCAATCGCCGCGTCGCGGAGCTGCTGGCGGAGAGAGGCAAAGGCGATATCGCCATCGTCGCCATCGCCGTCCGCAACCCCGCCGCAGCCACCGATCTTCACGCCGGTGCCAAGCTCATCACGACGACCGATGAACTGACCGACCTGAATCTCGACCTCATCGTCGAGGCCGCCGGGCGCGAGGCAGTCGGCATCTGGGGCGAGGCAGCGCTTGGAGCGGCGCCGGCCTTCGCCGTCGCCTCGACCAGCGCCTTCTGCGACGACGCCTTGCTCGCTCGCTTGATCGCTGCGGCCGAGAGCAGCGGCAGGCAAATCCTGATCCCGCCCGGCGCGCTCGCCGGCATCGACGGCATCGCCGCCGCCTCCCTCCTGCCGCTGGACGAGGTCGTCCATCGCATCGTCAAGCCGCCGGCCGCCTGGCGCGGGACTCCGGCCGAGAGCCTGATCGCGCTCGACGAGATCACCGAGGCGACGGCCTTCTTCTCGGGAACCGCCCGCGAAGCCGCCTCGCGCTTCCCGCAGAACGCCAATGTCGCGGTCATCACCGCGCTCGCCGGCATCGGGCTCGACCGCACCCGCGTCGAGCTCGTCGCCGACCCTGCAGCCGGCGGCAACGGCCATCACCTCAGCGCGCGCGGCGCCTTCGGCAAGCTCGACATCGCCATCGAGAACCGCCCGCTCGCCACGAACCCAAAATCCTCGGAGATGACGGCGCTCGGGCTGGTCCGGCTGATCGAGAACCGCGTGCGCACGCTGGTGCGCTGACCTTTCTTGTCATTCCGGGCGCAGCGAAGCGAAGACCCGGAATCCACGACTGGGCACCGCGCCCTTGGGCGGATTCCGGATCTGCGCCGCTGTGCGGCTTGTCCGGAATGACAATGGGGCAGCGCGCGTCATTCATAATCAGATCAATCTGAATTTATCTGATTTAGCCGACTGGATCACAGAATGACCCGCCACCTATGGTCCTTCTGAAGACGGCGGATACGCCGCGCAAAGACCGCTGAACGCATCGCCAGCCGAGGCTTCCATGACGACCTATCCCGATCTCAAGCTCTATATCGGCGGCGCCTGGCGGAAGACGGCCGAGGAGCAGCCGGTCATCAATCCGGCCGACGAGAGCGTCATCGGCGCGGTGCCGCTCGCCTCGCAGACCGATCTCGACGATGCGCTGACGGCTGCTGCCGAAGGCTTCAGAATCTGGAGCCGCATGGCTCCGCGCATCCGCGCCGAGATCATGCTGAAGGCCGCGGCGCTGATGCGCGAGCGCGTCGAGGAGATCGCGTATTCGATCACATTGGAGCACGGCAAGCCGCTGGCCCAGGCCCGGCTCGAAGTCGTCAGGGGCTGCGAGTTCTTCGAATGGGATGCGGCCGAGGGCCAGCGCGCCTATGGCCGCGTCATCCCGAGCGAGCCCGGCATCCGCTATGTCGTGATCCACCAGCCGGTCGGCACGGTCGCGGCCTTCTCGCCGTGGAATTTCCCGATGAGCCAGCCTTGCCGCAAGATCGCGGGCGCGCTCGCGGCCGGCTGCTCGATCATCATCAAGGCGGCGGAGGAAACCCCGGCCGGCGCCCTCCATATCGCGCGCGCCCTGCATGATGCCGGCGTCCCGCCCGGCGTGTTCAACCTTGTCTTCGGCGTACCCGCCAAGATTTCGGGTTATCTGATCCCGCAGGCGCAGACCCGTCTCGTCGCCTTCACCGGCTCGACCGCTGTCGGCAAGCATCTTTCGGAACTGGCCGCCCGCCATATGACGCCGGTGCTGATGGAGCTCGGCGGCCATGCCCCGGTCATCGTCTGCGACGATGTCGATCCCATCGCCGCGGCCCATCTCTCCGCCACGCGCAAGGTCCGCAATGCCGGACAGGTCTGCACCTCGCCGACCCGCTTCTTCGTGCAGCAGGACATCTACGAGCGCTTCACCAGGGCTTTCGTCGAGAAGGCGCAGGCCGTGACGGTCGGCAACGGCCTCGATGCCGGGACGCAGATGGGCCCAGTCGCCAACAATCGCCGCATCGAGGCGCTGGAAGCGCTGACCGCCGATGCGCGGGCTCGCGGCGGGCGCGTGCTGGCGGGCGGCGAGCGCCTCGGCAATCGCGGCTATTTCTTCCCGCCCACCGTTCTCACCGAACTGCCGGACGATGCCCGCGCACTGCGGGAGGAGCCCTTCGGCCCGATGGCGATCATCAACCCGGTGCGCACGGTCGAGGAAGCCATCGAGAAGGCCAATTCCCTGCCCTTCGGGCTCGCGGCCTATGGCTTCACGCATTCGGCGGCCCGCGCCGATCAGCTCGCCGACGGTATCGAGGCCGGCAATGTCTCGATCAACACGCTGGAGGCTTCGGTGGCGGAAGTGCCCTTCGGCGGCGTCAAGGACAGCGGCTATGGCCGCGAGGGCGGCGCCGAGGGCCTCGCCCACTACATGACGATCAAGACCCTGTCCCACCGGATGGCGATCTGAAGACTATCCCCGTCGAGCCCGGAGCGGCGCCTCCGGCATGAGACGCCCCGCGCTCGCCAGGATGCTGTCGGCGAGCGCCCGCGCCGCCGCCTGATGCGACTGGCCGCCGATGACGACGAACTCGATCGTCCCCAGCGGCGGCAGCGCCTCGCGCGGTTCGACCTCGGCAAGGCCCTGCGGAATCAGCCGGGCCGAATGGGCGGTGATGCCGAGCCCGGCCACGGTTGCGGCGCGCAGGCCGGCAAGGCTGCCGCTGGTGCAGGCGACGCGCCAGGCGCGCCCGGCCCGCTCAAGCGTCTCGATCGCATGGACGCGCGTGATGCTCGGCGGCGGATAGAGCACGAGCGGCACGACCGACTGCTCGGCCAGTCGCGCATCAGGCCGGCCGGCCCAGACGAGGCGCTCCTGCCAGGCGACCTCGCCACGCTCGTCGCCCTTGCGGCGTTTGGCGAAGATCAGGTCGAGATCGCCTGCGTCATACTGCTCGTAGAGCAGCCCGCTCAGGCCCACCGTCAGCTCCAGATCGACCGCATGGTGCTGCATGGCGAAGGCCGCGAGAATCTCCGGCAGCGCCGTATAGGCGAAATCCTCGGAGACCCCGAGCCGCAGACGCCCGCGCAGGGTCGAGCCGGCGAGATAGTGCTCGATCCGCTGGCCTGCTTCGAGCGCCTGCCGCGCGAAGGGCAGGATCGCGTCCCCGTCGGGGGTCGGGCGAACCTGATGCGTGTCGCGCTCCAACAGCCGCCGCCCGAGCCGCTTCTCCAGCCGCGCGACATGCTGGCTGACCGAGGATTGCCGCAGGCCGAGCTGCCGCGCGGCTTCCGTGAAGCTCAGCGTTTCGCAGACCTTGAGGAAGCTTTGCAGCAGAACGGGATCGAGAGGCTTCGGGTCCGAATTCAACATCATGATTCATGATAGCCGATATCGCCGGCAATCGGGATCAAAATGAGCGCGGAAGGGATTACAACGCGGGACCTCATCGGAAGGACCGCAGATGATCCGCCGCACCCTCGCCCGCTTCGGCATCGACCCCTATCTGATCGCGCTGATGGCGACGGTCGCGATCGCGGCCGTTTTTCCCGCCCATGGCGCCGGCGCGGTGATAGCCAACGATGCGGTCTCGGTCGCGGTCGCGCTGCTGTTCTTCCTCTACGGCGCCAGGCTCTCGCCGCAGGCCGTCTGGGAGGGCCTTTTGCACTGGCGGCTGCAATCGCTGGTCTTCGCCAGCACCTATGTGCTGTTCCCGCTGCTCGGCCTGCTGCTCACCCAAGTCTTCGCCGGCTACCTGCCCTCGGAACTCGTGGCCGGCCTGATCTTCGTCTGCATCCTGCCCTCGACCGTGCAGTCCTCGATCGCCTTCACCTCGATCGCACGCGGTAATGTCGCGGCCGCCCTGTGCAGCGCCTCGGTCTCCAACCTCTTCGGCATGGTGCTGACGCCGCTGCTCGTCGTCCTGATGCTCAATTCGAAGGGCGGCGGCTTCAGCACCCGCGCCGTCGAGAGCATCGCGTTGCAGCTCTTGCTACCCTTCGTCGTCGGTCAGTTGCTGCGCCGCTGGGTCGGCCCCTTCCTGCAGCGCCACAAGGCGCCGATCTCGCTGGTCGACCGCGGCTCGATCCTGCTCGTCGTCTATGCCGCCTTCAGCGAGGGCATGGTCGCCGGCATCTGGTCGCAGGTCACGCTGGCCGATCTCGGCCTGGTCATCGCGCTCGACGTCGTCCTGCTCGCCGCGGTCCTGGCGATCACCACCTTCGTCAGCCGGCGCTTCGGGTTCTCGAAGGAGGATGAGATCGCGATCGTCTTCTGCGGTTCCAAGAAGAGCATGGCGAGCGGCATCCCGATGGCGAACATTCTGTTCCCCGGCCAGGCGCTGGGCCTGATCGTGCTGCCGCTGATGCTGTTCCACCAGGCCCAGCTCTTCGCCTGCGCCGTCCTGGCCCAGCGCTACGCGCGCCGCCCGCTGCCGTCGAAAGTGGAGATGCCGGACAGCCCTGCGCCGGCGGCGGCGAAGGCCTGAGCCTGGCCGCGCGATCTTTCATTCGCGCGGGAACAGCACCGCTCTCATCAAGGTTGTTTCCGTGCACGGCAAAGCCGGCGCCCTCTCAAGCCAGGATTCCCCGCTTCGCATCGGGGAACGATCATGGAGGCGAGACATGCAGCAGGACGACAAGACCCGCCACGAAATCCGGAAGATTGCCTACGGGCTCTGGATCAAGGACGGCCAACCCGAGGGCCGCGACCGCGAGCATTGGGAAGCCGCCAAGGAAATCTGGGCCTTCCGCAGCCACAATCACGTCCTCGATGACGATGACGAATCCAGCGGAACGGCAAGGAAGCGCAGGCAGAAATCCGACGCGGCGTAGCTCAAGCCGGCCTTTCCGGGGCCGGCTGCAAAACCAGTCGCCCAGGAGCAGGCGGCTTGATCAGCCTCAGGGGCAGATATAGCCGTTCGGGTCGGGCTGGCAACGTGCCCCCGTGGGCAGCACCAGAGCGCCGCGCTCCCGCTTGACGTAATCGCCGTTCGGCAGCGTGAAGCCGCCGGTGTAGTCCGGGGAGACCCGCGTGCCGTCCGGCAGGACCAGTTGCGCGCCGTCGCGGACGATGCGCTTCGCCTGCGGAGCCGCAGGCTGGGGGGCAGGCTGAGGCCTGGATGAGACACAGCCGGCGGCCAGAACGGCAACCAGGCTGGCGGCAATCGATATCCTGATCATGCCCTATCTTTGCCGCGCCTGACGGCAGCGTGCAACCCCGGCGATGCTCGGAAGCGGCCCGGCAGCGCCTTCCCTACGGAATCGGAACGCAGGCCCCGAGCCTGACCATCATGCCGGGCGGGCACGCCTTCGCGCCGGTCGGCTGCGAAATCGGCCGCACGGATTCGCAGCATGCACCCCGCGCGACATAGCCGCTCGGGCAACCACCGGACATGTCCATCCGGTCCTTGCCGTCGCGTGTCGGGCGACATGAATTGGCGGCGCGCGCGCCCTCGGCAGCAACCAGACTGACAAGCGCGACCAATGCGGCGATGACGGCGAATCTTGCCATGGATCGACAGTCTCCGATGGTGACGGCTCATCCGTCGCCTCCATTCATGGCAGCGTCAAGGAGAGGGTGCGACCGGCGTCTCGCAAGCCGGCCTCGCCGCGCGCATTCGGCTGGAACGCTTCACAAAACCGCCGCCGCCGCGGTCGGGCGCGCGGGAACGCTCCAGCACCAGGATGGGCCGTGCCGGATTCAACTTGTACAGGCAGAACTGGTTCTATATTGGTCTATGCAACGACGGAAACGAGACGGCGAGCAGGGAGCGTCCCGAACGGTGCAAGGCGAGGAATCCGTTTCAGTGTCGATCGACCGCACCGCATCGACGACGCGCGAGGCCGGGCGAGCGTGGCGCGTGCTCTCGCAAGCCAGCGAGAAAGGCAGCGCGGCCTATAACGAGGATGTTGCAGGCGCGGCCGGCTCCTGCGCCTGGATCGTCGACGGTTCTGCTTTCTTCACCGGCCCCGCCCGGACCACCGCCGAATCGGAAGGGGCCTGGCTCGTCCGGCGGATCGACGAAATCCTGCGGGCAGACCCGCCGGAAGAGATGGCCTTCCCGGATTGGGCGGGCCAGCTCGAGCGGCAGCTGCGAGAGGATTACGCGGCGCTCGGGCAGGGCCACCCTGATCGCGAGCCGGGCGAAGGGCCCTCCGCCGTGCTCGGCATCGTCCGGTTGACCCGCGACGGACCGGCATTCCGGATCGAGGGCGCGGTGATCGGCGACGTCTCGATCCTGATCCATCACGGCGACCGGATCGAGCGATGGACCGACCCGTCGAGCTCTCCTTTCGAAGCCAGGACCATCGCGGCGGCAACCGCCGAGGGGCACCGTTCCGGCGAAGTGATCTCGCCGAAGGCGCTGGCGCAGATCCTGAGCAACCGGCGCTCGCTCAATCGGGCGGGCGGCTACTGGGCGGTCAATCCCGGCCTGAGCTGGACGGCCGGCCTGCGCCTGTTTTCCGGGACCATCTCTCCGACCGCGACCGTTCTGCTCGCATCCGACGGCTTCATGCGCCTTGTCGATGTCATCGCGCATCGTGACGATCGCGGGCTGGTCGAGGAGACGAAGCGCATCGGAGCCGCCGGCGTCATCGCCGAGCTGCGCCGGCTGGAAAGCGCCGACGCGCAGGCGGAGCGCTACAGGCGGGTCAAGATCCATGACGATGCCACGGCGCTGCTGGTGACGCCGGGCTGACGCGACAACCAGATCGAAAAGCCGCCATAAGGCGGCAGGAACAAGCGGGAGAGTGAAGATGTCTGCAGGAATCGAGACCAAATCCATCGTCCGGCGCACGCTTGGCAAGCTGGCGCTGACGCTGTTTGCCGCCGCGACGGCCTTCGCCGCGCCGGCAAAGGCGGAAGACCTCACGCTGTGGAGCTGGCGCCAGGAGGACAAGGCCGCCTATGCCAAGTTCATCGCCGCCTTCCGCAAGCAGCATCCCGACATCAACGTGAAGTTCGAGGCCTTCGAGGCCGCGAACTACAACACGGTTCTGTCGACCGCGCTTGCCGGCGGCACGGGGCCGGACATCGTCCAGGTGCGCGCCTATGGCACGCTCGGCGTCGGCAAGCCGGATTATCTGGTGCCGCTCGACAAGACGATGGTGCCGGAATTCGCGAACTTCCCGGATTCGGCGATCGCGGCCGAGACGATGCGGGCCGACGGCAAGCTCTATGCCGTGCCGCTCGCTTCGCAGACCATGCTGATCATCTACAACAAGGAGCTGTTCGAGAAGGCGGGCGTCACGCCGCCCAACACCTGGGACGAGCTCGTCGGCGTCTCCAAGACGCTGAAGGAGAAGGGCATCAATCCGTTTGGGAACGGCACGGCGACGGCCTGGCAGAACGAGACCATCGTCGGCTCGCTGCTCTCCTCGCTGATCGGCAAGCAGTTCGAGCAGGACGTGATGGCCGGCAAGGCCGATTTCACAGATGCCCGCTTCGTCGGTGCCCTGACCAAGCTCAACGAGATAAAGGATTATTTCGCGCCGAACTTCTCGGGCGTCGACTATGCGGCCTCGCAGCAGCTCTTCGCCGCCGGCCGCGCCGCGATGTTCGCGGGCGGCTCCTTCGAGATCGCCAACTTCCTGCGCCAGAACCCCAAGCTGAAGCTCGGCCTCTTCCCCTCGCCCGTCGCCAAGGCCGGCGACCAGCGGCTGGTCGCGCTCTATTATGACGGCGGCTTCGCCATCAACGCGGCCTCGAAGAACAAGGACGCGGCGCTGAAGTTCCTGCGCTTCCTCGGCACGCCCGAATTCGGCACGGCTTTCTCGAACGACCTGCAGAACATCTCGCCGATCAAGGGCGTGGCCTTCGAGAACCCGCTGCTGAAGGAAGTCGCGACGCTGAACCAGAGCGCGATGCCCTACATCATGCTGGTCAATTTCCGTTACCAGGAGCCGACCGGCTCGGTGCTGCTGCAGTCGGGCGTGCAGAAGATGCTCGCCGGCAAGGCGACCCCGGCCGAAATCGGCGCCGAGATCACCAAGGGCATCGCGACCTACTACGCGCCCTTCAAGAAGTAGATCCCGGCGCGTTGATGTAACGCGAACCCGCGCCGTCATTCCGGACAAGCGGCGAAGCTGCGCCGATCCGGGATCCATCGTCGGGCGCGCAGCCTTACGATGGATCCCGGGGCAGGCCCGGGATGACGTTGTGTTTCCGCAGCAGGTTGGCCGCCGCTTGTCTCCCCGGCGCATTCCGAAAGCCAGAGCCGATGCAGACGGACTACAAGAACCGCGAGAGACGCCGCCGCGCGGCCTGGATCGCCTTCCTGATCCTGCCGCCGCTGGCGATGATGCTGACTTTCGTGGTCTGGCCTCTGCTCTCGGCGCTCAGCTCCGCCTTCTATCGCTGGGACGGCATGGCGCGGGGCGATTTCATCGGCCTGAAGAACTTCGCCGACGTCCTGGTGGGCGATCATTTCGCCGCGCTGACCTGGCGGGCCTTCCGCCATAACCTCTTCGTCTTCTTCGCGCTTTTCGTGGTGCAGAACAGCGTCGGCTTCCTGCTCGCCTGGTTCATCTATCGCGAGCCCTTCGGCTTCCGCTTCCACCGCGTCGCGATCTTCATGCCGGTCATCCTGTCGACCGTTCTGGTCGGCTTCCTCTGGAAGCTGTTCCTCGATCCGAATTTCGGGCTGGTGAACCAATTGCTCGACATGACCGGGCTGGGCAGCTGGCGCCAGCCCTGGCTCGGCCAGGAGATGACGGCGCTGCCGGCGCTCGTGCTCGCCAATGCCTGGCACTGGGTCGGCTTTCCCGCGCTGGTCTATCTCGCCGGCATGCAGCGCATCCCCCGCGAGATCCTCGAAGCCGCCAAGCTCGACGGCTGCAATGGCTGGCAGATGCTGACCCGCGTGGTCTGGCCGCTGGTCACGCCCTCGACCACGATCACGCTGACGCTGCTCTTCATCGGCGCGTTCAACTGGTTCGAGCTGCCCTACATCATGGCGGGGCTGGACGGCTCGCCTTATGGCTCGACCGACGTGCTCGGCCTGTATTTCTACCGCACCGCCTTCGGCAACCAGAGCGCCGGCATCCAGGATTTCGGCCACGGCAATGCGCTGGCCGTGCTGATGTTCCTGTTCATCGCGGCGGTCGCGACCGTGATCACCCAATATCTGCGCAAGCGGGAGATCGCGCTGTGACCTCCCATGCCGCAACCAACGACCCGCTCTTCCCGCGCAGCAGCGCCGGCAGTTTGATCGCTGCCGCGCTGCTGATCGGCAACACCGTGCTGATGCTCTATCCGATCGTCATCATGGTCTTCTCGGCCTTCAAGACGACGGCCGAGATCTTCGACGCGCCCTTCGCCCTGCCTGACTTCACCTATGTCGAGAATTTCGCGCGGATCTGGGTCGAAACCAGCCTGCCCGGCTATTTCGTAAACTCCGTCGTCATAACCGGCACCTCGATTCTGCTGACGCTGATCCTCGGCACGATGGGCGCCTATGGCCTGGCGCGCTACTCATTCCCCGGCAACTCCGCGATCTTCATGTTCTTCCTGGCCGGACTGATGCTGCCGCTGAAGCTCGCGGTGATCCCGCTCTTCCTGCAGATGCGCGATTTCGGTTTGCTCGATACAAGGCTCGGCTTGATCCTGATCTACACGGCGATGGGCCTGCCCTCGACGATCTTCATCATGACCGGCTTCCTGCGCACCTTGCCGGTGGAGCTGGAAGAAGCCGCCCGCATCGACGGCGCCTCGGAACCCCGCATCATGTTCTCGATCATGCTGCCGCTCTCGATCCCGCCGATGGTGATCGCCGCGATTCAGAACGCCGTGCCGACCTGGAACGACTTCTTCTTCCCGCTGGTGTTCATCCAGACCGATGCTCGCAAGACCCTGCCGCAGGGCCTTTCGGTCTTCATGGGCGAATACACCACGGACTGGGGCATGCTCTTCGCCGGCCTCACCATCGCGGCGCTGCCGCTGACCATCGTCTACATCCTGATGTCCAGACAGTTCATCCGCGGCATGACCGCCGGAGCGGTGAAGTGACAGCGCCCGCCGAAGCCTTGATCCCACCGCGCAGCCTCGCCGTTTCCTGTCAGGCACGGGCCGACAATCCCCTGCACGGGCCGGCCTTCATGGCGGCGATGGCACAGGCGGCCGAGCAGGGCGGCGCGCTCGCCTTGCGCGCCAATGGCCCCGCCGACATTGCCGCGATCCGGGCGGTCAGTCGCCTGCCGATCATCGGCATCCTCAAGCGCTGGGACGACCGCTTCCCGGTCTATATCACACCGGACTTCGCCAGCGCCGAAGCGATCGCCGCGGCCGGCGCCGACATCATCGCGCTCGACGCTACCGACAGGCCCCGCGACGGTGAGCCGCTGGACCGGCTGATCGCGCGCATCCGCGACGAGCTGGGCAAGCCGGTCTTCGCCGATTGCGCGACGCTGGAGGACGGCGTGCGCGCCGCCGCGCTCGGCGCGAGCTATATCGCGACGACCCTCTCCGGCTATACGCCCGAGACGGAAGCGCGGAAGGCCCTCGGCCCCGACATCGCCCTGATCGAGGCTCTCGCCAAGACGGTGTCCGTGCCGATCATCGCCGAAGGGCGCGTCGAGCAGCCGGAGCAACTGGAGTTGGCCTTCGCCGCCGGCGCGCATGCCGTCGTCGTCGGCACGGCGATCACCAATCCCCGCGAGATCACCCGCCGCTTCGCCCGCCATGCCGGCGCCTGAGGACAGGCTCGGCCTCGGCATCGAGACGGGCGGCACCGGCTCGCGCTGGTGCCTGTCCGCCTCCTCGGGTGCGATCTTCGCGCGCGGCGAAATGGAGCCGATGACCGGCCATGTCTTCACGCAGGCTGAGCGTGAACGGGTTACCGGCGTCTTCGCACGATTGGCCGGAGAGCTTGGGAATATCGGGCGACCGGCTGCGATCGTCGCAGGCGTCACCGGACTGGGACCGGAAAGTGCCGCAAGAGGCGTCTTCTCCGAAATCCTGGCGACAGCTTTTGCCTGCCCCGAGGCAAAAATCCTCGTCGTCGACGACATGTGGCTGGGCTATCGCGCCCGCTTCGCGCCGGGCGAAGGCATCATCGTCTATTCCGGGACGGGCTCGATCGGCTACCACCTCGGCACCGACGGCGAGATCATCCGTGCCGGTGGGCGCGGCGTCCTCATCGACGATGGCGGCTCCGCCGCCTGGATCGCGGCCGAGGCCTTGCGCCGATTGCTGCGCCGCGAGGACGAGGCTCCCGGCTCCGGCTGGGAGAGTCCGCTCGGCCGCGCTCTCGCAGAGGCGCTCGGAGGAGCCTCCTGGGATGCCGTGCGCACCCATGTTTATGGCGGCGACCGCGGCAGCCTCGGCCTGCTCGCCCGCGCGGTCGCGACGGCGGGAGACGCTGACGACCCGACAGCCGCAGAAATCTTCATCCAAGCCGGCGAGGAACTGGCACGACTCGCGCTGGCGCTAAGGGCACGTGTCGGCGCCAAGCCCGTGGCCCTATGCGGACGCGCCGCGACCTTGTCGCCGCTGATCGCCCAGCGCTTCCAGGCGCTCGCGGCGCCGCCGGTGACATTGGACGAAGCGCAGGTCGATGTGCGCGCCTGCGCCGCGAGCTTGGCGTGCGATTTGGCCCGATCGGACGAAAACCGGCTTTGAGAGCATCCTGATTATTCTCCGAACCTCGGTGTCATCCAGGGCTTGCCCCGGGATCCATCGGAGGGCTCGGAGCTCTACGATGGATCCCGGATCGGCGCTGCTGCGCCGCTTGTCCGGGATGACGACGTCGTTGTGCAGGTGATCAGCAGTCAGGAACGACAAGCATGCCGACCGTCTATTTCGTCACCCACCCGGAAGTCGTCGTCGATCCGCAGGTCCCGGTGCCGGATTGGGGGCTCTCCGCCATCGGCTGGACGCGCATCGAGGCCTTCTGCCAGCGACCGGAGCTGGCTGGTGTGACCGATGTCTTCACCAGCAACGAGCGCAAGGCGATGGATTGCGCCGAAGCGTTCCAGCGCGCTCGCGGCCTGCCTTTCACGGCGCGCGAGGACCTGCGCGAGAACGACCGATCGGCCACCGGCTATGTCGCGCCGCCGCGCTTCTGGGAGATCGTCGACCAGTTCTTCGGACAGCCGGATACCAGCATCCTCGGCTGGGAGACGGCGCGAGCTGCGCAGGCGCGGATCAAGGCCGGCGTCGCGGCCTGCATCGCCGCGAGACGCGGCACGGGCGACCTCGTGATCTTCGCCCATGGCGGCGTCGGCACCTTGCTGCTCAGCGACCTCTTGGGCGAGCCAATCTCGCGCAAACACGGCCAGCCCATCGCGGGAGGCGGCTGCTATTTCGCCTTCGACATGGAAAGCTGGACCCTGTGCCATGGCTGGCACGACATCGTCCCTGAAGGGGCACGGACGACACCTTGACCTGACCGTTAGCCCCGCGTCCGCACCCGCGAGAGCGCTCCGGCGATCGCGTCGCTCTTCACATGGCTCAGCCGCCGCCGGACATCCGGCGCGAGCCAGGCTTCCATCGCCGAGGACAGGCCGCCGATCAGCGCCACCCGCGGCACATCGCGCTCGAACAGCGTGCGCACCATCGCGTCGATCATCGCGGCGGCGTTCTGCATGATCATACGGGCATGGGAATCGCCGAGATCGGCATGGCGCAGCACGAGCGGCGCCAGCGTCGCGTAGTCGGTGGCATGAGCCTTGTCCATCCAGGCGACGACCTCGAACGGATCGGCCTCGAACCGCGCCAGCACGTCTCGCGTGAAGCGCGTCGCGGGCTCGCGCCCGTCATGGGCACGCAGCGAGACGCGGATGGCGGCGAGGCCGAGATCGGCGCCGCTGCCCTCGTCGCCGATCGGAAAGCCATAACCGCCGATCCGGAGCTCCTCGCCATTCAGCCGGGCAAGCCCGATCGAGCCGGTGCCGATGATGACGATGCCGCCATCCTCGCCGTCATGCGCGCCGAGGCAGGCGGCAAGTCCGTCGCTCTCGAACACGGTTTGCGCGAAGGGCGAATCCCAGGCGGCAAGGTCCTCGCGGATGCCCTTGCGCCCGATGCCCGCGAGGCAGATGCCGGCATGGACACGCGCGAAATCGGCCTCGCTCAACCCGGCTTCGGCGATCGCACCGCGCGCCGCCTGCATCACGGACGCGAGCGAGGTTTCGAGCCCGAGCCGGAGCGAAGCCGGGCCGGCAATGCCGGAGCCCAGCACTTCGCCGGCCGCTGTTTCGAGGCGGCAGCGGCAGCCGGTGCCGCCACCATCGACGCCGAGATAGAGATCGGCGGGCGTGCTCATGCCGGGACCCGCTCGATATCGGCGCCGCAGCGCTTGAGCTTGCGGTCGAGCGCCTCATAGCCGCGATCGAGATGGTAGATGCGGCTGACCACGGTCTCGCCCTCGGCGACGAGGCCGGCGAGCACGAGGCTGACCGAGGCGCGCAGGTCCGTCGCCATCACCGGCGCCGCCTTCAGGCTGGCGACGCCGCGCACGGTCGCGCTGGTGCCCTTCAGCGTGATGTCGGCGCCGAGCCGGACCAGCTCCGGCACATGCATGAAGCGGTTCTCGAACACCGTCTCGCGGATCAGGGAGGTGCCGTCCGCCACGCTCATCAGCGCCATGAACTGCGCCTGGAGGTCGGTCGAGAAGCCGGGATAGGCCTGGGTCATGATGTCGATGCCGGTGAGCCGGCCGGGGCGCGTCACCATCAGCCCGCGATCGCTCGGCCAAAGCCTGACGCCGGCCGCCTCCAACGCCTCGCCGACCGCCGCGAGATGCTCCAGCCTTGCGCCGACCAGCTCGAGCTCGCCGCCGGTGATCGCGGCGGCGACCGCATAGGTGCCGGCCTCGATCCGGTCCGCGACGATCTCGTGGGTCGCGGGCGAGAGGCTCTGCGCGCCCTGGACCAGCAGGCGGTGGCTGCCGATGCCCTCGATCCTGACGCCCATCGCCGTGAGGCAACGCGCGAGATCGAGCACCTCCGGCTCCTTGGCGGCGTTGACGATCTCGGTCTCGCCCTTGGCGAGGCTCGCCGCCAGGAGCGCGGTCTCGGTCGCGCCCACCGAGGAGAACGGGAAGACGATCCGTGCGCCGGTCAGGCCTCGCGGCGCCTTGGCCTCGATATAGCCGCCGGCCACGGTGATTTCCGCACCGAGCGCTTCGAGGGCTTTGATATGAAGGTCGACTGGCCGCGCCCCGATCGCGCAGCCACCCGGCAGCGAGACGCGCGCCTGGCCGAAGCGCGCCACCAGCGGCCCGAGCACGAGGATGGTCGCGCGCATCTTGCGGACGATGTCGTAGCTCGCCTCGCGCGGCCCGGCCTGCGCGGCATCGAGCGTCAACGCATCGGCGGCCCGGCCCGAGAACGTCACGCCATAGCCTTCGAGCAGGGCTTGCATCGTCTGGATGTCGACGACATCCGGCAGGTTGCGCAGGGTCAACGGCTTGTCGGAAAGCAGCGCCGCGGCGAAGGCCGGCAGCGCCGCGTTCTTGGCGCCGCGGATATCGACCGTGCCGGACAACCTCTGGCCGCCGCGGATCAGGAGTTTGTCCATCAGCCCTGTCTCCGTGCCGGAATCATCGGCTTCTCATAGCGCAGGAAGTGATGCTGCGCCCCAGCGAACTCCCGCTCGCAGTCATCAGCGACCTGCCAGCCGGCCCGCCCATAGAAGCGGCGCGCGCCCTCGTTGGCGGCGAAGACTTCGAGCGACCGGGCGCCATTCGCTTCCGCATAAGCGAGCAGCGCGGCGCCATGGCCTTGGCCGGTCTCGGCGGCGAAGAGCATGGCGATATGCCCGTCCTTGACCAGCAGCACGCCGCGCACGCCGTCCGCGTCGAGGACCGTGAGCTGCGACAGCTCGCGGACAAAGCGCGCTTCGAAATGCGCCTGGTCGAAGTCGAGCGCGGCGTCGCCGATGATCGGCCGGAAATGTGTGGCATAGGCCCGTGCCATCAGCGCGGCGGCCGGCGCGATATCGTTCGCGGCCGCCTTGCGGATGATCACGACTGGCCCCTGAGCCGCGGGTCGAGCTCGTCGCGCAGGGCGTCGCCGAGCAGGTTGAAGCCGAGCGAGAGCAAGAGAATGCCGAGCCCGGCGAAGATCGCGTTCCAGGGCGAGAGCAGCACGAAATTGCGCCCTTCCGCCAGCATCAAGCCGAGCGAGGGCGTCGGCGGCTGGGTGCCGAGGCCGAGGAAGGAAAGCGAGGCCTCGACCAGGATCGCCGCCGAGAGCAGGAGCGAGCTCTGCACCAGGATGACCGAGGCGAGATTAGGCAGGATATGGCGCAGCATGATCCTGAGATCGGTCGCGCCGATCGAGCGGATGCCGGCGACGAAATCACTCTCGACCAGAACCATGGCCGGCCCGCGGATCAGGCGCGCGAAGATCGGCACATAGACCACGGCGATGGCGATCGCGGCGCTCTCCGTGCGCGGCCCGAGCATGGCGATGATGCCGATCGCCAGCAGCATCACCGGGAAGGCGAAGAGGATGTCCATCGCCCGCATGATGATGCGGTCCCACCAGCCGCGGTAGAAGGCGGCGAGCAGGCCGAGGCTGCCGCCGATCAGGAGCGCGAGCCCGACCGCGATGCCGCAGGCGATCAGTGCCGTGCGGTAGCCGTAGAGGATGCGCGAGAGGATATCGCGGCCGAGATGGTCGGTGCCGAGCCAATGCGCGAGGCTCGGCCCCTTCATCCGGGCGACGATGTCCTGTGCCAGTGGGTCATAGGGCGCGATCAGCGGCGCGCCAAGCGCGAGCGCCAACTGCAGGACGACGAAGATGCCGGCGACGATGGCGATGCGGCGGCTCTGGCTCATCAGGCCGTCCTCAGCCGGGGGTCGATCAGCGCATAGGCGAAATCGACGAGGGCGTTGACCAGCACGAAGCCGACGGTGATGACGAGGATCGTGGCCTGGACCAGCGGATAGTTGCGCTCGGCGATGGCGCCGAGGATCAGGCGGCCGAGGCCGGGGATCGAGAAGACCTGCTCGACCACGATCGCGCCGCCGAGCAGATAGCCGGTCATGATGCCGACGCTGGTGACGAAGGGGATCAGCGCGTTGCGCAGGGCATGCCGATAAAGCACCGCCCGTTCGCCCAGCCCCTTGGCGCGGGCGGTGCGGATATAGTCCTGGCCGAGCGCATCGAGCATGGCGGTGCGCACCAGCCGCGAGAGGTTGGCGAGGATCGGCAGCGCCAGCGCGATCGCCGGCAGCAGGAGTCGCTGGAGGTTGCCGAGCGGGTCCTCGCTGAAGGGCACATAGCCGAGCGAGGCGAAGCTCGGCGCCAGCGTCGCGACCGTGATCAGCATGACGATGCCGAGCCAGAAGGAGGGGATGGTGAGCCCGGCGATGGCGCCGACGCGCAGCACGAGGTCGGCCCGTCCGCCGCGCCAATGCGCCATCAGGCAGCCGACCGGGATCGCAAGCCCCGCGCCGAGCACGAGCGCGAACAGCGTGAGCTGGAGCGTCGGCCAGATCTGGGCTCCGATCTCCTGCATCACCGGCCGGCCGGTCCAGATCGAGGTACCGAAATCGCCGCGCAGGGCATGGCTGAGCCAGACCCAGTATTGCTCCAGCAAGGGCCGGTCGAGCCCGAGCGCGCCGCGCATCGCGGCGATGCGCTCCGGCGTCACCTCGGTATTGGCGCCGAGCATGATCGCCACCGCGTCGCCCGGGATCAGCCGGATCATCAGGAAGACGATCACGGAAATCCCGAACAGCACGATCACGAGGTCGAGGCTGCGCTGCAGCAGGTGACGGAGCATGCCTCGACGTCGCCCCCGTTAGCGCAGGCTGGCGCGGCCGAGCGAGACCAGCGAGCGGTTGGCGTAGATGTCGTAGCCCTGCAGGTTGCTGCGCACCGCGCTGAACAGCGTGGGATAGGCGATATGCGCCGCAGGCCCGGTGCAGCCCAGAATCTTCTGCGCGTCGCGATAGGCGGCCTGGCGCGCCGGCTTGTCCAGCGTCGCGCGACCCTTGTCGAGCAGCGCGTCGAGCTCGGGGTTGCTGTACTTGAAGACGTTGGTCGAGCCGCCGGTGCGGAAGGCGCGGTAGAAGTAATCGTCCGGCTCGATGCTGCCGGCATTGGTCGAGGCGAAGAGGTCGAAATTCGAGTTGCGCCAGTCCTGCACGAACTGACCGAGCTCGGGGTTCTTCAGCTCGACCTTGAAGCCGGCCTTGCCGAGCTGCTGCTGCACCACCTGCGCGATGTCGCGGATGTCCTGCCGCGGCAGCACGGTCATGCTGACCGCGACCGGCGTCGCGACGCCGGCCTCCTTGAGCAGGGCCTGCGCCTTGGCAGGATCATAGGCGTAGCAGGGCAGGTCCTTCACATCGACGGCCCAGTCCTTCAGCACGGCCGGGAGCGGAGCTGCCGGCGCGCCGCTGCCGAACAGAGCGGCGTCGATGATCTCCTTGCGGTTCAGCGCGTAGTTCAGGGCTTCGCGCACCTTCGCATTGTCGAAGGGCGGCTTCGACGTGTTCATGCCGATCAGCGTGTAGGCGAGCTCGGTCGTCTCCTGCATCGCGACATTCGGCTTGCCCTTGAGCTGGAGCGCCGTCGCCGCATCGATATGCGGCAGCAGCGCGAACTGGCCGTTGCCGATGCCAACCTGACGAGTCGCCGCTTCCGGCACGAAGTTGAACTTCACGCCCGCAAGCTTGACCTCGGCCGCGTTCCAGTAGCCGGCATGCTTGGCGAGACGGATGAAGCCGTTCGGCTGCCATTCCTCGAACTTGAACGGGCCGGTGCCGACGGGCGCGCGCTGCAGCGCGTCCTTGTTGGTCTCTAGCCCACGCGGCACGATGGCGATGCCGGTCAGCGAGGCGAGCAGCGGCGCGGAGGGCTCCTTGAGCTTCAATTCCAGCGTCGTCGCATCGACGGCGGTCGCGCTTTCCATCGCGGAAAGGCGGCTGGCGAGCGGCGAGCCGACATCCTTCGACAGCACGCGGCGCAGCGACGAGGCAACGTCTTCCGCCTCCATCGGCTTGCCGTCATGGAAGGTGACGCCGGGGCGCAGCTTGAAGGTCACCGTCTTGCCGTCGGCCGAGGCGGTCCAGGACTGGGCGAGCCCCGGGATGATGTTGAGGTCCTTGTCGAGGGCGGTCAGGCCCTCGTAGATCGGGCCGAGCACGATCTGGGAGGAGGCGAAGGCCGTGACGATATGCGGATCGAGCCCGGCGGGCGAAGCCTCGACGGCGACCTCCAGCATTTGAGCGGAAGCCGTGCCCGCGAGCAGCGCGAAGGCTGCCGCGGCGACGCTGTAACGCAGGGCGCGGCGCAGCCCGGAACCCTGTTTCACGACATGAAGCATGACACCCCTCCTGATGTGATGGACGGCGCCTGTTCCGACGCTCGTATGAACCGATCGCATATGGACCACTTACGGACCAATCTGGACAAGGCTTAGCCGATCGCCTAGAGCCGGTGCAAGCCTCGAAGCAACGACTTCGGGGGGTTGCAGGGGCGAAATGACGATGCGTGACCTCGACAAGCCCGTATTGACCGCGATCGGCGTGATCAGCGGTACCTCGATGGACGCGATTGACGTCTCGATCGTCGAGAGCGACGGGCGCGATCAGCTCCGCTTCGGCGCCGGGGCCGGGGCCGGCTACCCCTACCCGCCCGAGACGCGCCGCCAGCTGCAGGCGCTGGTCGCCGAGGCCGAGCGCGCGGTGACCGAGCCGCTGGTCGAGTTGGAGGCCGCCGTGACCGCGGCCCATCTCGACGCGGTCAGGCGCTTCATGGCCGAGCAGGGCATCAAGCCCGAAAGCGTCGATCTCGTCGGCCTGCATGGCCAGACCGTCTATCACCGTCCCGAGATCCGCTTCACCCGCCAGTTGATCGACGGGCCGGCCGTGGCGCAGGCCTTGGGCATCCCGACCGTCGATCGCTTCCGCCATGCCGATGTCGAGGCCGGCGGCGAAGGCGCGCCCTTTGCGCCGCTCTATCACCGCGCGCTGGCCCAGGGGCTGGAGCAGCCGGTGATGGTGCTGAACCTCGGCGGCGTCGGCAATGTCACCTATATCGACGGCGACGACGTAATCGCCTTCGATACCGGTCCGGCCAGCGCGATCCTCGACGATTTCGTCCTGCGCCGCCTCGGCAAGACCTATGATGCCGACGGCACGCTGGCGGCGAGCGGCACGGTCCGCGAGGACCTCGTCGCCGATTTCATGGTCAATCCCTATTTCGACCGGCCGGCGCCCAAGTCGCTGGACCGCAACGATTTCCACCGCCGCGCCCAGGTGGTCGAGGCGCTCTCGGATGCCGATGGCGCGGCGACGCTCGCGGCCTTCACAGTGGAGAGCGTGATCGATGCGCTCCGGCATGTGCCGAAGGCGCCGCGGCGCTGGCTGGTCACTGGCGGCGGCCGCCTGAACGGCCATTTCATGCGCCGCCTGCACGAGCGCCTCGGCGTGCCCGTCGAGCCGGTCGAGGCAGCCGGCTGGGCCGGCGACGTCATCGAGGCGCAGACCTTCGGCTATCTCGCGATCCGCTCGGTAAAGGGCCTGGCCCTCAGCCTGCCCGGCACGACCGGTGTGCCCTACCCCTTGACCGGCGGGCGGCTGAACCTGCCGGGCTAGGCTTCAGGTCGTTTCCAAGGAACCGCGACGTCATCCCGGACAAGCGGCGAAGCCGCGCAGATCCGGGATCCATCGCAGAGCTCCGGAGCCCTCCGATGCGTCCCGGGTCAAGCCCGGGATGACGAGGTGGTTCCGCGTCCAATCGGCAGGCTCTAGCGCCGGAGCAGCCAGCAGGCGCCGATGATCAGGACGGCGCCGAGCATGGCCTGCGGCGTCGGCATCTCCGAGAAGAAGACGAGGCCGATCATGATCGCCCAGATCAGCCCGGTATATTCGACCGCGACCAGGCGGCTGGCCTCGCCGCGCGCGAAGGCCAGCGCCAAAGCGACATGGCCGGCAAGGCCCAGCGCGCCGATCAGGATGAAGGCCGGCCAATCGGCCGATGAGACCGGCGCCCAGAACAAGGCCGCGGGCAAGGCGAGGATCGCGGCGGGGATCGCCGACTGGAATAGCGCGATCGTCAGGGGCGGGTCGCCGCGCTTCGCCCGCTGGCGCAGCAATACGACGGAGAGCGCGTAGGCCACGGCGCAGCCGAGCACGGCGGCGATCCCGAGCGCCCGGCCCGGCGCGATTGCCTTGATACTGAAGCCGCCGGCCGTGACCATGACGCCGGCGAAACCGAGCGCCAGCGCCAGATAGACCATCGGCTTCGGCCGTTCGCCGAGCAAGGGGATGGCGATCAGCGCGACCAGCAACGGCGCGATGAAGGAGATGATGAAGACCTCCGCCAGCGGCAGAACGGAAAGTCCGTAGAAGAAGCCGAGCGTCGACAGAGCGACCATGACGCCGCGCAGCAAATTGCCGGTGACGACGCCGCGGTCCGGCAACGGCGCGCGCAGAACAAGGAACAGCAAGGCTCCCATCGCCGCGGTCGCCGCGAAACGCAGGAAGGTGAGGTGCAAGGCGCTGTAGCGCGGCGAAAGCTCCTTCACGACGCCGTCCATCACTGTGAGCAGGGCGATGCCGACGAGCCCGAGCAGGAAGGGCGGGACGGCGGCGGTCAGGCGGGCGGGACGGGAAATCTGCGGTTCTGGCTGCGTCATGGCTTCCCTGTCCGCTTCCGGCTTGCTACTGGGCTAAAGTGGACTTAATTTGGTCTGGTCACAAGAGGCAGTTCATGGCGACGGAAGATGTCAGCGCACGCTTTCAGGAGCTCGATGCCTGGGGCGATCTCGATATCCTGAAGGCGCTCTACGAGGGCCAACTCGCGGCGGTCGCTGCGATTGCGACCTCCTTGCCGGCGATCGCCGAGGCCGTCGCCGCCGCGGTGCCCAGGCTCGAGGCCGGCGGGCGCCTGATCTATGCCGGCGCCGGCACCTCCGGGCGCATCGGCGTGCAGGACGGCGCGGAACTGACCCCCACCTTCGACTGGCCGGAAGAGCGCCTCGGCTTCGCCATCGCCGGCGGCGACGAGGCGATTCTGCACGCGGTCGAGAATGCCGAGGATTCCGTCGATGACGGCACCGAAGCGATGCGCCGGATTAATATAGGTCCCAACGACGTCGTCATCGGCCTCGCCGCCAGCGGCCGCACGCCCTATACGCTCGCCGCGATCGGCGAGGCCAAGGCGCGGGGCGCCCTGACGCTCGGCATCGCCAACAACCGCGGCTCGGCCCTGCTGCGCACCGCCGATCTCGGCATCCTCATCGAGACCGGAGAGGAGGTCGTCGCCGGCTCGACCCGGATGAAGGCGGGCACCGCGCAGAAGATCGTGCTCAACCTGTTCTCGACCCTGCTGATGATCCGGATGGGCCGTGTCTATCGCGGGCTGATGGTCCATATGCGGGCGACCAACGCCAAGCTCAGGCACCGTGCGGCCGAGATGGTCGACATGATCACCGGCTGCGGCATCGAAGCCGCCGCCCGGCATCTCGACCGCGCCCGTGGCGACGTCAAGCGCGCTGCGCTGCTCGCCAGCGGGGCCGATATCGCCCTCGCCGAGACCTTGCTCGCCCACCACCGCGGCAATCTGCGCCTCGCTTTCGTCGATCTCGGCTCCAGGGCGACGGACAAGGCCCCGGCCGCATCCAGGGCGGCGCCGTGAGCGAGACCTCTCCCGGACGCGGCTCGCGGCGTCCGCGTGAGGCCGCCTCCGGGACCGCGCTCGAAGCGATGCCGGCCAAGCAGCAGGCGATCCTGCAAGCCCTGGCCGGCGACGATCCGACACCGCGCTATCTCAGGCTTGCCGGCGCCTTGTCGCGCCTGATCGAGAGCGACGTCTTCCAGCCGGGCGATGCCGTGCCCTCGGAGCGGGACCTGGCGCAGCTCACCGGCTATGCCCGCGTCACCGTGCGCAACGCCATCGACGAGCTCATCCGCAGCGGCACGCTTTCGCGCCGGCATGGCTCGGGCACCTTCGTCGCCTCGCGCATCGAGCAACCGCTCTCGGTGCTGGCGAGCTTCTCGACCGATATCGAGAATCGCGGCGGCCGGCCTGGCTCGGTCTGGCTGTCGAAGGAGATTGCCCGGCCGAAACCGCAGGAATCGATGGCGCTCGGTCTCGGCCCCGGCGACAGCGTCGTCCGCCTCACCCGCGTCCGCACCGCCGATGGCGAGCCCCTGGCGATCGAGTGCGCGGTGGTGCCGGCAAGCATCCTGCCCTCGCCGGATCTGATCGAGATGTCGCTCTATGCGGCGCTCGCCCAGCGCGGCGCCGTGCCGGCCCATGGCGTGCAGCGCATCCATGCCGGCCTCGCCACCGCCGACGAGGCCAAACACCTCGGCGTGCCGCCCGGCAGCGCCCTGCTCCGGATCGAGCGCCGCGCCTTCCTCGCCAACGGCAAGCCGGTCGAGTTCACGGTCTCCGCCTATCGCGGCGACCGCTACGATTTCGTCGCGACCCTCAAGGGGGAAGCCATGGGGCCGCAATCATGAGCCTTACCGACCGGCCGGTCTCGCGCATGTCGCGCGAGGTCGCGGAAATCCCGCAAGCCGCCGCCCGCCTGCTGGATGAGGGGTGGGAGACGATCGCGCGGGTCGCAGCGGCACTCGACATGAACAGCATCAGCCATGCGGTGGTCAGCGGTCGCGGCAGCTCCGGCCATGCCGGCACGCATTTGCGCTACCTCATCGAAACGCGCCTCGGCCTCAGCGCCGCGCCCGCCGCCCCCTCGGTGGTGACGCGCTATGGCGCGAACCCGCGCCTTGGGGAAGCGCTCTATATCCTGATCTCGCAATCCGGCCGCAGCCCCGACCTGGTCACGGCCGCCGAGCAGGCGACGGCCGCCGGCGCGCAGACCATCGCCATCGTCAACGACGCGGACTCGCCCGCAGCGCGGGCCTGCCGCTATGTGATCCCGGTCGCCGCCGGCCCCGAGCTCGCCGTCGCCGCGACCAAGACGGTGATCAACACCATGCTCGCCGGCCTGCTGCTGGTCGCCGCCCTTGCCGAGGACAAGGCACTCGCCGCCGCGACGCAGGCCGCGCCCGAGCGGTTGTCGCAGGCCCTCGCGTTCGACTGGTCGCCCTGGGCGCGGCGCCTCTCTCCCGCCCCCGCCGGTTTCGTGATCGGGCGCGGGCTCAGCCTCGGCCCCGCCCGCGAGGCGGCCCTCAAGGCAGCCGAGGTTCTCGGCGTACCGGTTCTCGCCTATAGCGCCGCCGAGGTCCTGCACGGGCCGAAGGCGGCGATCCGCGGCGAGCATCCGATCCTCGGGCTCAATGCCGGCGGCGAGGTGTCCGACAGCATCGAGGACGCGCTGGCGACGCTGGCCTGGCAGGGCAGCCCGGTCTTCTCGGGCTCCGGGCCGCAACCGACCCTCCCCGGCCTCGGCCCGGGCGAACCGGCGCTCGACGCCGTCGCGCTGCTGGTCCCGGTCTATCGTGCGCTCGAAGCGGAAGCCGCCCGGCTCGGCCGCAACGTCGACAGCCCGCCCGGCCTGCTCAAGGTCACGGAGACGCTCTGATGGCGGCAACCCGGCAGGCCTGGCGCGCCAGGCGCCTGTTCGACGGAACGCAGATCCTGGACGACCGGGTCGTCGTCGCCGAGGACGGCATCGTCAGCGCGATCCTCGCAGCCGATGGGAAGCCCGACTGCCAGGTCGAGACCCTGCCCGAGGAGGTCGTGCTGGCGCCGGGTTTCATCGACATCCAGGTCAATGGCGGCGGCGGCGTGATGCTGAACGACAGCCTCTCCGTCGAGGGCATCGCCACGATCGCGGCCGCCCATGCCCGCTTCGGCACGCGCTTCCTGCTGCCGACGCTGATCAGCGCCAGCCGCGCCGATATCGCCCGCGCGATAGCCGCGACCCGGGACGCCATCGCGCAGGGCGTGCCGGGCATTCTCGGCGTGCATCTCGAAGGCCCCTTCATCAATCCCGCACGCAACGGCGCCCACCCGCTCGCCAATCTGCTGCGGCCGGAACCGTCCGATATCGATCTGCTGGCATCGCTGGGCTCTGCCGGCGCGACGCTGGTGACGCTGGCGCCCGAATGCGTGCCGGAAGGCTTCATCCGCGCCCTGGTCGATCGCGGCGTCAGGGTCTGTGCCGGCCATAGCAATGCCACCGCGGCGGAGATGGCCCGCGGCCACGCCGAGGGCCTTTCCGGCGCGACCCACCTCTTCAATGCCATGTCCCAGCTCGGCTCGCGCGAACCCGGCGTGGTCGGCGCTGCGATGTCGGATCTCGGTCTCGCCGCCGGCATCATCGCCGACGGCCACCATGTCGCCTGGCCCTCCTTCCAAGCGGCCTTCCGCGCCATCGGTCCACGGCGGATGATGCTGGTCACCGACGCGATGGCGACGATCGGCTCGCCGCGCGACGCTTTCGAGCTGTTCGGCGAGACGATCCGGGTCAGCGAAGGCCGACTGGTCAATGCCGAAGGCCGGCTCGCCGGCGCTCATCTCGACATGAACACCGCGATCCTCAACGCACACCGCCATGGCGGCGCCACCTTGGCCGAGGCCTTGGCCATGGCGAGTTCCGCACCGGCGGCCTATCTCGGCCTCTCCCACAGCCACGGCCGGATCGCGCCGGGCCGGAAGGCGATCTTCTCCATCCTGCCGGTAGCGGCCTGATCGACCCGATGCGATCGCGCCAAACAGCGGGTCCGTCATTGGAATGAGGACAGGCCGGGGCGGCACGCGCTAGCCTGGCCATCCACTCGCGGATCGAAGGGGATGGATCATGCGCAGATCGCTGCTCGGAGCTTCCCTCCTGCTGGCAGGCGCTCTCTGCCAAGCGCAGGCTGCCGACGCGCCCTTGTGCAAGCTGTTCACGCAGAAGGAAGCGGCCGGCTATGTCGGCTCGTCGGTGGGCGTGGGCGAAGAGAGCCTCTTACCCGGAACCCAAGGCTGCACCTGGTCCGACGAAGCCACCGGCAACAAGATGAGCATCGCCGTGGCACCGGCCGGAAATGCCCTGCAGCTGAAGAGCTGGGGCTTCGAAAGCTGGGAAGGCTTCCGCTCCGTGCCCGGCATCGGCGCGAGAGCCTATACCGTGCGGACGCCGACCATGGAGATCATGGGAAAGAAGCTGGGCGGCGAGTGGCAGGCCGGAGCCATCGTCGGCAGCGATTACGTCGTGACCAGCCTGAAAGGCCCGAAGGGGAATGCCGACGCCGCCCTGGCCCTGCTCACGGACACGATCGGCCGGCGCAGCCGCTAGCGCAGCCATCGCCGTACGGTCCTAGTGGCAGACGACGGTCTGCCCTCTCATGGTGCATGTCGAGGTGATGCGCTCTTCCGCGCGAGGCAGCTCCGTGCCGCCCCCGAGGCCGGGAACATAGGTTTGGCCATCGCCGGCCATCGGATCGATCCGGGACGGCTCCCCGAACCCGCCCGACGCGCAGCCTGAAAGCCATGCGCAGCAGGCGATTGCGAAAACCAGCTTCATGGAGAGACGTCCCCGGCTTCGAGACACATGATGACGAGCGTCGCCTAGAATGACTCCCGGCCGGGTCGAGAGGAAGGCTTTTATCGCGCACCCCTCTTGCGCTCATCCCCGGCGGGCTCCGCCCGGCCTTCATCGACCGGACAGGCGCGGCAACCCGCGGGCCAATGGCCATAAACTCGACCTTAACCTTGATCGGTCATTTCCTCGGACAAGTAGTGGCTTCGCGTAGGCTTGTACCTGCTGCGTTGCGAGGAATGGCAAACCATGCGGCTGATCGTCGGCACAATCATCGTCTTCGTCTGCGTCTTCGGCAGCTACGCGGCGATGGGCGGCCATCTCGAGGTCCTGTGGCAGCCCTTCGAGTTCGTCATCATCCTCGGTGCGGCGATCGGCGCCTTCGTCATCGGCAATCCCGCGCCGGTGCTCAAGGCCGTGCCCTCCATGCTCGGCACGATCGTGAAGGGCCCCAAGTACAAGCGCGAGTGCTATGTCGAACTGCTCGGGATGCAGTACTCGCTATACAAATTCGTGAAGCAGAAGGGCATGCTCGCGGTCGAAGAGCACATCGAAAACCCCAGCGAGTCGACGCTGTTCAACGCCTTCCCGACTTTCGCGGAGAACCACCATGCGGTCGAGTTCGTCTGCGACTACATGCGCATGTTGACGATGGGCGCCAACAACGTCCACGAGATCGACGCTCTCATGGACGAGGAGCTGGAGACGCACCATCAGGAGCAGGAGCGCGTCGTGACAGCTATGCAGTCGCTCGCCGACGGAACGCCGGCGCTCGGCATCGTTGCCGCCGTGCTCGGCGTGATCAAGACGATGGGGGCGATCAAGGAGCCGCCGGAGGTGCTGGGCCATCTGATCGGCGGCGCGCTCGTCGGTACCTTCTTCGGCGTCTTCGTCGCCTACGGTTTCTTCGCGCCCATGGCGGCGTCGCTTAAGAGCACCTTCGAGGCGGAAGCCAAATACTACCTGTCGCTCAAGGCGGGTCTCCTCGCCCATATCGCCGGCCAGCCGCCGGTGATGGCGGTCGAATTCGCCCGCAAGGCCCTGATGAGCGAAGTCCGCCCGAGCTTCAGCGAAGTCGAAGCGGCAACCGCGAATTCCCCCGTCTAGCGCCGAGCCGGCCTGAAGCAGAGACCCGATGACCAAGCCCATCCAGCCGATCATCATCAAGAAGGTCAAGAAGGCCGCTCACGGGCACCATGGCGGGGCCTGGAAAATCGCCTATGCGGATTTCGTGACCGCCATGATGGCGTTCTTCCTGCTGATGTGGCTGATCAGCATGACGACGCAGGAGCAGAAGGACGGCCTGGCAGAATACTTCGCGCCGACCTCCGCGCTGAGCGCCGGCTCCAGTGGCTCCGGCGGCATCCTGATGGGCACCGCCCTGGACAAGGCAGGCAACAAGACGTCGGAACCCCGCGACGCGACGCGGGACGCGACCGGGCAGGAAAACAAGGCGCGGCCGACGAGCCCGAGCGGCGCCAGCGACCGTGAAATCAAGCCCCGCAACGCCAGCATGCAGGCCAATTACAGCGCCATGGCCAGCCTCCGGCAGGCGCTCCAGAACATGCCCGAGATCGCCGATCTGTCGCGCAATATCGTCATCGAGCAGACGAAGGATGGGTTGAACGTATCCCTCGTGGACGATAACGGCCGCTCCATGTTCCCCGAGGGCTCGGTCCAGCCCTACGATCGCACCCGTCTCGTGCTGGAGGCGCTCGCGCCCACCCTGCGCCGGCTGCCCAACCAGCTGTCTGTCGCCGGCCACACCGCCGTCGCCCGCCCGGGCTCGGTTCCAACCGTCGATTCCTGGAGCCTGACCGCCGGGCGCGCGCTCTCGGTGCGCGAGATCCTGTCGGGTGCCGGTCTCCCCAGCAACCGCTTCACCTCCGTGGCGGGGCGCGCCGATACCGAGCCACTCTTCCTCGACAATCCCTACATCCCGCCGAACCGGCGGGTGACGATCACGCTGCTCAATGCGGAGCCGCCGCTGCCCCCGGGCGTTCCCTGACGGGCAACGCGCCCCGGCCGCCTCGGATCCCGCTTGAGAGCGAGCTCGACCGCTCACCCGCCCTCAGAGGCGGGCCATCGCGACGTGGATCATGCCCGAAAAGCCGCTACCTTATTTGGAGCCGCGCTTCTTTCGATCGTCCTTGGCAGGCTCTGCCGCGGTCTTTGCCGATCGGGCAAGGCTGGCGATCGCCAGCGGCGGCTTCCCCGATTTTTCGGAGATGATCCGATCCTGTTCGGCGATGGCGTCGCGAGCAGGTTCGTCGCCGTCGAGTCCCCCGAGCAGATCGGTCGGAACGCGGCGATTCGATGTTCTGGAGCCGTCCTCATAGAGGACATCGAACATCGTGAACTCTGCGTCGAGAGCTTTGGATTTTGCGCGCTTGGCCATCGAGGCTCCTGTACAAGTTCCTGCTACCGCCGACCGGGGGAGGATCGATCAACCGCATCGCCCGTTCGCGCGGGCAGGCCGTCGATGAAGCTCAAGGAAAACCTGCCGGTGGGGTGAATGGTGGGGTGCCAACCACCGCTTCGAGATTCTTCGGTGCGCATTCAACCTGCTAGGCTGAGAGAGTGGCGGACAGGGAGGGATTTGAACCCCCGATACCCTTGCAGGTATGCCGCATTTCGAGTGCGGTGCATTCAACCACTCTGCCACCTGTCCGCGGTCGCCTTCGGTCGAAGCGAGGCGCTTGTTACACAAGCCGCGCCCGTGGGGCAAGCCTCCCGGACAGGAGAATTCCACTCTTCACAGCCGCTTTCGCTTGACCTCGCCCGGCCATGCGACTATCGAGCACCGTCCGGCGTGGGGAAACCCGCGCCCGATCTCTTTTGGCATGTGCGCTGCGTCGCATGCCGGCAAGAGCAAGCCAGACCACGCAATCGACTGCCAAAAAGCCGTCCCACGGGCTCCCGACCGGGAGCCGCGACAGGACGGGGCCGAACATGGAGGACAAAATGTTCGCAGTCATCAAGACCGGCGGGAAGCAGTTCCGCGTCACCGCCAACGACAAGATCACCGCTGCCAAGATCGAGGGCAACGCCGGCGACACCGTCGCGTTCGACTCGGTGCTGATGCTCACCGAGGGCGAGAAGACCACGCTCGACGCCAAGGCCCTTTCCGAGATCACCGTCGTCGGTGAGATCGTCGAGCAGGCCCGTGGCGAGAAGGTCATCGCCTTCAAGAAGCGCCGCCGCCAGAACTCCAAGCGCAAGCGTGGCTTCCGCGCCGAGTTGACCGTCATCCGCATCACCGACATCCTCACCGGCGGCAAGAAGCCGGAGATGAAGAAGGCCGATGTCGCCGATGCCCCGGTCGCCGTGAAGGCGAAGGCTGCTCCGAAGGCCGCCAAGGCCGAGGCTGGCGAAGAGGCTGAGAAGCCGAAGAAGGCCGCGGCCAAGAAGGCCCCTGCCAAGAAGGCCAAGGACGAGGCGTCCGAAGCCTGAGACCGGGTTTCCCGGCGCAGATCATCCGCGCCGGATCACCATCGCCGAGACTGATCGTCCCGGGCTGTCGCTCCTGACAGAATGGTGCTCCGGCATTTCGTATCCGAGACGGGTGGCTTTCGCCGCCGATTCGGGTTAGAGAGACACGACAAGTTTTGAGGTAGGGCGTTATGGCTCACAAAAAGGCAGGCGGCTCGTCGCGTAACGGCCGTGATTCTGAAAGCAAGCGCCTCGGCGTGAAGAAGTTCGGCGACCAGGCGGTCGTTTCCGGCAACATCATTATTCGTCAGCGCGGCACCAAGTGGCATGCCGGCGCCAATGTCGGCATGGGCAAAGACCATACCCTCTTTGCGACGACGAATGGCCGAGTCCGATTCACGACGAAACTCGGCCGAGCTTTCGTGAACGTAGTCCCGGCCCAAGAGGCCGCAGAGTAAAAGGCGGATAGGGAATTCTCTCGATCCGCCGGTTCCATCGAACCGAACGGATCAAGGGTTAAAAGGCCCGAAGTGGGTCTCCCGAAGGTCAGCAAAGGGGAGATGGGATCAAAGTCCCAGCTCCCTTTTTTCGTTTGCGCCGACGGAGAGACGATATGTTCCCCGAACTGACCCGCGACGATGTCTTCCGGCTCGAGACCCGGCGTCTCTGGCTGCGTTGGCCCCGCATGGGCGATGCCAACGCCATCCTGCGCCTTGCCGGTGAAAAGGCGGTGGCGGAGATGACGGCATCGATTCCCCATCCCTACCCGACCCAGGCGGTCGAGCCCTTCATCTTCGGGGCCCGCAAGGGAAACACTCTGGGGGAGCATCTCGTGCTGGCCATCACCCCGCGGTCGAAGCCCAACGAGCTGATCGGCATGGTCAGCGCGCACAAGCAGGCGACAGGCGTGCCCTTCATCGGCTACTGGCTCGGCACCCCGCACTGGGGCAAGGGCTACGCGACCGAGGCGGTGCAGGGGCTGATCGACAGCCTGTTCTCGCTGATCGACCTGCCTGCGATCGAGGCCGACACCCGCGTCATCAACCCGGCCTCGCGGCGGGTGCTGGAGAAGTCCGGCTTCCGCTCCGAGGGCTCGTTCCTGAAGTCGCTGCCGGCGCGCGGCGGGCTGTTCCCCTGCGAGCAGTTCCGGCTCGACCGTTCGACCTGGGCGGCCCTGAAGAGCTGGAGCGCCAGCGGCTGGGCTCATGCGCCCGATCCGGAAGCGGATGAGGAGCCGGCGCGCGCGCCGACGCTCGCCATGCCGCCGCGCCGCCAGCAGGAACAGGGCGAGCCCTGCCCGGCCTGAGCGTTTGCGCCGGAAGCGAAGCGATCCCGAGGGGTGGCGGTCGATGATCGCCACCCCTTTCACTGTGGGAAGCCCGAACTTCGTTAAAATGCGAGCGGAACCGGTCATCCTTGCTGAAAACCCCGGCTGCTAGCCGTGGCGCACTCTGGGGGAAACGGAGTGTGCCTTGTGAAAGCCAATACGACGCGGATTCGAGAATTCATCGGTTCTTCATTGCTGGCTCAGGCCTTTGCCGGCTGTTTCGTTGCGACCCACGTTCCGATCCTTTCCATCGCGGCCTATGTCGCGTCCGGTGCGGCGATCAGCGCCCAGGCCATCCTGGCCATCATCCTGCTGGCGACGATCGTAGGAACCGCCTTTGCCTTCGTCGTGATGCGGCATCTGCTGCTGCCCGTCAGCGAGCTCGCGCGCGGGCTCAAGAGTTACCGGGTCGAGGGCCGCATCCCCCGCCTCGTCAAGCAGCGCAACGATGATGTCGGCCGCCTCACCGACGAGGTTCGCGCCCTGATCAATACGCTCGAGGAGAAGCTCAATCGCCTGAAGCGCCAGGCCTTCTCGGACACGCTGACCGGGCTCGGCAACCGGCGCTGGCTCGCCGAGGTTGTCGGCGCGGAGATCGCGCGCTCGCGCCGCGAGCAGCGGCCGCTCTCTGTGATCGTGCTCGATATCGACCACTTCAAGCGCATCAACGACGCGTTCGGCCATGATGCCGGCGACGAGGTTCTCGTCGCCATCGCCGAGACGGCGAAGCGCGTGCTTCGCCCCTATGATCTGATAGCGCGGCTGGGCGGCGAGGAATTCTGCGCCTTCCTGCCGGGCACCAATCTCAAGGAAGCCCTGCAGATCGCCGAGCGTTTGCGGGAAGCCATCGCGGCCCTGCAGATCGAAACGATCCGGGGGCGGCGCGTCACCGCGAGCTTCGGCGTGCACGAGGGAAATATCGCGCGCGAGCATTTCAAGGACATGCTGCGCATCGCCGACGACTATCTCTACCAGGCCAAGGGAGGCGGCCGGAACCAGGTCCAGACTAGCGAGGCGCAACCGGCCGTCATGCAGACGTCAGCGCCCGGCTCGGGTTTCAACGAATCCTGACGATACGAAAAGGGCGGCCGCAGGAGCCGCCCTTTTTGCGACCTCACTTCACGAATGTGCCGTGAAGCTCGTCATCGATATGCACGCGGATGATCTCCTCGAAGCTCGACTCCGCCTTGAAGCCGAGCGCCAGCGACCGCTGCGGGTTGAAGTTGCGCGGCCAGCCCGCGACGATCCCGTCGATCACCGGGTCGGGCACGCGCTTGATCCGCTTCACCACGTTCTCGCCGGCGACCTTGCGCAAGGCCTCGATCTGCTCGGCGACGGTGCAGGAATAGCCCGGCATGGTCAGCGCCCGGCGCGGGCCGATGGCAGCGGTATCCATCGTCGCGGCGTGGATGAGGAAGCCGACCGCCGAGCGCGGGCTGGCATGCCAGTGGCGCACCTGGTCCGAGACCGGCAGCACCGCCTCCTCGCCGTTCAGCGGCTCGCGGATGATGTTGGAGAAGAACCCCGAGGCGGCCTTGTTCGGCTTGCCCGGCCGCACGCAGATCGTCGGCAGGCGGATGCCGACGCCGTCGAAGAAGCCGCGCCGCGAATAATCGCAGAGCAGCAATTCGCCGATCGCCTTCTGCGTACCGTAGCTGGTCAGTGGCGTGGTGAAGAACTCGTCCTCGATCTTGTCGTGGAAGGGCGCGCCGAACACCGCGACCGAGGAGGTGAAGACCACGCGCGGCTTGTAGCCTTCCGCATGGCGGATCGCCTCGAAGAGATAGCGCGTGCCGTCGAGATTGATCCGGTAGCCCTTGTCGAAATCCGCCTCGGCCTCGCCCGAGACCACCGCCGCGAGATGGATGATGAGCTCGGGCCGCGTCGCGATCAGCTTCTCGGATTCACCGTGGATCGAGAGATCGGAGACCACCGCCTCGAAATCGAAGGGCGCGGCCGGCGGCGGCGAGGCCACCACGACGTCCTGCGCCGTTACGCGCGTCACCGGCTTGCCGCCGAGATGGCCGTCGCGTGCCAGCCGCTCGATGAACTTGCGCCCGACCATGCCGGCGCCGCCGAGAACGAGAATATGCATCGGATCTGTCCTGAGGGTTCGGGTTGCGCGCTTTGAAGCGCATTCATCTCAAAGGAGAGCCGCATCGATCATCCCGGGCCGGACCCGGGATGATCGACGGCCAAGGCAAACGACGCTCGCCTCAGAGCGCGAAGCCGCCATCCGCCAAATGGATCTGGCCGGTGGTGTAGCTGGACTCGTCAGCCGCGAGGTAGACGGCAAGTGCCGCGATCTCCTCGGCCGTGCCGAGCCGGCCCATGGGCTGGCGATCGATGAAGGCCTGCCTTGCGGCGGCTTCCGTCGTCTTCGTCGCCTGGGCGAGGTCCTTGATGCGCTGGTCGAGCGAGGGCGACTGGATCGTGCCCGGGCAGATCGCGTTCGCGCGCACGCCCTTCTTGATGTAGTCGGCCGCGACAGCCTTGGTCAGGCCGATCACCGCCGCCTTGGTCGCGCCATAGGCGTAGCGGTTCGGGATGCCGCGCACCGAGCCGGCACCGGACGCAATGTTGACGATCGAGCCCGAGCCCTTCGCCAGCATGGCGGGCAGGAAGGCCTGGATCGTGCGGTGCATCGATTTGACGTTGAGGTCGAAGGAAAAATCCCAGGCCTTGTCGTCCGTGTCGAGCACCGTGCCGTGATGGACGAAGCCGGCGGCGTTCACGAGGATATCGACGGGCCCGACCTTCTCGGCGAAGGCATTGACCGCCTTGGACGAGAGAACGTCGAGCTTGCGCTTCTTCGCCTTCGGAATGCCTTCCAGCAGGGCAACGTCCTTGTCGGTCGCCCAGACGGTGGCGCCCTCGGCGACGAAGGCCTCGGCGATGGCCCGGCCGATCCCCTGCCCCGCGGCGGTGACGACCGCGACCTTGCCCTTCAAACGTCCTGCCATGCTCGTTTCCTTTTATTGCCCGGCTTTTGCGAAGGTCTTGCGCATATGGGTCAGCCGCCGGTCGGCCATGTCCTCATGATGCGTGATGGCGAAGCCCAGCCGCTCGTACCAGCCGATGCGCTGGGTCAGCTTGGCGTGGGTGTAGAGATGCACGGAACCGTAGCCGAGCGCCTGCGCCCGCTCGTCCGCGAAACCCATCAGCGCGGCGCCAAGCTTGCGCCCACCGGCCTCGGGCGCGACGGCGACGCTCCAGATCGTGAAATCCTCGGGCTCGATATCGAGCACCAGCGCGGCTTCGAGCTCGCCGCCCTCGCCTTCCGCAAGCCAGACCTCGTGCTCGGCGACGACCTGCGTGTAATCCGCGATGCGCGGCAGGGAGGGCACGCCAATGATGCTCTCGTTCGGCGTATAGGCGGCGTTCTTGAGGGCGAGGATCGCCGGGATATCGGCAAGCCCGGCCCGGCGTAGCGCGACGGCGCCGGCATGGCCGCCCGTCTGGTTGAAGGCGGCGAGCGAAAGCCTCTGCTGGCCTTGCGCGTCGAAATTCGACGGCGCCAGCCAGCGCCGGAAGGCCTGGGCTCGCACCGGCCATTCGCCGTCGAGGATCGAGAACCAGGCGGTGTCGCGATTGGCGCCCTTCACCACCATGTGCTGGCGGAACAGGCCCTCGTACAGGAAGCCGAAGCGCAGCGCGGCACGCTTGGAGGGCTCGTTCCGGTTGTTGCACTTCCACTCGTAGCGCCGATAGCCGAGCGAGAAGCCGTAATCGCCGACGAGATAGATCGCCTCGGTCGCCGCCCGCGTCCGCTGCAGGGCCGGCGAATAGGTGATCCAGCCGACCTCGAAGACGCCGTGCTCGGGCCGGATCTCCATGATCCAGAGATGGCCCTTGGCCTTGCCGTCGGCCTTGTCGATCACGGCCAGCGGCACGATGCCGGCCTTGGCCACCATCGAATCGAGCAGCGCGCGGTATTCGTCCTTGCTTTGCGGCGGCGCGGCCGGCAGCCAGTCCCAGACATCGTCGCGCCCGACATCGGACGCCCAGATGTCGTCGATATGCTTGGCGACATCGAGCGGCTCCAGCCGGCAATACTGGCCTTCCAGAACCTTGGCCGGCGGGAACGGCGGCGCCTTCCAGTCCGCTGGGAGCGTGGACTGAGCGGGCGGTGCGATCATCGGCATCATGGCTTCGTCATCTCCTGCCAGCCACTGAGATCGGCGGTGACCGTCCACCCGGCGCCCAATTCCCCGCGGATCGCCTCGACGATGGCCGCGCCCTCGGCTTCCCAGGCCAGTTGTTCGACAGCGTCGGGAAAGCGCGAGCGCGCCTCGTCATCCTCTTCATAGATCGCGTCGAACGCGTCCATCCAGGCTTCCAGCCGGTCCGCGAGATCGTCGGACAAGCCGGCATCCTCCGCATCGATGGCCTTGCGCCGGCCTTTCGCGTCGATCGTCCAGAGGCCGCTATTCCCGAGCCAGGCCGGGGCGATGAGCAGGGTCTGGCTCACGAGCGCGCCTTCAGATCCGCCGTGAAGAACGGGTTCAGCGGCGCAGAGGCGCCGTTGCCGGCGAAGCCCTTGAAGCTGCCCTCGTCCGCGATCAGCCGCGTCGCCTCGATGAAGGCCGACCAGGCCGCGCGTGCGAGCGCGCCGCCGATCGAGATGCGGCGCGTACCGGTCGCCGCGATATCCGCAACCGAAAGCCCGAAATCGCCATAGATCAGCGTATTCACCGGCCTGCCGCCGGCCGCGGCGACGATGGCCCCGATATCGGCCGGGGTCTTCGGGCCGGGGGCATAGAGCACGTCGGCACCGGCGGCGGCATAGGCCTCGATCCGCCGCACCGATTCCTTCAGCGGCTCGGCATGACCTGTCAGGAAGCACTCGGCGCGCGCCGTCAGCACGACGCCTGAGCCGGTCTCGTCGATGGCCTTGCGCGCCGCCTTGATCCGCTCGACCGCGAGCTCGAACGGATAGAGCGGCTCGTCCTGGCGCCCGGTCGCATCCTCGATCGACAAGCCCGCGACGCCGGTCGCGATGCAGAGCTTGACGTTGGCGGCGACGCCATCGGGCGTATCGGCATAGCCGTTCTCGAAATCGGCGTTCACCGGCAGATCAGGCACCGCCTTCACGATCTCGGCGATATGAGCCAGCATCATGTCGCGCGGCACGTCCTGGTCGGCGCGCCCCTGCGTGAAGGCATAGCCCGCGCTGGTCGTCGCCAGCGCCTTGAAACCCTGCCCGCGCAGCCAGCGCGCCGAGCCGAAATCCCAAGGGTTAGGCATCACGAAGCAGCCCGCCTCGTGGAGCTTGCGGAAGGCTTCGACCTGCGGGCTCTGTGCCATTTTTAAATCGTTTCAAATGGTAGCGGAACGAATGGCTGCCATAGTGTCGAGGGTCGTACCGTTTGTCAGCCCCGAAGGCCGCGCGTCGCGCAGCGAACGCCGATGCGCGGGCGGAATGGCGTGGGGAGCGGAGCGGGTGGTGAGCGCGCCGATGAAATGTGTCATCCCGCACGCGCTGCGGCGCAAAGTGCCGCTGCGCAGATGCGGGACCGCGCGACGAGAAGGCGCCCATCGCCGCGACGAGAAGGCGCCTTTTCCGGGTGACGGTCCCGTGTCTGCGCCGCGGCATTGGCATGCCGCAGCGCGCACGGGATGACACCCTTCGAACGCGGCAAACCGCTCAGTGGTTATCGCGCGGAATGCCGAACTTCTTGTGGATCTTCTGGTACTTGACCGCCGGCTTGAGGACCATGCCCTCGGAGAGCTCGTCGACGATCTTGCGCTGGATCTCCTGCCAGGGCGTCTGGCTCTTCGGATACTTGTAGCCGCCCGACGCCTTGAACGCCGCCTTGCGCTCCGCCAGTTCCTCATCCGAGATCAGGATGTTGGCGGTGCGCTTCTTCAGGTCGATGCGGACCTTGTCGCCCATCTTGAGCATGGCGAGTCCGCCGCCGGTCGCCGCTTCCGGCGAGGCGTTGAGGATCGAGGGCGAGCCCGAGGTGCCGGACTGACGGCCGTCGCCGACGCAGGCCAGCGCCGTGATGCCCTTCTTGATCAGGTAATCCGGCGGCCGCATGTTCACGACCTCGGCTGCACCGGGATAACCGATCGGCCCGACGCCGCGGATGAACAGGATGCAGTGCTCGTCGATGGCGAGCGCGGGATCGTCGATGCGGTGGTGATAATCTTCCGGCCCGTCGAAGACGATGGCGCGGCCCTCGAAGGCCATCGGGTCCTTCGGATTCTCCAGATAGCGCTGGCGGAATTCCGGCGTGATCACGCTGGTCTTCATGATCGCGGAATCGAACAGGTTGCCGGAGAGGTTGAGGAAGCCCGACTGCGCCTTCATCGGCTGGTCGTAGCTCTTGATCACCTCGCGGGCGATCGAGAAGGCGCCCTTGCAGTTCTCTTCGAGCGTCTTGCCGTTGGCGGTGATCGCGGGCTTGAGCTTGCCCTTCTCGATCAGCTCCGCGATCACGGCGGGCAGGCCGCCGGCGCGGTAATAATCCTCGCCGAGATATTCGCCGGCCGGCTGCAGGTTGACCAGCAGCGGGATGTCGTAGCCGATCTTGGTCCAGTCCTCGTTGTCGAGCTTGACGCCGATATGCTTGGCGATGGCGTTGACATGGACGGGCGCATTGGTCGAGCCGCCGATCGCCGAGTTGATGACGATGGTGTTCTCGAAGGCCTCGCGGGTCAGGATCTTCGAGGGGATCAGGTTCTCCCAGACCATCTCGACGATGCGCTTGCCGGTGAGATAGGCCATCTCGTAGCGGTCGCGATAAGGCGCAGGGATCGCGGCGGCGCCGGGCAGCGTCATGCCCATGGCCTCGGCCAGGGAATTCATCGTCGAGGCCGTGCCCATCGTGTTGCAATGGCCGGCGGACGGCGCGGACGAAGCGACGAGGTCGACGAAGCCTTTATAGTCGATCTCGCCGGCCGCCATCATCTGGCGCGCCTTCCAGACGATCGTGCCGGAGCCGGTGCGCTCGCCGCGAAAGGAGCCGTTCAGCATCGGCCCGCCCGGCAGCGCGATCGCGGGGATATCGACCGTCGCGGCCGCCATGATCTGGGCCGGCGTGGTCTTGTCGCAGCCCGTCGTCAGCACGACGCCGTCGAGCGGATAGCCGTAGAGGATCTCGACCAGCGAGAGATATTGCAGGTTGCGGTCGAGCGCCGCGGTCGGCCGCTTGCAGGTTTCCTGGATCGGATGGATCGGGAACTCGAAGGGCACGCCGCCCATCTCGCGGATGCCGTCGCGGACGCGCGAGGCCAGCTCGATATGGTGGCGGTTGCAAGGCGCGATGTCGGAGCCGGTCTGCGCGATGCCGATGATCGGACGGCCCGACTGCAGCTCCTCGCGCGACAGGCCGAAATTCATCGTGCGCTCGATATAG